>NZ_JAXOVV010000002.1:0-512 GCF_036663415.1 Salinicola sp. 4072 | reverse complement strand
TGGGCGCTTGTTCTCGCGTGACAGCCAGTCACGACATATCGAGGCAAGCGACTCGTCAAGATTCGTTTGACCTTGAACCAAGTTTGGTCCGCTTTTCTTCTTACGCTTTCGGGTGTGAGAGAAGTAAGGACTATCGAACTTCAACTGAAGAGTTTGATCATGGCTCAGATTGAACGCTGGCGGCAGGCCTAACACATGCAAGTCGAGCGGCAGCACGGGGAGCTTGCTCCCTGGTGGCGAGCGGCGGACGGGTGAGTAATGCATAGGAATCTGCCCGGTAGTGGGGGATAACCTGGGGAAACCCACGCTAATACCGCATACGTCCTACGGGAGAAAGCAGGGGATCTTCGGACCTTGCGCTATCGGATGAGCCTATGTCGGATTAGCTAGTTGGTAAGGTAACGGCTTACCAAGGCAACGATCCGTAGCTGGTCTGAGAGGATGATCAGCCACACTGGGACTGAGACACGGCCCAGACTCCTACGGGAGGCAGCAGTGGGGAATATTGGACA
>NZ_JAXOVV010000001.1:162904-535040 GCF_036663415.1 Salinicola sp. 4072 | reverse complement strand
AGGTGGATAGGCTTTCACCCATAGCGGATGGCTCTCTTGGTTCAGATTCTTGGCGGAACACACTGAATTTTCAAGAGAATACCATCCGCTATCTTCGTTTTCGGGCCGGCCTCATGAATAAGCCGGGATTATGCAAGCCGCGAAGCGCTGCTGTCGCATCCCGATATTCGCGCCTTTGCCGAGTGGCTGGCAACCAAGCCGGACGGCTTCGTTCCCAAGCGCCAGGCCAGGCGTCGTCGTTCCTGAAGCCTGCCTCAAACTTGTGCAATCGGTCAGGTTTTGAGAGAGATCTGAGTTGAAACAGTGCGTTATGAAAACGCCTCGATATACCGGCGTCTATGTTTCGTCGCGCGTCCATTGTTTTGTACACAAAAATAGTCGACTGGCACGCCTTTTGCTCCTTCTGGTTCCGGGTCTTCAGGATCTCGAGTTCAAGCGCCAGAGAGCGACCCATGACATAGGAGCAGGGTGGGATGAAAGGTTTGAGACAGAGCACGGTCGCCATCGGCGTGATTGCAGGAGCGGCCCTCGGTGTGGCTGGCGAGGCAGCGGCCGCTAGTCCGATTCTGTGGCAGGGCAATAGCCTGACCTACTTGTACGGGCAGAATTTCGAAGTCGATCCGTCGACGCAGCAGACGGTAACTTTCGAGCATGCCAGTAGCTGGACGGTAGGGGATCTGTTCATTTTCGTCGACAAGATTTTCTACAACGGCGAAGAATCCGCCACCAATGGCAGCAATACTCTTTACGGCGAGTTCACGCCCCGGTTTTCGTTCAACAAGATCTTCGACCAGTCCTTCAAGCTGGGGCCGATCAGCGACGTGCTGCTGGCAGGCACCCGCGAGTTTGGCGAAGGAGATGTGGAAACGACGTTACTGGGCATGGGGGTCGACCTGGCGATCCCCGGTTTCGACTACGCTCAGATCAATGTCTATCACCGCGACCCGGATGGAGATCGTGATGGCGATACCTGGCAGATCACGCCGGTATGGTCGGTGACGATCCCGGCGGGAGAGTCGGACTTCCTGATCGATGGCTATATCGACTGGGTAGTAGATAACGACGATAGCTATCACGCCAACCTGCATGTCAATCCACAGATCAAGTACGATCTCGGCAAGGCCATGCAGTGGGGGGAGAAGAAACTCTACGTCGGCTTCGAGTACGACTACTGGAGCAACAAGTACGGCATCGAGAACAGCACGGCTTTCGATACCGATCAAAATACCGCGAGTCTTCTCGTCAAGTACAACCTCTGATCCTCCGCCTGCTCGTGTCAGCGTGCGCTGCGGCCTGACACAGGCTGGTACGCAAACGGCTCGGGCCTTGGCATGGCTCGCGCCGGACGGGTCAGACCAGGCGCAGCCCACGATAGTCGTGCCACGCTTCGGCCAGCGGTGCCGCGAGGCGCTCGCGCAAGTGATCGGGCAGCGCGTCGCGCGCCGTCTCGAAGGCGTCGAAGTCTCGATTGTGCAGCCAGCAGTAAGCCCAGGCGCACGCCTCGTCGTCATCGCGGGGCAGGGGCCTGGCCGGCATCTGCACCAGCAGGAACAGCGCCGTTCTGGCGGCCCAGCGCGGTGGCGTAGCGTCACCGCTCCAGTGGGTCAGCGTGGCGCCGTCCGGTGTCGACTCCGGCTCTCCCAGTTTGGCGATGCGCGCCGTATCGGCCAGAATCAGGGCCAGACGGTCGGGATCGGCCTGCCCCAGCATCAGCCAGTGGCCGACCAGTTTCGAATTGCCGGCCAGCACCCGAGCGTAGAACGGTCGGGGAGAAGCGTTGTCAGGCACGTCAGGTCGCTCGCACATATTTGTCCATCCATTTCGATGATGAGATCACTATCGTGAACTTCGATTTTGCCACGCGTATCGATCGCCGCCAGCACGCCACCAAGAAGTGGCTGCAGTACGACGAGGACGTCCTACCCCTCTGGGTCGCCGATATGGATTTTCGCTCGCCGCCGGCGGTCATATCGGCGCTCGAGTCACGCGTCGCGCACGGTGTCTTCGGCTACGGTGACGTGTCCGCGGCACTGAAGCAAACCCTTTGCGACTGGAGCCGTGACCACTACGACTGGCAGATCGAGAAAGCGTGGCAGCTATGGGTGCCCGGCGTAGTGCCGGCGCTCAATCTGGCGGCGATGGCACTCAGCGAACCGGGGCAGGGCGTGCTCACCGCGACCCCGATCTATCCGCCGTTTCTGAGTATCGCCAGGAATATCGGACGTGAAGCACAGACGTTCGCGCTGGCCGACCCCGTTGCGCCTGGCGAACCCTGGCGGCTCGATCTCGAGGCGCTGGAAGCGGCGATCCAGCCCAACACGCGCGTATTGCTGTGGTGCCACCCGCACAACCCCACCGGGCGCGTGTGGAACGCCGAGGAGATGAAGGGGCTGGCCGAGCTGGCGGTGCGTCACGATCTGATCGTGGTTTCCGACGAGCTGCATTGCGATCTGATTCTCGATCCTTCAGTCTCTCATCGGCCGCTGGGTCAGCTGTGTCCGGAACTGAAGGATCGTCTGATCACGCTGTGGGCGCCCTCCAAGACGTTCAACATCGCGGGGCTCTCCTCCGCCTGCGCCATCATCGCCGACGATGATCTGCGCCAGAGATTCCAGTCTGCGGCTGCCGGCTTGCTGCCGAGCGTCAACGTGCTCGGCCTGAGCGCGTCGCAAGCCGCCTACGCCGAGTGCGAGGAGTGGCGCCAGGCGCTGCTGAGTGAGCTGCGGGACAATCTGGCCCTGGTGGAAGCGCATGTCTCGCGCTGGCCGAACGTGGCCATGACAGCACCGGAAGCGACCTACCTGGCCTGGCTGGATCTACGCCATAGCGCGTTGGCCGAGTCGCCGCAGCAGCGCTTGTTGGAAGAAGCACGCGTGGCGCTCTCCGATGGCGCCGACTTCGGCTGGCCCGGTTTCGTCAGGCTCAACTTCGGCATGCCGCGAAGCTGGCTCGAAGAGGCGCTGATGCGTCTGGATCGTGTGCTGTCCGAATGATCCCCAGGAAAACGCCCGGCACGAGCTTTCGCTCGGGCCGGGCGTTCGTGGCATCACGCGGATCGACGTCGATCAGTAGAGCATGGCGAACAGGCGACGGCGGTAGGTGACGGTCAGCGGGTGTTCGGCGCCCAGCGCATCGAAAACGCGCAGCAGCGTCTTGCGTGCCGCGTCCTCGCCGTAGGCGCGATCCCGTTTCATGACAGCCAGTAGCGCTTCGAGTCCGGCTTCGTACTGGCCGTCGGCGATCTGGCGCATGGCACGCTGATACTGCGCCTCGCTGTCGTCACGCTCGCCCAGGGCGTCGATATCGGCCTGGCTCAAGGCTTCCTCGCCGAACTCGATGCGTGCCCGCACGCCGCGAGCCTTGGCCGCATCGCGGTGTTCCGGCGGCAGATTGTCGAGGATCTGCTTGGCGTCAGCGGTGCGACCGGCGGCGACCTGCACCCCGGCCAGCTCGATCTGGTAATCGTAGTGCTCCGGATACTGCTGGATCAGTTCCTGATAGATCGCTTCGGCCGTCTCGGTGTCTCCGGAGGCAAGTGCCGTCTCGGCCATCTCTTCCGGGCTCTGCGAGGCGTTCGCCGGTGCCTCGAGATACTTGCCCAGCCACTCGCGAACCTGCTTTTCCGGTAGCGCGCCCTGGAACTGGTCGTAGAGCTGGCCCTGGGAAATCAGCTTGACGTCCGGCACCGAGCGTACCCCGAGCTGGGAGGCGATCTGCGGGAAGGCTTCGATGTCGAGCCGCGCCAGCACGAAGGCGCCAGCGTATTCCTGCGCCAGCTTCTCCAGCACCGGTTTCAAGTTCTTGCACGGCTCGCACCAGGATGCCCAGCTCTGCAGCAGCACCGGATGCTGCATCGAGCCCTCGAGCACGACCTGCTGGAAGTTCTCCAGCGTGACGTCGACGATGACGTCCTCCGGAGCAACGTTGTTGCCGGCGCCATTCTGGCCGCTTTCTTCCGGGCCGGTCAGCGGTTGTCCGGTGCGAGGATCGACGATAGCCATGTAAAAACCCTTGATGTTCGATTCGAGATTGATGAGTGTTATGTGGGCCATCGTACGCCGATTCAACCCGTCCCCCGACCCGAACGCCGGAATTCTCTGCCGATGAACCTGTCCCGGATGCTGACTCGCACGTTCAAGTTCGTGCTGGCTGCCGTCACGCTGATTATCGTACTGCTGCTGGGGCCGGCTTATATGCTCGCTTCCCAGCAGGTGCCGATGTCCGCCAACTGGCAGGATGCGGATCGTTCTTCCAGTGGGCTGGCGCCGGATCCGGCGGAGGTGCGCGAGGCCGTCGTTCAGGTCTACGCGGCGCGAACCTTCGAGTGGCGCGGGGCGTTCGGCGTGCATACCTGGATCGCAACCAAGGCCGAAGATGCCAGCCGTTATCGCGTCTATCAGGTGATGAGCTGGCGTCGGCCCACGGTGGAGACCGGCTTTGCGCCGCCGGATCGCCAGTGGTATGGCAATTCGCCGACGCTACTGGCCGAACTCCGGGGCGACAAGGCGGCGCGGGCGATCGACGAGATCGAGCGCGTCGTGCCCGACTACCCGTTTCCCGACCAATACCGGATCTGGCCCGGTCCCAACAGCAATACGTTCATTGCCTGGGTGGTGCGACAGGTGCCGGAACTCTCGGTGGACTTCCCGCCCAATGCGATCGGCAAGAACTACCTGCCGGGAGAGTTCGTCGCCAGGACACCGACGCAGACCGGCTATCAACTGTCGCTGGGCGGCCTGTTCGGCGTCATGCTGGCCTGGGACGAAGGATTCGAACTCGACGTGCTGGGATTGACGGTCGGAGTCGACTGGCAGTCTCCCGCGCTCAAGCTGCCCGGCATCGGCCGAGTCGGCATGGCGCAACCGACCGGTAGCCACGGGGAAAGAGAGGTGGAGCAGGAAATTCCTTGAGGATCTGGCGATAAAACGAAACAGGACCCAGAGACCTGGGATAGCCCACATGCATAACGTGGCGGAACCGGTATCTGCCCGAGGGTAATGAATGGGGCAAAATGGATAACGCAAAAACGGGTCGTGAGAGAAGCGGATAGAGCAAAAGGGAAAGAGGAAAGGCGGATAGCGTTTGACGGAAAAATAGAGGCCAAAAAAAACCGGCGCCTGGGGAAGGCACCGGTCAAATAATTTGGTAGCGGGGACCGGATTTGAACCGATGACCTTCGGGTTATGAGCCCGACGAGCTACCAGACTGCTCCACCCCGCATCAACTTGTGGCGTATTATACGTACGGATTAGATGAAGTCAATGCCTTCATCGCTGTGATGATGTCCTGATCGGCTCAAATGCGCCATTACGCTATCGAAAGCGGGCTCGTAGCGCTCCCAGGTCTCGGCCGAAAGCGGGGCAATCGACAACAGCCTTAGCAGCGTCTGGTGCAGTTCCTCGGGCGGGGTGGGCGGCCGGCCCAGCCCGTCGTTGAGCCGCGCGACCTGAACCTCGAGGCGCAGCGGTTCCAGCGCTTCAGGGATGGCGTCGCCGGCCAGCAGCGCCAGTTGGACCAGGCAGCGTTGCAAATTCTCTTCGGCTTGCTGCGGCGACGACGTTTGGCGCTGAGTCTCGCGGGCTTCGAGCGCTCGTCGTACATCGCTGTCGAGCCGGGCCGTGTCGAGCGCTTCGCCGTCGGCCTGACGCATCCATGCCCGATAGTCGGGCCACTGCTTGGCTTCTTCCACCAGCGCAAGCCGATCCAGTGTGACTTCCCGCGCGTGAACGATGCCTTGCCAGCGCTTTTCCATACCGTCGCTGCGACGGCTGCGGGGCAGAGGCACCAGGCGTTGTGCTTCCGTCAGCGCCGAGTCGAGTACATGGCGCTCCCTGGCGGATGCAGGTTGCCAGGCGTCCAGGCGGTCGATCAGTGCCTGCATGTCATCGAAGCGCTGCTGCTGCCGTGCCTGCTGTTCGCCACGCACGGTGTCGCGGGCTGCGAAAATGGTGTCGCAGTGGTTGCGGAACTGGCGCCACAGCGTCTGTTCGATGCCTTTCGGCGCCCGGCCCAGCTCGCGCCAGCGCTGTTGCAGCGACTTGGCCTGCTCGGCACGCTGCGCGGCGGGCGCGGTATCTTCCGCCAGTTGTCGGGCCTGTTCGACCAGTTCGCGCTTGTGGTCCGCGACATCACCGGCGCGTTCGTCGATCAGCGATTGCAACTGACGACGCAGGCGGGCGTAATGCCGGCCGGTCGAGGCGGCCTGCCGCCGCGGAACCGGCCAGTGTCGATCCCACTGTTCCTGGGCGGCATCGCGAATCCGGCGCAGGCCGTCCGGGTCGGCATCCTCGGAAGGGTGGGCCAGCAGCGCTTCGAGCTGTTCGCAGAGTGCCTGCCGGGCTGCGAGGTTGTCCTGCTCCCGCGATTCGAGCTCGGTCTCCCACTCGGCCAGCTGCTCATGCAGAGCGTCGGAGGCGGCGCGGAAGCGCTGGGCCAGCTCGCGGGTCGCCGCGGCGTCGCCGAGCTGGCGCCAGTCGCGAATCAGCTGCTGATGCCGGCGATGACGCTCTGCATCCGGCTGCTCGCGGGCCTCGACCAGCGCTTCGATGTTCGCCAGCAGGGCTTCGCGCTTGGGCGCGGCGGCGAAACCGCGCCAGTCCTTCAATTCGGCCAGGCGGGCGGTCTGCTGCTTGTAGGCCTGCTCCTGGGCCGGCGACAACGACTGCCCGCTGGAATCCAGATGCTGGCGCAGACGGCGATGCAACTGCGAGGCGGGGCGGTAACGGCCCTGGTCGAGCTCCTCGGACAGAGCCTCGAGCTGTGCGCCGATCTCTTCGTCCGACCAATGGTTTTCGGTCTTGGCGGCGGCTGCCGTGTCTTGTTGGCGCCTGCTGGCTGCTGCCTGGCGCTGGGCATCGAGCACCAGCTCGGTCGGCGGCAGCGTGCGCGGCCATGCCAGGCGATCAAGGACCGGCGCCAGCGGCTCGTCCTTCTCGAGCGCTTCGCGCAGGGCGGGGGCTTCGGCCTGCAGTCGCTCCCAGGCCTGCCAGATGGTCTGGGCCTGCTGGTCGAGCGCCGCGTACCGCTGCTGGAAGGACTCGCTGACCCCGTAGCGATCCGAGACCTCCTGCCAGCGCTCTTCCTGCAGCCGCCACTTGCCTTGCAGCGCCTGCATGACCTCCGGGGTCAGTCGTTCGGTTTCAGCGACGATGTTCAGTGCCTGGTCCAGGGCATCGAGGATGCCTTCGCGCGTCGATTGCGCCTCGGACTTTTCGCGCTGGATGCGTTCGAGCTCGCGATGCTGATGCTCGTGTTCGGCGATGCGCTGGCGGCAGCGAGTCACTGCGGCATCGAAGCGGGCGTGCTGGGTTGGGTCTGCGTTGCTGGTCAACGCGTCCCATTGTTTGACCCAGTGCTTCAGGCGCGCCTCGAAGGTCGGCTCCCAGGGGCGGTTGGCCTGGGCTTCCAGGGTTGCCAGCAGCTGCTCGCGCTCCGCTGCTTCGCGGCTCTGCTGTTCGGCGTCGGCACGCAGGCGCGCCAGTCGTTCACGCGCCAGGCGGGCGACCTGCTTGTCTCGGCGCGCCTGCTTGGCCAGTTGCGCCAGGCCGTCGGGGGAGGTGACACGCTCCGCGGCGGCGTGGCGCACGGCAGTGATGCCGTTTTCGCTGGCGTGGTGAATCAGGCGCTCTTCGTCGTCGATGCGAGCTAGCGCGGCCAGACGCAGGGACTGGTTGTCACTCTGGCCGATCAGCGCGTCGACCAGTACCAGATCCTCGAGCTGCTCGATCTTTGCCAGCCGCGTATTGAGATCGGGGCTGGGCGAAACGCGCCCGCCGAGAAGGTCGACGAGACGCTGGAACGACTCTTCGCTCGGCGACTGGCGATGCCACTGGAGCAGCGAATCGAGATCCTGTACCCGCGCCAGTGCCGCCTGGCGGACCTGGGGGGAATCGTCCTGGGCGAGCTGACGAAGCGTGTCGAGCTCGTCCGAGCTCAGTTGAGAGGCGGCTTGGGCGCGGACAGCGGGATCCTTGTGCCGCCAGCGAGGGGAAAACAGACGTTGAAAGAGTCCTGGCATGGCCGGTGTGGCATCCTGAAAACGACGGGGCTGGCAGAGATCGACCCCGCAAATTCGCGGCGCCGACGGCAACTGTCTATCTAACCATTTGAAGGCCGGCGGTAAAAGCCCGATTCGCGGGTTGCGTCGGTTCGTGGCGACACCTGACAAAAGGTCTGAGGGGCCTTATGATCGGTTGCAGCGATGTCCGCCCTCGCCTAGCTTAACCCCATTCCCCCGCTGCGGAGTTCGGTCATGAGTCTCAACAGGGATCGGGCAGATACTGCCTTTACATTCAAAGGTGGCATGCTGCCGATGACAGTCATGGAGTTGGCCAGTGGCGACCCCGAGCGTATCCGTGCACAACTGGCCGGCAAGGTGAGCCAGGCCCCGGCATTCTTTCAGCATACGCCGGTGGTGCTGAGTGTCGAGCAGGTCGACGAGCCACACCTTGCCCTCGAGCGGATCTGTGCGGTGTGTCGGGCACACAAGCTGCTGCCGGTGGCCGTGCGCGGCGGTTCGGACCCGGTCAAGCAGTCAGCATGGGCGCTGGGGCTGGGGTGGTTCCCGCCGCAGGAGAACCGTCCGCGAGCGGTCGAGAGCCGGCCCGTCGAGACGCCGGTCGAAGCGGAGCTGCCGGTACCGCCACCGGAGGTGTCGATACAGGCCGGCGGACGTATTCATCGGGGGACGGTGCGTTCGGGCCAGCAGGTTTCCGCCTCGGAAGGCGACCTGGTGGTGATCGGCGCCGTCAATCCCGGCGCCGAGGTGCTGGCAGCGGGCAGCGTGCATGTCTACGGGCCACTACGCGGGCGGGCGCTGGCTGGTATCCACGGTGATCGCGAAGCCGGTATCTTCTGTCACGATCTGAAGGCCGAATTGCTTTCCGTGGCAGGGACCTACAAGCGTCTTGAGGATATCGACCCCAAGATGCTGGGATGTTCGGTGCAAGTGCAGCTCAAGGAAGACCAGTTAAGGATCTCGGCGCTGACCTGAATGGCGCGAGAGTGATCAACAGTTATCGGGTAACAGGAAGTTCATCTTGGCCAAGATCATCGTTGTAACATCCGGTAAAGGTGGCGTCGGCAAGACGACCAGCGCGGCAGCCATTGCCACGGGATTGGCCCTTCGCGGCAACAAGACCGTCGTCATCGACTTCGACGTGGGTCTGCGGAATCTGGACTTGATCATGGGGTGTGAACGCCGGGTCGTTTACGACCTGGTCAACGTCATCCAGGGCGAGGCCGGGCTCAAGCAGGCCATGATCCGCGACAAGCGCTCGGAGAACCTGCATATCCTTCCCGCGTCCCAGACGCGCGACAAGGATGCGCTGACGCTGGAAGGCGTCGAGAAGGTCCTGATGGATCTCTCCGAGGAGTTCGATTACATCATCTGCGACTCTCCCGCCGGTATCGAACGTGGCGCCCAGCTGGCTCTCTACTTCGCCGACGAGGCCATCGTCGTGACCAACCCCGAGGTCTCCTCGGTGCGGGATTCGGACCGTATCCTCGGGCTGTTGTCGTCCAAGTCGCGTCGCGCGGAACAGAACCGTGACCCGATCAAGGAACACCTGCTGGTGACCCGCTACAACCCGAGCCGGGTCGACGACGGCGATATGCTCAACCTGGAAGACATTCGGGAGATACTGGCGATCGATCTGGTCGGCCTGATCCCTGAATCGGAAGCCGTGCTGCGTGCCTCCAACCAGGGGGTGCCGGTCATCCATGACGACAAGAGCGACGCTGGACAAGCGTATGTCGACACCGTGTCGCGCCTGATGGGCGAAGACGTGCCGCTGCGTTTTCAATCGGTGCAGAAGCGCGGCTTGATCGCACGCATGTTCGGAGGAGGAGGTCGCCGGTGAGGCTACTCGATTTTCTCAAGGGTGAACGCAAGAAGTCCGCATCCGTCGCCAAGGAACGGTTGCAGATCATCGTTGCCCATCAACGCGGCTATCGGGGCCAGCCCGACTACATGCCGATGCTGGAGCAGGAGCTGCTCGAGGTCATTCGGCGGTACGTCAAGGTCGACCAGGATGCCATCAATATCAGCCTCGACAGCGACAACGACTGCTCGGTGCTCGAACTCAACGTGACGCTGCCCAACGAAGGCGAAGCGGCCAAGACCTGAGAAGCGGCCAAGACCTGAGAAGCGGCCAAGACCTGAGAAGCGCCAGGATCTGAGAAACACCGGGACCTGAGAAGCGCCAAGGCCTGAGATGCGGTCAAGACCTGAGCAGTGACCAGTGACACATGAGTCGTACTGCCGGCTATGCTAGGCTTGGCCTTTTGCGCAGGCGGAGAGCGGAATGGCCACGAGTGGAAGGGGCAATGGCAAGGCAGTCCATAGCAAGAAGGCCCGGTCCCAGGCAGAGCTCACATTTCTCTGGCACGACTATGAAACCTTCGGTGCCGATCCGCGTCGGCACCGGGCTTCCCAGTTCGCCGCGATTCGTACCGATGCCGAATTCAACGAAATCGGCGAGCCGCTGACCCTGTATGCCCGCCCGGCGGACGACGACCTGCCCAACCCCCACGCTTGTCTGATTACCGGCATCACGCCCCAGGCCGCGCTGCGTCGTGGCGTGCCGGAGGCGGAGTTCGCCGCGCGCATCCAGGCGGAGATGAGCGTACCGGGCACCTGTTCGCTGGGCTACAACAGCCTGCGCTTCGACGATGAAGTCAGCCGCCATCTGTTCTACCGCAACCTGTTCGACCCTTATGCCCGGGAATGGCAGAACGGCAATTCCCGCTGGGACCTGATCGATGCCGTACGCGCCTTCTACGCCGTGCGCCCCGAGGGTATCGAATGGCCGAAGCGAGAAGATGGCGCCCCGAGCTTCAAGCTCGAGCACCTGACGGCAGCCAATGGTATCCCGCATGAAGGAGCCCACGACGCACTGGCGGACGTGCGTGCCACGATCGGCATGGCTCGGCTGCTGCGCGCCCGGAATGCCAAGTTCTTCGATTACCTGCTGTCGTTGCGCCAGAAGCGGCGAGTGGCCGAGCTGCTCGATGTCGATGCCCGCAAGCCGATGCTGCATATCTCGCGGCGTTATCCCGCCAGTCGCGGCTGCAGCGCCCTGGTCGTACCGCTGGCCGCGCATCCTTCGAACCCCAACGGGATCATCGTCTACGACCTGGCCGTCGACCCGGCGCCATTGTTCTCGCTGACGCCCGAGGAGATCCGGGCGCGCATTTTCGTCAGCGAAAGCGAGCTGGCCGAGGGCGAAACGCGGATTCCGCTGAAAGTGGTCCATCTCAATCGAAGTCCGGTATTGCTGCCGATCGCCACGGCCGATGATGCCGTCGCCAAGCGCCTGGGGCTCGACCGTGCCTTGTGCGAGCGACACTGGCAGGCGCTGGTGCAGAACCCGGAGTCCGCCAGCAAGGCGGCACTGGCCTTTGCCGACTCACCGGCCGATCCGCCGCAGGATCCCGACCTGATGCTCTATTCCGGCGGCTTCTTCTCGCCGCACGACCGTCAGGCGATGGAACGCGTGCATGCGACACCGCCCGACGAGCTGGGCACGACAGGGTTTGCCTTCCAGGATCCGCGGCTCGAGGAAATGCTGTTCCGGATGCGCGCGCGCAGCTACCCCGATACGCTCGACAGCGAGGAAAAGGCGCAGTGGGACGCCTTCCGCTGGGCGCGCATGAACGACGCCAACAGTGGCAGCATGACGCTCAAGGATTTTGCCCGCGAAATCGAACGTCTCAACCAGACGCCGCTGGAGGATCGCGAGCGTCAGGTGCTCGAGGAGCTGGTGATGTATGTCGAATCGATCATGCCGGAGCAGGCGTTCGACGCTTATTGAGCCACGAGCCACGAGCCACGAGCCACGAGCCACGAGCCACGAGCCACGAGCCACGAGCCACGAGCCACGAGCCACGAGCTACGAGCTACGAGTCATGAGCTAAGAGCGACGGGCGGGTGACGAAGGGCAGGTGACGAAAACCGACTTCCCGAACCAGAATGCCAGAAAGCAGACAGCCGCCCCGGACGATGCGTCCGGGGCGGCTTGCGTTGGTGGGTAAGGTCTTCGGGTGCGCCGCTGTCGTTATTGCGCCAGCGTCGCGTAGTCGCGAGTCAAGGCGTCGACATCGCTGGGCTGGTCGCCGGCATCGGAGGTGACACTAAGCGTCGGGCTCTGGCGCAGCGTCTGCCAGGCGCTGCGGACATCCGCTGCGCTCAGTTCGTCGACCTGGGCTGCCAGTTGTTGGCGACGATCGAAGTCGGCCTGGGGATAGGCCAGCGTCTGCCACAGCCGATCGGCACGCGCCGAGAGTGACTGATCGCGCTGCAGCAGTTGCTGGCGCACGGCCTGACGATAGGGCGCCAGGTCGGCGTCGCTCAGGGCGCCTATGCGCTGATCGAACGTCTCCAGGAAGGCGTTCATGCGCTGCCCGATGGTCTCGCTGGAGACGCTTGGCGACTGTACCAACATCATCAAGCCCGGGGCGTTCATGAAGGGCGCGTAACCGGCGCTGACGATATAGCCTAGCTGCTCGTCGGTGCGCAGTTTGGCAAAGAACGGCGGGCCGATCAGTTGGCCGATCACGGCCAGGCTGGCCTGGTTCTGCAGCGCGCGATCGGGGCCCTGGAGATAGCGCAGGACCGCGGCGTCGTCGCGGGTCGTTGCCGGATGCAGGGCCGGCGCATCTGCCGGGACGTCGAGCACGCTCAACGGCGGAATGTCGCTGGCGTGAAGCCTGGGCGACAGGGCGTTGGCGACCAGCAGCCCCTCGCGCCTGGCCAGGTTGGCATCGAGATTGCCCACCGCCAGAGCCTGCACGTAGAGCTCGTCGAGGAATTGTCGGCGATAGTCGCGCACGTCCTGGGCATCGATGTCACCGATCGCCGCCAGCATGTTGGGGGTGCTGATCTGCGGCCGCATCAGAGCTTCGCCCAGGGTGCGCTGCATCTGCTGATAGAGCGCGTCCTGTGGCGCGTTCTCCCAACTGCGTTCCAGCCCCTGCTTGACTCGGGCGATGCTGGCATCGGTGATCTCGCCTTGCCGCAGTTGCTCGACGACCGTCTGCATCAGGCGATCCTGATGATCGCGCCAGCCGGAGAAGGCCAGCGTGATGCCGCGACCGTGGGCGTAGGCAGTGAAGCTCTGGCCGGCCAGCGAGGCGGGGTAGAAGCGCTCGTTGAGTCCATCGTTCAACCAGCCGGCCAGCAGCCGTGTCAGTACCGCATGGCGGGCATCCCGCGTGGCATCGGGGTTCTGCAGGCTGAAGCGCCATTCGACGCGCGGGGCGCCAAAGTCGCTGTCGGCCTGATGCCAGATCTCGACGCTGGGGGAGTCGACGAGGCGCGCCGGTTCGGCGCTATCGAACGGCTGTACGCTCAGGTCTTCGGCGATGTAGGGGTTGGCCTCGGGAAGCGCCAGACCGTCGAGGGGCGTCCCGCGAGGCCAGTCGTCGCGGCGCGTCAGGGTGTAGGGTGTCGAGAAGTACTCGGTCGTCTTTTCCCCCGCGACGTCCGGGCCGCTGTAGACCCGCAGCAGGTTGTCGGGGGTCAGCCGTTCGAGGATGTCATCGATCGCCGCCGCGTCGAACTGGTCCATGCGGTAGGGCGCGTACTGCACATCCTTGAGCGGATAATGGGCGAGACTCATCGCCATGCCGCTGACGGTATCGATCGGCTCGCTGCGCTGCTGAAAGCGGAAGCTCTGCTCGGCCAGTCTGGCTTGCTCCTCATAACGCCAGGCGTTGACGCCGTGATCGCGGATCCGCCGGATCTGCTCGAACAGGCTCGCCTGGATGTCGTCGAGGTGGTTTTCACCCTCGGGAGTCAGGCTGATGGAAATATCGAACAGCGCGTGGCGGCCGTCGCCATGGCTCGTGCCGGCGGACAGACCGTCGGCCCAGCCGGCCTGGCGCAGGGCGGCCAGCAGACTGCCTTCGCCTTCGTGGCCGAGCAGGTTGGCGAGATAATCGTCGGGCTTGTTGGCGTACTCGAGGATCGGGTCGTCGACGGGAAACAGGAACTCCAGCTGGCGCCGGGCTTCGTTGGTCTGGATGCGCAGCGAGGCCGGCAGGTCGCCGTCTCTCGCCAGCGGTTGCTCGACGATCGGCTTTTTCAGGTCGCGATCGGGCACGGCGTCGAAGCGCTGGCGTACCTGTTGCTCGATGGCGTCCAGGGGTTCCGGCGCGAGCACGGCAAGTTGCATCACGTTGGCGCCGTAATGGCGATGATAGAAATCGAGAAGCGCCTGGCGCAGCGGACGTTTGTCGCTGTTGAGCGTGTCCAGACTGCCGACGGAGAAGTGGTTGATCGGATGATCGGGATTGAGCGCCTTGCCCAGCGCTTCGTTGATACGACGGGCGTCGTCTTCGCGCCGTGCCTGATACTCGGAGTTCACCGCATGGCGTTCGCGGTCGACGTACTCCGGGTTGAACTGCGGGGAGACGAAGAACTGCGAGAAACGGTCCAGTGCTTCGGGAAAGGCCTCGGGATCGACATCGAAGAAGTAGTTGGTGTCCTGGTCCGCGGTGAAGGCGTTATGAGACCCGCCGTTGCGGTTGATGAAGCGCTGGTAGCCGTCGGGATCGGGATAGCCCTCGGTGCCCAGAAACAGCATGTGTTCGAGGAAATGCGCCAGCCCGGGCATGTCCGACGGGTCGTTGTCGCTGCCAACCGAGACATCCATGGCCGCTGCAGCCTTGTCGGCATCGGGGTCGCTGACCAGTAGCGCCTGCAGGCCGTTATCCAGCGTGATGGCACGATACTGGCGGTCGTCATTAGGGCTTTGTATCAGAGGGCTTTGGATCAGAGGGCTTTGGGCCGGAGAGCCCTGGATCGGCTGGACGGGATCCGGCGAGACAGGTTTGGCGGCGGCGATGGCTTCGCTGGGGAGCGAGCTGAATGCCAGTGCCAGACCGAGGGTCAGGTAGCCGGCGGCGAACCAGGCACGAAGCCCGAAACGCCTGGACATCGCGATGCCGGTGGGATGAGCGCGATGCGATGAAGCTCGTGAATGGGGTTCCTGCATACGGATTCTCTCGGTGATGATGAATCGGCTTGGTAATGAATCGACTTGGTAATGAATCGGCTCGAGGATGAACGGAGCTCGACGATGAACAGGGCTTGATCGTGAATGCCGGGACAGAACGTGGTTCGGCTCTCAGGCCGTCCATACCCGCATGGGCCCGACCGGATAGCCACAGGCCCACTCCTGGTGCGCGGGATCGTTCACCTGTCTTGATACCGGAAAAGCGCCCAACAGTTCCCTGTCGGCTGGTCCGATGAGGTCATGAGCGGCTGTCGGCGAGGTCTTCGAAGAGAGCCAATCCTCGATCCGGGAGGGCGCGATGACAGCGGGCAGGCGATCGCTCATGGGGGCGATGACTTCCGTGGTCGGCACCGTGATCAGCGCGAACGAGTCACGCGAGGTTCCGATATCCGGGGCGTAGCGGCTCCAGATGCCGGCCAGCATCAGCGGCGAGCGATCGGTATGCGTGACCAGAAATGGCTGCTTGCCGCGTAGCCCGGCCTGCCAGACGTAGATACCGGTCACGGGGACCAGGCAACGGCGCTCGGCCAGCGCTTCGCGAAACATCGGTCGCTCGTCGAGGGACTCGGCGCGGGCACAGTGAGGCGCCTGGTCGAGGACCTTCAGCCAGGTGGGCGTGAGCCCCCAGAAGGCGTCGCGCAGCACGATGTCGTTGGCTTCCTGGCGCAGGATCGACAGCCAGCGGCGAGGCGCCAGGTTGGGCCCGAACACTGGCGGGTCGATGCCACGAAAGGCAGGGCTTCGTGGATGGCGCGTCCAGTCGTCGACGTGCAGTCGACCAGCCATGGTCTCTCCTCGTGGGCATTCTGATGGCAGGGGCCACAGCCTATGCCACCGGAAAGGCAGGGCCAAGATGTTATTGTATCGAAAACGGACGCGACCGCTCCATCGACGATGGCAGCCGGTCGGCGTAAAACTCTCACGAAATCGTTACGTTAATGCCCCAGGTGCTTGCGTTTGCGCGGTATGGCGATATGCTGAGAAACGCTGTTCGATTTTAAGTCGACAACAAGATTTTCCGGCCCCCGGACCATCGACAGCGATTCGACACTATTCCGAGCGAGGAACTTCATGGCTCGACCGCGACAGCACGCTCCCGAGGCGCTCCATGCTCAGGTCATGGCGGCCTGTGATGCCTGGCTGCGAGACAATCCCGTGCACACGCTGTCGCTGCGCTCCCTGGCTCGCGATGTGGGCTGCGCACCGAGTACGCTGCTCAAGCTCTACGGCAGCTTCAGCAACCTGCTGCAGTACGTCAATATCGAGACGCTCGACCGCATGGGGGCCGCGGTCTCCTGGCTCGAGGATGCCGACCCGGAGCCGCAGCTCAAGGCGCTGGCGAACGCATACTGGCAGTTTGCCCAGCATGAACCCTACCGTTGGCAGATGCTGTTCGAATATCCGCTGGCGGACGAGGGGGAGCTGGACGAGCGCCAGAGCCATATCATCGAAGCGCTGTTCCTTCGTGTCGAAAGTGCGCTCAAGGCGCATCAGCCGGCGCTCGACGATGCCGGCGCCCGCCGCATGGCGAGAACCCTCTGGGGTAGCGTCCACGGTCTGGTCCAACTGGGGCTGAACGATCGTCTCGGCTATTGGCAGGAGCAGCCGATGGAAGTCGGCGACCTGCTCGATCAGTTGCTGACGATGACCCTGAATGGCCTGCGTTACCAGCCGGACGCCACGTGATCTCGGGATTGCTGACTCAACGCCGTTTTGCCCCGTTCTTCTGGACTCAGGCGTTGGGGGCGTTCAACGATAACCTGTTCAAGAACATTCTACTGCTGCTGCTGACCTTCGTCGCCGTGCCTCGCTACGGCTGGGATACGGGACTGCTCAACAATCTGGCAGCGGGACTGTTCATCCTGCCTTTCTTTCTGTTCTCCGCCTGGGGCGGCACGCTTGCCGACCACCTCGACAAGCAGCGGCTGGTGCGCCGCCTCAAGCTGCTGGAGCTGGTGACGATGATCGCGGCGGCGGTGGCGGTCTGGTTCGAGCTCTTTGGCCTGCTGCTGGCGCTGCTGTTCATGATGGGCACGCAGTCGGCGCTGTTCGGGCCGGTCAAGTACGCCATCCTGCCGCAACATCTCGCCGCCACCGAGCTGGTCAAGGGCAATGCCTGGGTCAATCTGGGCACCTTCGTGTCGATCCTGCTGGGAACGCTGCTGGCCGGCGTGCTGGCTTCGCTGGACGGCGCCCTGGAGCGGGCGGCGATCGCGGCCAGCCTGATCCTCATCGCGCTGATCGGCGTCGTTGCCAGCCTGGGTATTCCCGAGGCGCCGCCGAGCGTGGCTGGCCGTGTGCCGTGGCGTCCGTTTTCGGGCACATGGCGGGTGATGCGGGATGGCCTGAGTGAAAAGCGCGTGCGTCCCGCGCTGATCGGCATCAGCTTCTTCTGGTTTCTCGGGGCCTGTTATCTCACCCAGTTGCCCGCCTGGGTGCGTGACGTGGTCCACGGCAGCGAAGGAGCGGTCAGCTTTCTGCTGGGGGCTTTCGCGGTCGGCGTCGGGCTCGGCGCGCTGCTCTGCTCGCGGCTGTCGGCAGGCCGCCTGGAGCTGGGGCTGGTGCCGCTCGGGGCGCTGGTCATCGGGGTCTCGGGTATCGAACTGGCATCGCAATCGGGCTTTGCCGGTGAACAGCTGACGCTGGGTGAACTGCTGACGATGACCGGCTTCTGGCAGATGAGCACGCTGCTGGCGCTGGTGGGGCTGGGCGGCGGTCTCTATAGCGTGCCGCTTTATACCCTGATGCAGCTGGCCAGCCGCGAAGAGCGCAGGGCGCGCATGATCGCCGCCAACAATATCCTCAACGCGCTGTTCATGGTGCTGTCCGCCGTGGTCGGTATCCTGGTGCTCAGCGTGATGAAGCTGTCGCTTTTCGTGCTGTTCGCCTGTCTCGGATGGGCCGCTTTGCTGGTCGGCGTCGCGCTGCTGATACGCAACCCGAGACCGGCGCTGCGGCTGTTGATCTTCGCTCTGGTTCAGGTGCTCTATCGGCTTCGCTGTCGCGGTCGTCATCATGTGCCGGCCACTGGCCCGGCGCTGGTAGTCTGCAACCATGTCAGCTTCATGGATGCGCTGGTACTCGGCGGCGCCTGCCCTCGTCCGCTGCGTTTCATGATGGATCGGCCGATCTACGAAAATCCCTGGATCAACTGGTTCTTCCGGATTGCCGGGGCGATTCCGGTGGACTCCGATCGCCGCGATCCGGGCGGCGTGCGTCGTGCGCTGGAAGAGGTCAGCCGGGCACTGCGCAACGGCGAGGTAGTGATGATCTTTCCGGAAGGGCGGCTGACGCCGGATGGCGAGGTACAGGCCTTCCGGCGAGGGCTGGACCTGGTGCTGGCGCGAGATCCGGTGCCGGTGGTGCCGGCGGCGCTGTCGGGTCTGTGGGGATCCTGGACTTCCAACAAGGATGGCAAGGCACTGACCAAGTGGCCGCGCCGTTTGCGGGCGCGGGTTCTTCTGGTCTTCGGCGAGCCGATACCGGCGGGTTATTCGCCGCGCCGAACCCTGGAGCGGCGGGTTCGCGGGCTCAAGCGCGCTGCCGATCAGAGCCTGGCCAGGAGGCTGGGCGGCCCGATCTAGCGTAGCGAATCACTCCCTGGCGGGTCATCGGCCGCCAGCTCCACGAGGGAAGTCGGCGCGCCTTGAGCCCCGGTCTATTCGGGTCTATTCGGGGCTATTCGGTAGCACGGCGCCGGACGCCTTGCTGCCAGCAGCGTGCCGAGGTGATCAGGTTGTCGCCGATCTCCAGAATCTCCAGGCGGCTCGTGCCGATCTGCAGGCAGACCTGAGCGTCGGGAAAGGATTCCAGCTCCTCGAGGATCAGGCCGTTCAAGGTCTTGGGGCCATCCGTCGGCAGCTGCCAGCCCAGTGCCTTGTTGACTTCGCGGATATTGGCCGTACCTTCGATCACGTAGCTGCCGTCGGGCTGCGGGTGGATGTCCCGATAAGTGCCGGCGACATCGGTGGTGAACTCGCCCACGATCTCTTCCAGAATGTCCTCCAGCGTCGCCAATCCTTGCACGTCTCCGTACTCGTCAACCACCACCCCGATCCGACGCTTCTGCTGCTGGAAATTGAGCAGTTGCGTATGCAGCGGGGTCGACTCCGGAATGAAATAGGGTTCACGGGCTTCCTGTACGATCGCGGCTTTCTGAAGATCCGGTTTGGAGAGAAACCGCGAAGCGTTGCGCAGGTGCAGAATGCCGATGATGTTGTTGATGTCGCCCTTGAAGATCGGCAGGCGGGTGTGCTGACTCTGGCGAATCTGGGCCAGCAGCGTTTCCAGATCGTCGTCGAGATTGAGACCGACGATCTCGTGACGCGGGACCATGATGTCGTTGACGGTGACATTTTCCAGATCGAGGATCGACAGCAGCATCGCCTGGTGACGGCTGGGGATCATCGGCCCCGCCTCGTGAACCACGCTGCGAAGCTCGTCACGGGTGAGGCTGTCGGCACCGGCGTCCAGGTGACGAACGCCGATGAGGCGCAGAAGCCCGTTGGAGATGACGTTGACCAGCCAGACCACGGGATAGAAAAGTCTCAGCAATGGCGCAAGGATCAGCGAGGCGGGTAGGGCGATGCGGTCGGGCTTGATGGCGGCATAGGTCTTGGGGGTCACTTCGCCGAAAATCAGCACCACGATCGTCAATGCCAGCGTGGCGATGGCGGGCCCCGACACATCGCCGAAGAAATGGATGGCGACGATAGTGGCGATCGAGGCGGCGAGATTGTTGACCAGATTGTTGCCGATCAGTATCACGCCCAGCAGGCGATCGGGGCGCTTGAGCAGCTCGACGACACGCTTGGCCGAGCGGGATCCGGCATTGGCCTGATGATTCAACCGGTAGCGGTTGATCGACATCATGCCGGTTTCGGAACTGGAGAAGAAGGCTGACAGGCAAACCAGAATGAACAGCAGGCCCAGCATGAGGCCCAAGGGTATGTCATCGCTCAAGGCGGGGAATTCCTCAGGAGTTGTCAGGTTGTTGTAGGGCGTTAGCCGAACCCTGTCAACGCCGCCGACAGCCGCACCCGGCACGGCTGTCGACTCGGGGCACGTCTCAGGCGTTGTAGTGGAAGACGTATTCCAGCACGAACTTGGTGCCGAAGAAGGCCAGTATCAGCACGCCGACGCCGGTCAGCGTCCAGCGTACCGCCTTCTGGCCACGCCAGCCCAGATAGTGGTGCCCGGCCAGCAGGCCGGCGAAGATCAGCCATGCCAGCAGCGACAGGATGGTCTTGTGGGCCAGGTGCTGGGCGAACAGGTTGTCCACGAACAGGAAGCCGCTGATGATGGCGAGCGTCAGCAGCAGCATGCCGCACCAGATCAGTTCGAACAGCAGCTGTTCCATGCGGGTCAGCGGTGGCAGCACCTGAACGATGCCACCCGTCTGGCGGCGTTTGAGAGCGTGATGCTGGAAGCCCAGCAGCGCTGCTTGAACGGCGGCAATGGCCAGGAAGGAGAAGGCGGCGACCGAACTCAGAATGTGGAAGTAGAGCCCCGGCGATACTCCGGACTCGATCATCCGGCTGGGCATGCCAACGACACCAACAACGGTGATGGCGGCCAGCGGAAAGACGCAGACACCCGCGTTGAGCACGGGCTTGAACAGACTGGCGATCAGCAGTAGTGCCACGACCAGCCAGCCCACCAGCGCCGCGCTCTGGGTCAGTCCCAGGTGCAGTCCGTGGGGGCCGACGATCGCCAGCGCGACGATGAGGGTATGGCATACCAGGGCGATCAGCCCAGCGCCGCGAACCCAGTTTGGACGTTCGCCGACGCGTCGGGCGAGGCTCAGGCTTTGCCACAGCCCGGCGGCGAGATAGCAGACAATAGCGACAAGGGCGAAAGGAAGCGCCGGCATCGGTGTTTTGGCCTCGTGAGCGGTGACTGACGACCGCCATGACGATGAAAAGAGTACGGGATGCGGATGTGCTAGATGATAGGCAATCGCGTTTCGCGGTTACTATACCCAATCACTGCCAACTCGCCCAGCCATAGCCGCATGCAGCCGAACTGTGTGAATCAGGCCGCATGGAGCCAAGCCCTATCCATGCGTATAATGCTGGCCACATTCCTTCTAGCGGCGCCGCGAGCTTGAGTTCGAGCATCGGTGGCGCCAGGCATCGTTGCCCGGAGCGTTTCATGTTCGAAAGCCTCTCCAATCGCCTGTCGCAGACGCTCAAGTCGATTACCGGCCAGGCGCGTCTGACCGAAGACAACATCAAGGATACCCTGCGTGAAGTGCGCCGGGCCTTGCTCGAAGCCGACGTTGCCTTGCCCGTGGTCAAGGACTTCGTCGATCGCGTACGCGAGCGTGCCGTGGGCCAGGAGGTCTCCAAGAGCCTCTCGCCAGGGCAGCAGTTCGTCAAGATCGTCCAGCAGGAGCTGGAGGCGATCATGGGGCAGGCCAACGAAGCGCTGACGCTCAAGGGCTCGCCCGCGGTCGTGCTCATGGCCGGCCTGCAGGGCGCGGGCAAGACCACCTCCGTGGCCAAGCTGGCGAAGTTCCTGCGCGAACGCGAGAACAAGAAGGTGCTGGTGGTTTCCGCCGACATCTACCGCCCGGCGGCCATCGATCAGCTCGAGACCCTGGCCCGGGAAGTCGAGGTCGACTTCTTCCCGTCGACCAGCGCCCAGCAGCCGGTGGCGATCGCCGAAGCAGCGATCAAGCACGCCAAGATCCAGTTCCATGACGTGGTGATCGTCGATACCGCCGGCCGGCTGGCGGTGGACGAAGCGATGATGGCGGAGATCCAGGCGCTGAACCAGGCGATTCAGCCGCAGGAGACGCTGTTCGTCGTCGATGCCATGACCGGCCAGGATGCCGCCAACACCGCCAAGGCGTTCCATGACGCGCTGCCGCTGACCGGCGTCATCTTGACCAAGGCCGATGGTGACGCGCGCGGCGGTGCGGCGCTTTCTGTGCGTCACATCACCGGCAAGCCGATCAAGTTCATGGGGATGGGCGAAAAGGTCGATGCCCTGGAACCGTTCCACCCCGATCGCGTGGCGTCGCGCATTCTCGGCATGGGCGACGTGCTGTCGCTGATCGAGGAGGCGGAGCGCAATGTCGACAAGGGCAAGGCCGAGCGACTCGCCAAGAAGGTCAAGAAAGGGCAGGGCTTCGATCTCGAGGATTTTCGCGACCAGCTCCAGCAGCTCAAGAAGATGGGCGGTATGGGCGGGCTGATGTCCAAGCTGCCGGGCATGGGGCAGATGGCGGAAATGGCCCAGAACAAGGGAGCCGAGCAGGAATTCGGCAAGCTCGAGTCGCTGATCAACTCGATGACGCCCCAGGAGCGACGCAAGCCCGAAATCATCAACGGCTCGCGCAAGCGCCGCATTGCCGCCGGTGCCGGTCTGCAGGTGCCGGATCTCAATCGTCTGCTCAAGCAGCACAAGCAGATGCAGAAGATGATGAAAAAGGCCGGCCAGAAGGGCGGCATGCAGAAGATGATGCGCGGCATGTCCGGCATGATGGGCGGCGGAGGCCCTGGCGGCCCTGGTGGTCCCGGTGGCATGGGCGGTATGGGGGGAATGGGCGGCGGCTTTCCCCGGCGCTGATTCGCCCGTGCGTCGCAACAAAAGGTTCCCAAGACAGGGTGTTTTCCGTAGAATGCTGCATCTTCGTCTCGGGCGAGTGTCCGAGAAGACTCGAATCCGTGGCGTAACGATTAACTTAACCGAAGGATTATCAACGCAATGGTAACCATTCGTCTGGCACGTGGTGGCGCCAAGAAGCGTCCCTTCTATCACCTGACCGTTAGCGATTCTCGCGTTTCCCGCGATGGCCGCTTCATCGAGCGCGTCGGCTTCTTCAACCCGGTCGCTCGCGGCCAGGAAGAACGCCTGCGTGTCGATCTGGACCGCATCACCCACTGGCAGTCCCAGGGTGCGCAGGTTTCCGATCGCGTGGCCGAGCTGGTCAAAGAAGCTCGCAAAGCTCAGGCCTGAGTTCGATCATCATGCCGCAAGCGGCTCGCGAAACGCTGTCGGGTGACCCCTTGCCGAAAGCCGAGCAGGACAAGCCCATGCAGAATGACGAGACGCAGCACGTGGTGCTGGGGCGTCTGACCAGCCCGCACGGTGTGAAGGGTTGGCTCAAGGTCTATTCGTACACCAGTCCGGCCCAGGGCATCTTCGACTACCCGGTCTGGGTGTTGTCGATGCAGGGGCAGCGCCAGTCGCGACGTCTGCTCGACGCGCGGCCGCAAGGCAAGAGTCTGGTGGTACGACTGGAAGGTATCGACACGCGGGAGCTGGCAGAGCAGTGGGCCGGTGCCGAGGTGTCGATCGAGAAAACGGCGCTACCCGAACTGGATAGCGGCGAATATTACTGGCATCAGCTGGAAGGGCTCGAGGTCGAGACTCGCGATGGCGTCAAGCTGGGTCGAGTCGGCCATCTCTTCGAGACGGGTGCCAACGATGTGCTGGTGGTCAAGCCCTCCGAGGGTAGTCTCGACGATCGCGAGCGATTGCTGCCGTTTCTGCCTGACGACGTGATCGTTCAGGTCGATCTGGCCGGACGATTCATGATCGTCGACTGGGACCCCGCTTTCTGAAACGCTGCACGTCGACATGACGCGGCGATTTCGGGAAACGGCGAACGGCCGATAGTCGGCGGCGGGAAGGAGAAGCGTACCGTGTGGATTGGTGTCGTCTCCCTGTTCCCGGAGATGTTCGAGGCCATTACCCGGCATGGCGTTACCGGTCGCGCCGTCGAGCGTCGCTTGCTGGAAATGGCTTTCTGGAATCCCCGGGATTACGCCACGGACAGACATCGCACGGTCGACGATCGTCCTTACGGGGGCGGCCCCGGCATGCTGATGAAGGTCGATACCTTGCGCGGCGCATTGACGGATGCGCGTGCCGGGGCGGAAGCTGCAGGCCATCGTCCCAGCGTGATCTACCTGTCGCCTCAGGGGCGCAGGCTGGATCAGGCCGGAGCTCGCGAGTTGGCTTCGCGTGATGGCCTGATCGTCGTGGCGGGCCGCTATGAAGGCATCGACGAGCGCGTGGTCGAAGCCGACATCGATGAAGAGTGGTCGATCGGCGACTACGTCCTCAGCGGTGGCGAGCTGCCCGCGATGGTGATGATCGATGCGCTGGCGCGCGAAGTGCCCGGTGTGCTGGGGCACAGTGATTCGGCCAGCGAGGATTCGTTTGCCGATGGCCTGCTGGACTGCCCGCACTATACGCGGCCCGAAGTGATCGACGGCCACCGGGTACCGGACGTCCTGCTCAGCGGCAATCACGAATTGATCCGCCGCTGGCGACTGAAGCAATCCCTCGGGCGCACCTGGCTCAGGCGCCCGGATCTGCTGGAGAGCCGAACGTTGGATCGTGAACAGCGCAAGCTGCTCGACGAATTCATCGACGAACACGTCGCGGGAAGCACATCTTCCGGCGACGGCGGTGCATGAGGCGACAGACCTTCGAACAGACCTGCGAATAGCGTGATGTTCGAATGCAATAGTCGTCGACATGCGTCATCCACGAGTCCGATTCCGCCCCGACCGCTTGTCGGACGGGCGTCGGGATCACGAAACGTCTTTCGAAGACGTTTCTTCAACGAGGAGCAAGACATGAGCAGCAAGAGTAAAGTGATCCAGGCGCTCGAAGACGAGCAGATGAGCAAGGAAGTCCCGGCGTTCGCGCCCGGTGACACCATCGTCGTCCAGGTCAAGGTCGTGGAAGGCAGCCGCGAGCGTCTCCAGGCTTTCGAAGGCGTCGTCATCGGCAAGCGTAACCGCGGTCTGAACTCCGCTTTCACCGTGCGCAAGATCTCTCACGGTGTCGGCGTCGAGCGTACCTTCCAGACCTACAGCCCGCTGGTGGCCGGTATCGAAGTCAAGCGTCGCGGTGACGTGCGTCAGGCCAAGCTCTACTACCTCCGCGAGCGCAGCGGCAAGTCTGCCCGCATCAAGGAAAAGCTGGGCTGAGTCGGCGCAAGCCGCTGACTTACACGCCCCCGGTCATCCTCGGGAGCGTGCCCGGCAGGAGCAACGGAAACCCCGCGAGTCGTTCGGCTCGCGGGGTTTCCGCGTTATGATGGAACTCTTTCTTTCCACAGCCGTTTTCGTCTCGGAGCTGCATGAACGATCACGACCGACGCGATGCCTTTCTCGATGCGCTATGGCTGGAGCGGGGCGTCAGCGAGCATACGCTGAGCGCCTACCGCCGCGATCTGACGGCGTGGATCGTCTATCTCGAGGCACAGGACGAGCGGCTGCTGGCGCCCGGCGAGACTACCCTGGCCGATTTCGTCGAGTCCTGTCGTGAGCGCTATCACACCCGTTCCATCGCACGGCAGCTCTCCTGCCTGCGACGCTTCTACCGCTGGGCGCTGGCCGAAGGGCTGATGAGTCACGACCCGCTGGCGGAGGTTCACTCGCCGCGAGTGCGGCCCGGGTTGCCCTCGACCCTCGAGGAGCACGACGTGGATCGGCTGCTGATGGCGCCGGACGTGGAGACCGCGCTGGGCCTGCGCGATCGCGCCATGCTGGAAGTGCTCTACGCCTGCGGTCTGCGCGTCTCCGAGCTGGTGGGATTGACCGTATCGGCGGTCAATCTGCGCCAGGGCGTGGTGCTGATCCGCGGCAAGGGTGACAAGGAACGACTCGTGCCGCTGGGCGAAGAAGCCATGGCCTGGGTCGAGCGTTATCTGCGCCAGGGCCGCAACGAGCTGATGAACGACATCCGCCAGCCGCCGCTGTTTCCCGGGCGCCGTGATGGCTTCATGACTCGCCAGACCTTCTGGCACCGGCTCAAGCACTATGCGCAGCTCGCGGCCATCGACAAGCCGCTGTCGCCGCATACCCTTCGCCATGCCTTTGCGACCCATCTATTGAATCATGGGGCCAATTTGCGTGTCGTACAGATGCTGCTGGGTCACAGCGACCTGTCGACCACGCAGATCTACACCCACGTGGCCCAGGCGCGTCTGGAAGCGCTGCACGCTCAACACCACCCGAGAGGTTGAACATGAGAAGTCGTCTACTGTTGTCCACCGTCGCCTTGCTGGCTGCCGTTCTGGCACCGGCCGTATCGGCCGAGCCGCCGGCCGATCTTGCCGACAAGCTCAACGCGCACGGGGGGCAGCCTCTGCCGATCGAAGCCATCGACGACTCTCCGGTACCCGGGCTCTATGAAGTCCGCCTGCGTGGCGGCAACACGCTCTACTCGGATGCCGAAGGCCAGTATCTGATCGTCGGCGATCTTTACCAGAATGCCGAGGACGGCATGGTCAACCTGACCGAACAGGCGGCCAACCAGCGACGCAAGGCCCTGGTCGACGCCGTGCCCGAGGAGCAGCGAGTGATCTACAAGCCGGCCGGCGAGGTCAAGGCCAGGCTCACGGTGTTCACCGATCCCACCTGCCCGTACTGCCACAAGCTGCACGCCGAGATGTCCCAGCTCAACGACATGGGCATTCAGGTCGACTATCTGGCCTTCCCCCGGATGGGGCCTAGTTCGGATGCGGCGCGACAGCTCGCCGAGGTGTGGTGTGCCGACAATCGCTCGGAAGCGATGAGCGCGGCATTCCGCGGTGACAGCGTGGAAGCGTCGAAAAGTTGCCAGGCTCCCATCGCGTCGCAGTATCAACTGGGCGTCGAATCGGGAATTCAGGGCACGCCCGCGATCATTTTCCCCGATGGCAAGATGGTGCCGGGATACCTGCCGGCGAAGCGGTTGGCGGCCATGCTCGGCATCGATGCCAGCGGCGATAGCTGATACCCGGCAGGATACCCGCGAGTCCGCTTGACAAGGGGGGCTGGGCTTTCTACCGTGACCGCCCTTCAGGGCGCTTTGTGCCGGGAATCCGTACAGCAAAGAATGGAAAGCCGTGACAGCGGCTTCCGCTCCGGAGGGCGATGCGGCGAGTCAATATCAGCAGGGGAGAGCGACATCTTGGATCCGGTGAGAGTGGGTATCTGCGGGCTGGGCACCGTGGGCGGTGGCACCTTCGACGTTCTGACGCGCAACGCCGACGAGATCGCTCGTCGGGCGGGTCGCCCCATCGTCATCGAGCAGGTGGGTGCGCGGCGCGACAATCCTGACTGCGACACTTCCGGGGTCAAGGTGACACGCGACATTTTCGAAGTCGCGCGCAATCCCGACATCGACGTGCTGGTCGAGCTGATCGGCGGCTACGACGTCGCTCGCGAGCTGGTCATGACCGCGATCGAACATGGCAAGCACGTCGTGACCGCCAACAAGGCGCTGATCGCCGTTCACGGCAACGAAATCTTCCAGGCAGCCCACAAGAAGGGCGTCATCGTCGCCTTCGAGGCTGCCGTGGCCGGTGGCATCCCGGTGATCAAGTCGCTGCGCGAAGGCCTCGGCGCCAATCGCATCCAGTGGCTGGCCGGCATCATCAACGGCACCGGCAACTACATCCTGACCCACATGCGCGACGAGGGCCGGGCGTTCGAGGACGTCCTCGCCGAAGCCCAGGCGCTGGGCTATGCCGAGGCCGACCCGACCTTCGACGTCGAGGGCATCGATGCCGCCCACAAGCTGACGATTCTGGCCTCCATCGCCTATGGCGTCCCGCTGCAGTTCGATCGCGCCTATACCGAGGGTATCGCGCGGATCACTGCCGAGGACGTCGAGCAGGCCGATAACCTGGGCTACACCATCAAGCATCTGGGCATTACCCGGCGGGGCGACAACGGCGTCGAGCTGCGCGTCCACCCGACCCTGATTCCGAAGGAACGGCTGCTGGCCAACGTGCATGGCGTCAAGAATGCCATTGCCGTGATGGGCGACGCCGTCGGCCCGACGCTCTACTATGGTGCCGGTGCCGGCGCTGAACCCACGGCCTCGGCAGTGGTCGCCGACCTGCTGGACGTCGCGCGCAACATTGCCACCGCGCATCGTTACCGTGTGCCCTATCTTGCTTTCAGCGGCATCAACGACGAAGCCAACGCGCTGCCGATCCTGCCGATGGAAGAGATCGTCACGGCCTACTACCTGCGCCTGCTGGCGGTGGACCGCCCTGGCGTGCTGGCGCGAGTCGCGACGATCCTGTCCGAGCAGACCATCTCGATCGAGGCGATCATCCAGAAGGAAGCCACCGAAGGCGAGCTGGTGCCGATCATCCTGCTGACGCATCGCACCCGCGAGCAGCACATGAACGATGCGATTCGCCAGCTGGAATCGCTGGCCGATATCGCCGGGCCGGTCACGCGGATTCGTGTCGAGTCGCTGGACGAGCAGTAATAACTTCAGTTCCGAGCCGTAAGCCGCGAGCCGCGAGCGGGTTGTGCTCGAAGCCCGCAGCTCGAAGCTCGTCACTCACGGAGTGAAATATGCGTTATATCAGTACGCGCGGCCAGGCGCCGGCGCTGAATTTCGAGGAAGTGGTACTGACCGGCATGGCGGTCGACGGTGGCCTCTACGTGCCGGAGACGATGCCGCAGCTGTCGCGGGAGGAGCTCGCCTCGATGGCGGGGCTCTCCTACGCCGACATCGCTTTTCGGGTGATGAAGCCCTTCGTCGGCGGCGAGATCGACGACGAGACGTTCCGTGGGCTGGTGCATGATGCCTACGCGACCTTCAGCCACGATGCCGTCGTCCCGCTCAACCAGCTCGATGCCAACCACTTCCTGCTCGAGCTGTTCCACGGCCCGACGCTGGCATTCAAGGATGTCGCGCTACAGCTGCTGGGGCGCATTCTCGATCATTTCCTCGCCAAGCGCGGCGAGCGAGCGGTGATCATGGGCGCCACCTCCGGTGACACCGGCTCGGCGGCGATCGAAGGCTGCCGCCACTGCGATCATCTGGATATCTTCATCCTCCATCCGCACAACCGGGTTTCCGAAGTGCAGCGGCGCCAGATGACCACAGTGCTGGCGGACAATGTCTTCAACATCGCCATCGAGGGCAACTTCGACGATGCCCAGGCGATGGTCAAGGCGAGCTTCGCCGACCAGGCGTTCCTCGAGGGCGCACGGCTGGTGGCGGTCAACTCGATCAACTGGGCGCGCATCATGGCCCAGATCGTCTACTACGTCGCTGCCGGCGTGGCGCTGGGCGCGCCGCATCGCGAAGTCAGCTTCTGCGTGCCGTCGGCCAACTTCGGTAACCTCTTCGCGGGCTACATGGCCTACAAGATGGGCCTGCCGGTCAAGCAGTTCATCATCGCCACCAACGCCAACGACATCCTGCACCGCACGCTGGCCGACAACGACTTCTCCAAGCGCGACCTGGCGGCAACGCTGGCCCCCTCGATGGACATCGTCGTGTCGTCGAACTTCGAGCGGTTGCTGTTCGACGCCTACGACCGCGACGGCGATGCAGTTCGCGAGCTGCTCGAGCGCTTCCAGCAGGAGCCGGCCGTGCTGGCCGAGGCGCCGCTCGCCAGGCTGCGCGAGAAGTTCTCCAGTTTCAGCGTCGACGACGATGCCATCCTCGAGACCATTCGCGACGCGCATCATCGCACCAAGGAGCTGCTCGACCCGCATACCGCCACCGGTTACCGGGCGGCGGAGCAGGCGCGCGCCGATACGGTGACGCCGATGATCACGCTGGCGACGGCGCATCCGGCCAAGTTTGCCGAAGCCGTGGTCAGGGCCGGCTTCTCCGGCGTGCCGCTGCCGCCCCACATGGACGATCTGCTCGAGCGCGAAGAGCGCTACAGCGTGCTGCCCGCCGAGTTGAAAGCGGTCCAGGCATTCGTCGCCGATAACCGTCGCTGAGACGGGATCGCGCATTGCTGCGTTAACGGGAGAGACGCCATGTTGAAAGTACTGGGAAGAGACAACTCGAACAACGTCAAGAAAGTGCTTTGGTGCGCGGCCGAACTGGAGCTCGAGTTCGAACGTGTCGATTACGGCGGCGTGCATGGTGGTCTGGATAGCGACGAGTATCGCAAGCTCAATCCCAACGGCCTCATTCCGTGTCTGATCGACGGGGAAAGAAGCGTGTGGGAGTCCAACGCCATCGTTCGCTACCTGGTCGCTGCCTATGGCAATGGTGCGCTGCAGAGCGGCTCTCCCCTCCAGCGAGCCATATGCGATCAATGGATGGACTGGGTGCTGTCGATGCTGGCCGCGCCCTTCCGCGACTTGTTCTTCAACCGCGTGCGTGCCACCCCCGAGCAGTTCGACGCGGACGCGATGGCACGAGGCCAGTTGCTCGTGGCCGAACGGTTGGCAATCGTCGACAGGGCGCTTGCAAGCCAGGCATGGTTGTCGGGAGACGCCTTCGGCATGGGTGACATCCCCATGGGATGTTTCGTCCATACCTGGTTCGCGATGGACATCGAGCGCCCCACGCTGCCACACCTGGCCGACTGGCATGCACGGCTCGAGACGCGTCCGGCATTCCGCCAGCACGTCATGACCCCGCTCACTTGAGTTCTGGATGTCTACTGTTCCCGCTACGACCTTGGCCGACCAGACTTCCCACGATTACGCCCGCTGTCGCATCCAGCCACGCCCGCGCGACGAGAACGTCTATCGGCGCGGACTGGCCGCCGGGCTGAGCGAGCTGCAGGCACGGATTCTCGCCGGGCGGCTGCCGGGACACGACGGCCCGCTGGAAGCGTTGACCGCGCCGGCACTGCGCTATCTCAGCCACCCCGAGCAGCTGTGCGATGCCCGCCGTGGCGCCGAGCGCATCGCGCGGGCGGTGAGCGAGGGCGAGCATATCGGCATCCTGACCGACTACGATGTCGACGGCATCACCTCGCATGTGGTGATGCTGCGCTCGATGACCGAGCTGTTCGGCGTGCCGTCCGCGAAGCTGCACAGCCTGATCGGTCACCGTATCAACGACGGCTACGGCATCAGCCTGCCGCTGGTCGAGCGCACGCTGGCGCTGAAGCCGCGCCCCAGCCTGGTGATCACCGCCGATTGCGGCTCCTCCGACGAACCGCGGATCGCGCGCCTGCGCGAAGCGGGGATCGACGTCGTCGTCACCGATCACCATGCGTTGCCGATCGAAGGGCCGCCGGCTTCCGCCTACGCCACGATCAATCCCACGCGCTCGGACTGCGGGTATCCGGACAAGACCATCGCCGGTTGCATGGTGGCGTGGCTGATGATGTCGCTGACCCGCTCGGTCCTGATCGAGCAGGGCGTGCTGTCGTCGTCGACGCCCAAGCTTTCGCCCTGGCTCTCCTACGTGGCCTTGGGGACGGTGGCGGACTGCGTGTCGCTGGGGGCGAGCGCCGCCAATCGCGCGGTCGTGACCTACGGCCTGCGGCTGATCAATCGGATGGAGGCCGCCTGCTGGCGGGTCATGGCGGAGCGCCTGGGTGCCGACAGCATGCCGTTCGACGCCGAGACGCTGGCCTTCCAGATGGGGCCGCGAATCAATGCCCGCTCGCGGCTGGACGACCCCTACGCTGCGCTGCACTACATGCTGGCTGCGGAGGATGGTGTCGCCCGCCAGCATCTCCAGGTGCTGGATGATGACAATCAGGCCCGCAAGGCGCTCGAGGCCGACATGGTCGAAAGCGCCCGCGCGCTGGCCAAGCCGCAGCTGGCGGACGACCTGCCGGCGCTGGTGATCCATCTGCCCGAGGGGCACGCCGGGGTGCAGGGCATCGTCGCTTCCCGGCTGGTCCAGTCCTACGGGCGCCCGGCACTGGTGTTGACGCCCGCTACCGCGCCGGACATGTTGACCGGCTCCGGGCGCTCCATCGAGGCATTGCATCTGCGCGATGCGCTGCAGCGGGCCCACGAGCTGTCGCCGTCGAGCCTGCCGCGTTTCGGGGGGCACCGGGGGGCGGCCGGCGTCGGCGTGCCGCTCGCCGAGCTGGAGTCGTTCCGCCATGCTTTCCTGCAGGCCGTGCGGGAACAGCTCGGCGAACGGGAGCTGTTCCCGATCGTATGGACCGATGGCAGCCTGAGTGCATCGCAATTGACCCTGGCGACGCTGGACGAGCTCGAAGCGCTGGCGCCCTATGGCCGCGAATTCGACGCGCCGCTGTTCGAAGCCGAGTTCTTCGTCGAGCAACTGCGCCCGGTCGGTGCCGAGGGCAATCACCTGATGCTCGAGCTCTCCTGCGACGCGGTGGTCAGCCGGGCGATCTGGTTCCGCGCGCTCAATCCGGGCGAGGCCGCGCCGGTTTCACTTGGCGACCGGATACGATGCGCCTTCAAGCTTTCCCGCAATCGCTGGAAAGGGCGCGAGTCCCTGCAGTTGATGGTCGAGCACGCCGAGCGCCTGACGGCCTGACGTTTCCCGCCTCATTTCCCCATCCTTTCACACGCTTCATTGGCTGCCACGACACCTGCCGCCACGACGCCTGTCGTCCCGAACTGTCGGAATCGGGCGGGTTCGGGGTCGCCTCGAGCGGACGTCTTGACGATATAATCGCCGGATCGCCGGTGGCCCCGTTCTCGGGGCGTGACCGGACAGGCGCCAAAAGCGCCGACTCATTGACCCACTGCCTACCCGGCAGAGACAAGACAACAAGGATTGCTCGATGGAAACGACGTACCGTCACCGTTCCTATGAAGACGTGCTGGCCATTCTGCTGGGGTCTTCCTGCGCGGCGCTAGGGTTGGCGCTCTATCACCATGCCGAGATCCTGATCGGCAGCACAGCGGGCCTGGCGCTGTTGGTGACCTACGTGACCGGCTGGAGTTTCGGACTCGTCTTCTTCGTCATCAACCTGCCGTTCTACTGGCTGGCCTGGCGGCGGATCGGCCATCAGTTCACCTTCAAGACCTTCGGGGCGGTAGCGCTGCTGTCGTGGATCTCCTGGATGCTGCCGAGCTGGCTGGAGATCGGCGAGGTCGATCCGCTGTTCGCGGCGCTGGCGGGGGGAAGTCTGATCGGCCTGGGCGTGCTGTTTCTGCTACGCCACCGTGGCAGCCTCGGCGGGTTCAACATTCTCGCGGTCTATCTGCAGGACCGTTACGGTTGGCCGGCGGGCAAGGTGCAGATGGGACTGGATGGCCTGATCATGCTGGCTGCGTTCTTCGTGCTGCCGGTGACCAACGTGCTCTATTCAATCGTCGGCACCGTGGTACTGGGCGCGATTCTCACCATCAATCACCGCCCGGGGCTCTACGCCGGCATCAGCCAGAGTTGAAGAGCTGAGGCTGAGGCTAAGTCTGGATCGGCCCAGCGCTGCCGTTCAATAGTTGGGCCACAGCCCCGGCGTGACCAGCTCGAGCAGGTGGTCGTCCGGGTCGCGAAAATAGAGGCTCTCGCTCCCTTTCGGCCAGCGGGTCCGGCCTTCGATCTCGATGCCCTGATCGGCGAGATGCGCCTCCCAGTCGTCGAGACTTTCGGCCGGAATCGCCAGCGCCAGGTGCTGGCGACCCTCGCCGTCGTGGGGCGGGATGGTCCCCATGTCAGCCGGCAGGTGGACCGTCTCGTCGGTCTGGCCCTGCTGGAACACCAGCAGCATGGTGTTGCCGGTGGGGTAGGCGGTGAAGCGCTCGTCCTCGAGATGAGGTTCGAGCCCGAGCACGCGCGTGAAGAAGTCCCGAGCCTGCTGCATGTCGGCCGTGTAGAGAACGCTTTCGATGACGCCGCCCAGCGGTGGGGCGTGGTGTGGTGAAGTCATCGTTTTCTCCTTGCTGGCTTCGTCCCTTTGCTAGCTGCGTCCCTGGCTGGCTGCGATCAGCCTCGCAGCCAGAACCACCAGACGATGAACAGAATCACGGCGATGCCCAGGGTATTGAGCAGAAGTGTCATGCCGTCGCTTCCTTTGCGTTTGCGTTGGTCTGGGTTGTCGAACCTTGGCCGCCATCGGGCCGGAACAGCCGTAGCCGGTTGGCATTGCTGACTACCGTGACCGAGGAGAGCGACATCGCCAGGGCCGCGATCATCGGCGACAGCAGCATGCCGGTGAAAGGGTAGAGTATACCGGCGGCAATCGGGATGCCCAACGCGTTGTAGCCGAAGGCGCCCCACAGGTTCTGCTTGATGTTGGAGAGCGTGGCGCGGCTGATGGCGATGGCGTCACCGACGCCGTGCAGCGAGTTTCGCATCAGCGTCATGCCGGCGCTCTCGATGGCGATATCGGTGCCCTGGCCGATGGCGAAGCCGACCTCGGCCTGTGCCAGCGCCGGGGCATCGTTGATGCCGTCACCGACCATGCCGACGCGTTCACCGCGTTGCTGCAGCTCGACAATGGCCTGTTGCTTGTCGCCGGGCATCAGTTCGGCGCGAACCTCGTCGATGCCCGCTTCCCGGGCGATGGCCTCGGCCGTGGCGCGATTGTCTCCGCTCAGCATCACCACTGTCAGACCCTCGGCCTTCAGGCGCGAGATCGCGGCGCGGCTGTCCGCCCTCAGCGCATCGCGAATACCATAAAGGGCTGCCAGTTCGCCGCCGATGGCGAGGTAGATCACGCTGGTCGCCTGTGCCTGCCACTTCTCGGCATCGGAGGCGGCAGTGGCCACATCGATGCCGTGCTCCTTCATCAGCGCGGCGTTGCCCAGGAACACCTGACTGCCGTCATCCAGAGCCGCGCTGACGCCCCGGCCGGTCAGGCTCTGGAAATCACGGATCGCCACCTCGTCCGCCGTATCGCCGACGTGTCTCAGCAAGGCGTCGGCCAGCGGATGCTCCGAGCCACGCTCCAGGGCGGCCACTACGGCATCGACGCGCGCTTGCTCCAGCCAGTAGCGACTGTCGGTGACCCGCGGCTTGCCCTCGGTCAGGGTGCCGGTCTTGTCGACCACCAGGGTGGTCAACTGGCTCGCGGTCTGTAGCGCTTCGCCGTCGCGAATCAGGATGCCGTACTCGGCGGCCTTGCCGATGCCGATCATGGTCGAGATCGGTGTCGCGAGGCCCAGGGCGCAGGGGCAGGCGATGATCAGAACGGTTGTCGCTGCCACCAGCATGTGCACCAGCTGCGGCGCCGGACCGAAGTCGAACCAGAGCAGCGCGGTGACGACGGCGGCGATCATCACGCTGGGCACGAAGATCGCCGAGACCTTGTCCGCCAGCGCGCCGATCGGCGGCCGAGACTCCTGGGCGCGGGAGACCTGGTCGACGATACGTCCCAGCCGGGTGTCGTCGCCGACATGGCTCGTACGATAGACGAGGGTTCCCTTGCCGTTGACGGTACCGGCGCTGACCCGGTCTCCGGTCGCCTTGCGTACCGGTTCCGGTTCGCCGGTGAGCATCGACTCGTCGATGAAGCTCTCTCCCTCCTCGACGTCGCCATCGACCGGCAGGCGTTCGCCCGGGCGCACCCGGATTCGATCGTTCACCTGAACCTGCTCGATCTCGATATCGCGCTCTTGTCCGTCGCGAATCACCCGCGCCGTCTTGCTCTGCAGGTCGAGCAGGCGGGACAGCGCCTGGCTGGTGCGGCCCCGAGCCTTGAGTTCCAGCGTCTGGCCGATGCCGATCAGACCGATGATCATCAACGACGCCTCGAAATAGAGATGCCGGGATCCCTCGGGAATCACCGTCGGGAACAGCACCACGGCCATCGAATAGAGCCAGGCGGCGGCACTGCCCAGGGCGATCAGGGTATCCATGTTGGCCTGATGATGACGGAACGCTTTCCAGGCGCCGTCGAAGAAGCGACGACCCGCGGTGGCCAGCACGCCCAGCGTGGCCAGCCCCAGGAGCAGCCAGATCCAGCGCTCGCCGCCCTCGAGCTGCGGCATATGGAAGAACATCGCCAGCATCATCGGTACGCCCAGCGTCAGGCTGACCGCCGATTCGATCGCATGGCGACGGGCCTGCCGGGCGGCGTTCTGCTGGCGCTTGGCGGATGCCTCGCGCAGATCCTCGATCGGCGAGGCGCCATAGCCGACGTTCTCGACCGCCGCGATCAGATCGGCGATGCTGGCCTGGCCGCTGACCTGGGCCGTCTCGCTGGCGAAGTTGACCTGGGCATGCTGGACGCCGGGGGTTTTCGAGAGCGCTTTCTGCACCGCGTTGACGCAACCGGCGCAGGTCATGCCGCTGATTGATAGTCGTTGCAGCTCGCCGGCCTCCGTCGGCTCTTCCGCCCGGCTATCGGATGGAGCGGCGTCGTTGGATGGCCGGGTATCGTCGGCCCGGTCGGGCTCGCTCTCACGCGACTCGGTCTCACGCACCTCGGCCTCACGCGATTCGGCCTCGGCAGCCGCCTCGTCTTCGGGCGGATAGCCGGCCTCGGTCAGCAGTCGGGCGATCCGATCCCGTGGCAGCGTGCTGTCGACTTGAAGTCGATGATCGGCCGGTTCGCCGCTGACTTCGGCCTGGGCGTCCTCGGCCTGAACGGCTTCGCGCATGCGCTTGACGCAGCCCTGGCAGCTCATCGCCGGGATGGTGAAATCGCAGGACTCATGCTCGGCGGCCGGGGGATAGCCGGCCTCGGTCAGTAGCTGAGCGATCCGATCCCGTGGCAGCGCGCTATCGACCTGAAGTCGATGATCGGCTGGTTCGCCGCTGACTTCGGCCTGGGCGTCCTCGGCCTGAATGGCCTCGCGCATGCGCTTCACGCAGCCCTGGCAATGCATGGCATCGACGCGATATTGGTAGCGGTTCATGCGTTCCTCCTTGCCGGAGCGCAGCACTCATCGGGAGTATCGGGCGTCTGCTCGATCAATCGGCAGATGCTGTGGCCATCGGGCGTGCCATCCGGCAGTCGTGACCAGTCGTTCATCGCTCGCTCCATGCGATCCGCCAGCGCCTGGAGTTCGCGGATCCGGGCATGGATCTGCGGCAGGCGAGCGGCCAGCAGGTCGCGGACCAGCGGGCAGGGTGAGTCGCCCTGATCGGCCTGCTCGAGAATGTCGGCGATCTCCTTGAGGCTGAAGCCCAATGTTCTCGCTCGCTGGATAAAGCGTAGCCGGTCGAGATCCTGCTGATCGAACAACTGATAGCCGTTGTCGGGGTCACGGCGCGGCTTCAAAAGCGCCTGGCGCGTATAGTGGCGCACCGTCTCGGCCGTGACGCCGGCAGTTCGGGCCAGTTCGGTTACCTTCATCGGATGTCCTCGCTGAACCATGGATAACGTCAGTCTAAAACCTAGGTGTAGCCCAAGGGTCAAGCGCTGCCATCACGTAGCCCGACGCTGCAAATCGGTGCTTTAGCGGTTGGTCTTACGACTAAAGAAATCTCTAAAAAGCGATTAAAACGACCGTTTGCACATTGACGCTAAACTGCCATTCCGTCAAAACGGATATCGAAAAGTCGGGCCTTTTCAAATCGAAAATGGCTCAGAGAACAATGGAATCGCCGGCCGCACTTAAAAGGCTCGCAAGACGCCGCGGCGGCTTCCCGGGTTCAGGGGAACCAATCATGATCATTCGTTATCGCCGTCTGTCGTTGGCCTTTACCCTGGCGAGCGCCGCAGTATCAGGGCAAGCCTTGGCGGGCGCATTTCAGTTGCAGGAACAGAGCGTCAGCGGTCAGGGCACGTCCTGGGCGGGACGGGCATCCAATGTCCAGGATGCCACCATCGTTTTCGGCAACCCGGCGGGGATGTCCTTTCTGGACAGGGCACAGTTGACTGCGGGCACCCATTACATTGATGCCAGTTCCGATATCCATGACGAAAGTGGCAACCAGCCGATGGTGACCGGCGTCGATGGCAACGGTACGCCGATCATTGGATCGGTCGCTACTGGGGGCGGCTCTGACGGCGACATGATTCCCCAAAAGGCCATTCCTTTCGGCTATTACGTTCAGCCAATCAATGACCGTTGGAGCTTTGGTCTCGGTGTTTACGCCCCCTTCGGGTTGATTACCGACTATAACGACGACTTCAAGGGACGCTACTTCGGCAACTACAGCGATCTGGAAGTCATCACCGCCCAGCCCACGCTGTCGTACCGCTTCAACGACAAGTTCGCCATCGGCTTCGGCGTGACCTACAACCACATCAAGGGCGAGTTGGAGAGCAAGTCGCCCAACCCGCTCAACCCGACAGCTGCCGGTGACGGTACCGTCAACGTCAAGGGCGATGACGACGCCTGGGGCTACAACATCGGCTTGATCTACCGGCCGGTGGAGTCGACTACCTTGGGGCTGACCTACCGCTCCAAGGTCGATTACACCCTGGACGGTGATATCCACGCGGACAATGTCTTCGGCTACCCTGACCAGAATGCCAGAGGCGATGCCTCGCTCGATATCACGTTGCCGGAAACCATCGACTTCTCGGTCACGCATCAGCTCGACGATCGCTGGACCGTCATGGCGGGAGCGACGTACATTCGCTGGAGTCGCTTCGACGAGCTCGTGGTCGATAACAACCTGAACATCCCCGTCGAAGAGCAGCAGGATTACGAGGACGCCTGGCAGTACTCCGCCGGCCTTTCCTATCAACCCAATCCGCAATGGGTCTTTCGTGGCGGCATCGCGTATGACGAGTCGCCCATCAAGGACAGCGTGCGTACCGTGCGCGTGCCGTCTGCCGACCGCACGCTGGTTTCTATCGGCGCAGGCTGGACACCGATTCCCGACCTGACCATCGATGCCGCCTACAGCTACATCTGGGAAGATCGCGCCGACGTCGATCTGCAGGACGAAAACGGTAACTCCTATCAGGCCGAATACGACAACTCGCTCAATCTGTTCGGCGTGCAGGCAACCTATCGTTTTTAACACCACTTTCGCATCACTGGAGTTAAATCAACCCCGGCTCAGGCCGGGGTTTCATTTGGTGGAGGATGTATCGGGCATTATCCCACCAAGGACATCTCCGTTTGCGGCGGTGGCACCTTGAGCGTCAGGCCGCCTCGGATTCGATAAAGGCCGCCTTGAGCAGTGCCTGGGTATACGCCTCGCGCGGGTGGTTGAAGATGGCATCCACCGAGCCGTGTTCGATGACGCGGCCTTCCTTCATCACCATCACGTCGTCGGAGAGCGCGCGCACCACCGATAGATCGTGGCTGATGAAGAGATACGTCAGGCCGTGCTTCTTCTGCAGGTCGCGGAGCAGGTCGATGACACGAACCTGGACCGAGCGGTCGAGCGCCGAGGTCGGTTCGTCGAGCAGCAGCAGTTCCGGCTTGAGAATCAGCGCACGGGCGATGGCGATACGCTGGCGCTGGCCGCCGGAAAATTCATGCGGATAGCGGTTGCGCATGGCGGGATCGAGGGCGACCTCTTCCAGCGCGGCGATGACTTCCGCCTCGCGCTGGCGTCGGTTCATTTCCGGATGATGTACCTTGAGACCTTCGCTGATAATGTCGCCCACCGTCATGCGCGGGGAGAGCGAACCGAAAGGATCCTGGAACACGACCTGCAGACGCGAGCGCAGCGGACGCATTCCCGATTTGTCGAGCCCGGAAATGTCGGCGTCTTCGAAGCGGATGTCGCCTTCGGACTTCAGCAGCCGCAGCAGGGCGCGGCCGAGGGTCGACTTGCCGGAGCCGGATTCGCCGACGATGCCCAAGGTCTGCCCGCGGCGAATCGACAGGTCGATGCCACGCACGGCCTCGAAGTACTCGCTCTTGCCGAACAGGCGCTTCTTGAGCGGGAAGCGCACCTTGATATCGTGCCCGCTCAGCAGTACCGGCGAATCTGCCGGTGCGGGTTCCTTGCGGCCTCGCGGAATCGCGTCCAGCAGCATGCGGGTGTAGTCGTGGCGCGGGTTGTCGAACACCTCGAGCGTGCGGCCGCTCTCGACCACTTCGCCATAGCGCATTACCGCGACGTGATCGGCGAAATGGCGAACGATGCTCAGGTCATGGGTGATGAACAGAATCGCCATGCCGTACTCGGCCTGCAGCGACTCGAGCAGCTCGAGGATCTGCGCCTGGACCGTGACGTCGAGCGCCGTGGTCGGTTCGTCGGCGATCAGCAGCTTGGGTTCGCAGGCCAGCGCCATCGCGATCATCACGCGCTGGCGCTGACCGCCGGAGAGCTCGTACGGGTAGCTGTCGATGCGCCGTTCGGGTTCGGGGATGCCGACCTGATTGAGTAGCTCGAGCACCCGCTGGCGGTTGGCCTTGCCTTTGAGCTGCTTGTGCTTGACCAGCACCTCGCCGATCTGGCGGCCGATGCGATGCAGCGGATTGAGCGAGGTCATCGGCTCCTGGAAGATCATCGAGATGTCGTTGCCGCGTACCCGGCGCATGCGCTTGGGCGTCACTTCGAGCAGGTTTTCGCCATTGAAACGGATGGCGCCGGTGGTCTCGGCGAGCTCGGGCAGCAGGCGCATGGCGGCGGTGGAGGTCACCGATTTGCCGGAGCCGGATTCGCCCACCAGGGCCAGCGTCTCGCCCTCGGCGATGGTGAAGCTCACGTCCTTGACCGCGGTCACCGGGCCGGTAGGCAACTGGAAGGTCACGCTGAGCTTGTCGATTTCGAGCAAAGTACTCATGAAACGGCTCCTTAGCGCGTGCGCGGATCGAGGGCATCGCGTAGCCCATCGCCCAGGAAGTTGAGACAGAACAGCGTCGCTGCCAGGAAGAACGACGGCACCAGCAGCATCCATGGTGCGCTTTCCATCATGTCGACGCCTTCAGAGATCAGTACGCCCCAACTGGTCAGCGGTTCCTGCACGCCGAGGCCCAGGAACGACAGGAAGCTCTCGAGCAGGATCACCTTGGGCACGGTCAGGGTGACGTAGATGATCACCGGGCCGATGGCGTTGGGAATCAGATGGCGGGTGACGATCTTGGTATCGCGCACGCCCAGCGCATGGGCGGCCTCGATGAATTCCCGCCGCTTCAGTGCCAGCGTCTGGCCGCGCACGATACGTGCCATGTCGAGCCACTCCACCGCACCGATGGCGGCGTAGATCAGGAAGATGTTGCGCCCGAACACCACCATCAACAGGATCACCAGGAACATGAACGGCAGCGAATACATGATGTCGACGAAACGCATCATGTAGTTGTCGACGCGACCGCCCAGATACCCCGAGATGGCGCCGTAGAGCACGCCGATCACCAGACTGACGAAAGAAGCGACCAGCGCCACCGACAGTGACACGCGCCCGCCATAGAGCACGCGGGTGAGCAGGTCGCGGCCGTTGGCGTCGGTGCCGAGATAGTGCGCGCCTTCCAGCGTCGGACCGGTGCCGAAAGCGTTCCAGTCGACCTCGGCAAGCCCCCACGGCAGCAGCCACGGGCCGACGATGCACACCACGATGATCGCAAGCAGCAGGCCCAGGCTGGCCATGGCGGCGCGGTTCTGGCTGAGACGACGCCAGGCGTCGCGAGCCAGGCTTTCACCCACCGGCGCGCCCTCTTTCGTGCCCGGGGTTTCCGGGTCAGGAGAGCGGGGCGGATTGGGGCCACCAGCGGGTAGCGGGGTGCCATCCGGCTGTTTGCCGCTATAGGGCTTGGATTCGGATGTCATCAGCGGCCTCCCTGTTCTTTGTGATCGTCATTGTCATGATCGTCATTGCTGTCATGATCGGATCGTCGTCACGGTCGAGTCGTTGTCGGGGATTAGTCGTCATAGCGGATCTGGGGGTCGAGTGCCGAATAGAGCAAATCGACGATCAGGTTCATCAACACGATCAGCACGCCGTAGAAGACCACGGTGCCCATGACCAGGGTGTAGTCGCGGTTGAGCGCGCCCTGGACGAAGTAGCGGCCGATGCCGGGAATACCGAAGATCTGCTCGATGACCACGGAACCCGTGATGATCCCGGCGATGGCCGGGCCGAGATAGGACATCACCGGCAGCAGCGCGGGGCGAATGGCATGGCGCCAGATCACTTCGCCCTCGTTGAGCCCCTTGGCGCGGGCGGTACGGATGAAGTGGCTGCCCAGCACCTCGATCATGCTGGCGCGCATCATCCGCGCGATGTAGGCGATCTGCTGGATCGACAGCGCCACCACCGGCAGCACCAGATTGGGCAGTGCGCCGCCGTTCCAGCCGCCCGCCGGCAGCCAGCCCAGCAGCACGCCGAACACCAGCGCGAAGATCGGCGCGATCACGAAGTTGGGAACCGCGATGCCGGTCAGCGCCGTGCCCATGACCATATAGTCGACCGTCGAGTTGCGCTTCAGCGCCGCCGCGATGCCCAGCGGCAGCCCGACAATCAGTGCCAGCAGTATCGCCAGCCCCCCGATTTCCAGACTCACCGGGAAGCCCTGCATGATCAGCTCGGTGACCGAGAAATCCTTGTACTTGAATGACGGCCCGAAATCACCCTGGAGCAGGTTGCCCATGTAGCGCAGATACTGCATCGGCAGCGGCTCGTCGAGATGATAGGCCGCCATCAGGTTGGCTTCGATCTCCGGCGGCAGCTGGCGTTCGCCGTCGAACGGCCCGCCCGGCGCCACGCGCATCAAAAAGAACGAGATCGTGATCACGATCAATAGCGTGGGGATCGCCTGCAGCAGGCGCTTGAGGGTATAGATCAGCATGCCGGATCACCTGAGCCTGAACATAGCGGTGTCTTCGAGAGAATCATTGCTCGCTCTCCTGGAGATAGCGCAGCGGGTGGACGTCCATCGGATTGATTTCCCAGCCCTGAATGGCGGGCGAGACGAGATGGACGGAGACATAGTCGTAGAGTGGCAGCAGGGCGTAGTCGTCCAGCAGCCGTTGCTGGGCCTGCGTCATCAACTGGCGGCGTTTCTGCGGATCGAGCTCCCGCGTGCTCTTGACCACCAGCGCGTCGTATTCGGCATCGTGATAACCGCTACTCCGGCTGGCCGAGCCGCTGTCGGCGTAGGCATTGAGAAAGTCGAACGGATCGTTGATGGTCGCCACCATGCCGTAACGGGCCACTTCGAAATTGCCTTCGCGGATGGTGGCGTAGTGCACGGCCGCTTCGGAATTGATCAGTTCGACTTCCACGCCCAGCGGCTTCCACATCGCGGCCACGGCCACCGCAATCTTCTTGTGATCTTCCAGCGTGTTGTAGTTGAGCCGCAGGCGTAGCGGATGGTCGGGGCCATAGCCCGCTTCTTGCATCAGCGCTTTGGCGCGGGCCATGCGCTCGTCCATCGTCATGTCGGCGAAATCGAGATCGCCACGCGGGGCGTTAGGGGTATTGCGCGGCACGTACCAGAACGAGGGCGTCTGGCCCTGGCCCAGAATCTGGTCGGTAATGACATCGCGTCGGACGGCCAGGTTGAGGGCTTCGCGCACGCGGCGATCCGCCAGCGGCTGCCCGTCGTGAAGATTGAACATGTAGAAATATTCCGCCGTCAGCGGACCGACTCTCAGCGCGTCGCCGAGGTTCTCCCTGGCCCAGGCGAAGCGCGAGGAGGGAACGCTCGAGTAGGCGATGTCCATCTCGCCGGTGCGAAAGCGATTCAGCGCGGCGTTGGCATCGTCGATGGGGTAGAACACGGCCTCATCGACCGAGACCTGGTCGGCATCGTAGTAGTGCGGATTTCTGGTCACCACGATCCGGGACTGGGGCGGCCACTGGCTGAGCGTAAAGGCGCCGCTGGAGACGGTGTTGCCCGATTCGACCCAGCCATCGTCAGCGTTGGCCAGCACGTGTTCCGGCAGCGGCGAGGCTTCGGTCATCGCCAGCGCCTGCAGAAACCAGGCGGTGGGCTGCGTCAACCGGATGCGCAGCGTATGCGCGTCGACGGCCTCGACCCCGAGTGTGTCGGGGCTTTTCTCGCCAGCATTGATCGCCCGGGCGTTGACGATAGGGTAATAGAGATTGGCGTTCTGGTTGGCGATCGCTGGTTCCAGCACGCGGCGCAGGGCGAACACGGCGTCATCGGCGGTGATCGGCTCGCCGTCCGACCACTCGGCGTCACGCAGATGGAAGGTGTACTGCTTGCCGTCGTCGCTGATCTCCCAGTGCTCGGCGAGCCCGGGGACCAGGCTGCCGTCGGCGGCGTAGGTGACCAGCCGCTCGAACAGCGCCCGCGTGATCCGGGTTTCCCAGACGCCGCTGGTCTTCTGCGGATCGAGAGAGCCCGGCTCGGCGCCATTGGCGATATCGACGGTGAAAGCCTGTGCCGGGACGGCCATTGCGCCCAGCGCGATGCCGCCCAGCGCGGCAAGCAGGTAACGCGACATCATCTTGTGGTGCTTCGAAATCATCTTGTCCTGCGTCCCTCGGCCACCGGTCGCAGTGATCGCGCGACTCGGCGGCATTGGTGATCGAGTGTCTTGTCGTCAATCCGCGTCTAGCGAGAACCATCGCGACAGATGCCGGTTGAGCGCGTTGTCTGCCCAGCCCTCCAGTTTCGGGTTGACCAGGTTGCGCGAGACATCGACGTAGATCGGCGCCACGGCATAGTCGGAAAGCGCCTGCCGCTCGGCCTGCTGTAGCAGTTGCTGGCGGGCGGCCATGTCGGTTTCGCGGCTGGCCCTGGCCATCAGCTCGTCGAACGCCTGGCTGCGATAGCCGCCGTAATTCTTGGGCGAGTCGCTCTGCAGGATGCCGAGGAAGTTGCTGGCGTCGTCGAAGTCCGCGACCCAACTGCCGCGGCCGACGTCGAAGTTGCCGGCGGCGAGCTCGGCGTAGTGAACTGCGCCCTCGGCGTTGACCAGCTGCGTCTCGACGCCGAGCGGCTTCCACATGGCGGCCAGCGCCACGGCGATGCGCTTGTTGGCCTCGGTGGTGGAGTAGCGCAGCGTCAGCTCGAGCGGGTGATCGGGGCCGTAGCCGGCGTCTTTCAGCAGCGCCTGGGCCTCGGCGACTCGCTCGTCCCTTGCCTGATCGAGGCCGGGCATGGCTTGGGCGTCGTAGTGGCTGACCCCTTCCGGAACGAAGCCGCTGGCCGGGGAGACGACGCCGTCCATGATCTGATCGGCGATGACGTCGCGGCGGATCGCCAGGTTAAGTGCTTCCCGCACCCGCTTGTCGGCGGTCGGGTGGCCGTCGCGCTGGTTGAGCGCGAAGTAGTAGTTGGCCAGCTGCGGCGCGAGGTGGACGGCGTCGGGCAGGTTCTGCTGCAGCCACTGGTAACGATCCGGCGAGAAGTCGCGGACGATGTCCAGGCCGCCGGCGCGGAAGCGCTGCAGGCCGGCGCTGCGGTCCTCGACCGGATAGTAGTCGACGCCATCGAGCGCGACGTCTGCGGCTGCATGAAACTCGGCGTTCTTGCGCGCCGCGATATGATCGTGGGAGATCCAGCCGGTCGGCGTGAAGGCACCGTTGGTCGCGATGTGATCCATCTGCGTCCAGTCGTTGCCGAATTTCTCGACCAGATGCGATGCCACGGGAGACGCGGCGATATGAGCCAGCAGCGTCGGGAAGTAGGGCGTCGGCTGATCGAGCGTGATCTTCAAGGTCTTGGCGTCGACGGCTTCGACGCCGAGTTCGGGGGCGTCCTTCTCGCCCTTGGTATGCGCTTCGGCGCCGCGAATCGGATAGAACAGGCTGGCATAGACGGCGCCATTGGCCGGGTCGAACAGGCGCTGGAAGGCGAGCACGAAATCCTCGGCGACCACGGGTTCGCCATCCGACCAGTTGGCGTCGTCGCGCAGCTTGAAGGTATAGACCTTGCCGTCGTCGCTGAGTGACCAATCGCTGGCTGCGCCGGGGATGTATTTACCGGAAGGATCCAGCGTGACCAGGCCTTCGAACAGATCGCCCAGGACGTCGTTCTCCCAGGTACTGCCACCGATCCGAGCGGTATCCAGCGAGGCGGGCTCGCCTTGAATACCGATGCTCAGCGTGGCGGCCTGCACGCTGCTGGTCAGTAGACCCAGCCCCAGCAGCAGGCCAAAGCGGCCTGGCCGACGATGAAGTCGTTGTTTACGCGGTTGGTGCATGATCGAGTCCATCCGTTATTAGACAATTGTTGTTACTGGTCTAGTTGCCGGGCTTGTCGCCGGGCTTGTCGCCGGGCTGTGTGCCGGGGACGGGAACCCATCTCGATCGTATTCCATTCGGCGCCGGTAACGGCGCTTTTCTGCATCGCTGTCTTGCTATCGCCAGCGTCTCGACTCAGGACGCTTCCGGCGTGGATAGGTAGCGGCGCACCGCGCAGAGCTGTTCGGCATAGCGACTGCCACCGAGCCGGCGACATTCGATGCGCGCATTGTTCGTCGGCGAGTGCAGCATACGGTCCTCGCCGAGATAGAGCGCGACGTGATCGACCACTAACCGGCCTGTGTCGTCGGGCTTCTCGAAGAACAATAGGTCGCCGGGGCGGCGCTCGCCGAGTTCGACCGGCTGCCCCGTCTCGACCTGATCGGAGGCGTCGCGGGGCAGTGCGATGCCTATGGCGGCGAACAGACTGTGCACCAGCCCCGAGCAGTCGTAGCCGAAGCTTGAGTTGCCGGCCCACAGGTAGCGCAGGCCATCGAAACGTCTGCCGAGCCTTTCCAGCGTGGCGGCGGTTGCCGGGAAGCGTTCATCCGGCAGATGAACACTATTCCGTGATAGCCAGCCCCGGCCCAGCGGCGTGTCCACCCAGATGCGGCTGGCGTCTTTCTCGATCGGGTGAGCCAGCCTCAGTCGGGTCAGGAAGCTCAGTTTGAGCGAGCGACCCTGGGGCAGGCCCTGCATCCAGGCGACAGGCGTGACCACCGTTGCCGCTTCGGTGCCGACGGCGAGGCAGCCTTCCCCTTCGGCGAGCTGCGTGGCCGGAATCCAGCCGGGATAGCCGCGAGGATCGAGCGACGAGCGCTGGTTCGGGACCACCACGCGACACCAGTCGTTGCCCTGGCTGTCACGATGGCGTTCGAGTATCTCGACCGGCGTATCCAGCAGCGCCTGGGTGGCGAGCCGTTTCTCCTTGCATAGCGCGAGCCGGGTGTCGTCATCCAGGGCGGCCAGCCAGTGTTCCAGCTGGGCCGGGTTGCCCAGCGCCGAGGCATCGATGGCCCGGGGTGCGTCGGGGGAGGCCCACAATCCCGCCACGGCGACGGCGACGCAGCTCATGTCGATGTCCCCTGATGACTCATGCCAGTGCTTCCGGAAGACCGCTCAAGTCGTTACTCGGTGAAGTGAACCCAACGTGACGGATGGTCGTCCTCGACGTTGTCTGCCCAGCCTTCCAGCTTGGGATTCACCAGGTTGCGCGTGACGTAGGTCAGCATGGGAATGAACGCATAGTCGTCCAGCGCCACGTTCTCGGCTTTCTCGAGAATGTTTTCCCGGGCGTCGAGATCCTGGGTCTGCGCCGCCTGATCCATCAGCTTGTCGTACTCGGGATTGGAGTAGGCGCCGTAGTTGTTGCCGACGCCGGTATGCAGCAGGGTGAGGAAGTTTTCGGCGTCGTTGTAATCGGCGATCCAGCCGGCCCGGGCGACATCGAAATCGCCTTGCTGGATGGTCTGGTAATGGACGGTCGCTTCGGAATTGATCATCTGCACGTTGATGCCCAGCGGCTTCCACATCGCGGCCACGGCGATGGCGATCTTCTTGTGCTCGTCGCTGGTGTTGTAGCGCAGGCGCAGTTCGAGCGGATGATCCGGACCGTAGCCGGCTTCCTTCAGCAGCGCCTTGGCGCGGGCCATGCGATCGTTCATGTCGTCGCTGCCGAGGTCCATCTGCTGGGCGTCGTAGTGGCTGGTGCCGGGCGGAACCATGGCGGTGGAAGCCTTGAAGCTGCCGGCCATGATCTGCTCGGAGAGCACGTTGCGACGAATGGCCAGGTTGAGCGCTTCACGCACGCGCTTGTCGGCGGTGGGGTTGCCGTCGCGATTGTTGAGCACGTAGTAGTAGGAGCCGAGCATCGGGCTCATGTGGGTGGCATCAGGCAGATTGTCCTTCAGCCACTGATAGCGGCTGGAGGGATAGTCGGACAGCACATCGAGTTCGCCGGCGCGGAAACGGGAAATACCCGCGTTGCGGTCCTCGACGGTGTAGTAGTTGACGCCATCCAGCGAGACCTCGTCGGCATCGTAGTAGGCCGGGTTCTTCTCGACGCTGATGCGCGACTGCGAGACCCAGTCCACCGGCTTGAACGCTCCGTTGGAGGCGATATGGTCGAGCTTGACCCAATCCTTGCCGTACTCGTCGACCAGATGCTTGGGCACCGGATAAGAGGTGTAGTGGGTCAGCAACTGCAGGAAGTAGGGCGTCGGATGGTTGAGCGTGACCTTGAGCGTCTTGCCGCCGTCCAGCGATTCGGCGCCGAGGGTGTCGGCTTTCTTGTCGCCGGTATTGATCGCCTCGGCATTGACGATCGGATAGAGCATGTAGGCGTACTTGGAAGCGTTCTCCGGTGCCAGCAGATGCTGCCAGCCGAACACGAAATCTTCGGCGGTGACCGGCTCGCCGTCGGACCACTTTGCTCCCTCCCGCATGTGGAAGGTATAGGTCTTGCCGTCGTCGGAGACTTCCCACTCGGTGGCCATGCCCGGCAGCAGCTCGCCGTCCGGTGATTGCTTGACCAGACCCTCGTAGACGTCCATCAGCACCTGGGACTCCCATACCCCACCGGAAACCTGCGAGGTATCGAACGAGGCGAGCTCGCCCTGAACGCCGATGTTGAGCGTCTCTGCCAGTGCCGGGGAGGCTGCCAGGGAGGTGGCCAGCGCCAATGCGCTGAGCGGAAACAGTGCGCGGGGAAGATGCAGTTTGGACATCTGTTGAAACTCCGACTTGTTGTTGTGGCACATTCGCCAGGGGCTCGGGCCGAATGCGTTCCTGAACTATCGACTGGCGAGGACGCCCGCGAAACGGATGCGATACCTTCGCGTGAAGCTCATGCATCGTCTAATTCAAATGCTCGATAGTCCGTTTCATTTCATGCATATGGCCGAGCGAAGGCGGCAACGACGCCGCCCTCTTTGTGATTTTAGTCACAGATAGACGTTAGTCGAATCACTCTGGGCGTTCGTCCCGTGACTCTGGAAGCTGCACCCAGCGCGATGCGTGCATATCCAGCGCGTTGTCGTTCCACCCATCGACGGCAGGGTTGACCAGATTACGCGAGCTGTAGGTATAGATCGGTGTCAGGGGATAGTCGGCCAGCGCCAGGGCTTCGGCCTGCTGCATCAGCTGCGCGCGCTTGCCCGGGTCCTGCTCGGCATCCGACTGGCTGATCAGGCCGTTGTAGTCCTCGTCCTGGTAGCCGCCATAGTTGTTGGTTTCCGCCGACAACAGTTGCAGGAAATTCTGGGCGTCGTCGTAGCTCGAGATCCACGCGGCGCGGGCGACCTGGAAATCGCCTTCCATCAGGTCGGCGTAGTGCACGTTGGCTTCGGTATTTCTGAGTTCGATGTCGACCCCCAGCGGCTTCCACATGGCGGCGACCGCCACGGCAATCTGGCGGTGCTCGTCGCCGCTGTTGAAGCGCAGCGTCAGCTCGAGCGGCTTGTCCGGGCCGTAGCCGGCTTCCTGCATCAGCGACTTGGCACGAGCCAGACGGCTATCCATGTCGTCATCGAGCCCCGGCTGGGACTGGGCCTCGTAGTCGCTGGTGCCCGGGGGCACGAGAGAGGTGGCCGGCTCGACGCCGCCCTTCAGCAGCTGCTTGGCGATCACGTCGCGACGAATCGCCAGGCTCAGCGCTTCGCGCACGCGCTTGTCCGCTACCGGCGAGCCGTCACGCAGGTTGAACACGTAGTAGTAGGTGCCCAGCGACGGAAACAGGTGCGTGGCGTCCGGCAGGTTCTCCGACAGGCGCGGGTACTGTGCTGCCGGGTAGTCGCGCAGGATGTCGAGCTCGCCGGCGCGGAAGCGCTGGATGCCGGCGTTCTTGTCCTCCAGCGGATAGTAGTCGACGCCGTCCAGACTGACGTTGTCGGCATCATGGAAGTTCGCGTTCTTGACCGTTTCCAGCTCGGTATTGGAGACCCATTTCACCGGCTTGAACGCGCCATTCACCGCAATGTGGGACGGATCGCTCCAGTCGTCGCCGAATTCGTCCACGACATGCTTCGGAATCGGATAGGCAAACGGCAGTACCAGCGTCTTGAGGAAATAGACGGTGGGCGCGTTCAACGTGATCCTGAGCGTCTTGCCGTCGTCCAGGGATTCGACGCCCAGCGCATCGAGCGGCTTTTCGCCGGCATTTATCGCCTGGGCGTTGACCACCGGGTAGAGGCGGTGGGCGTAATTCGATGCGGTCTCGGGATCGACCTGGTGGCGATAGGCGTAGACGAAGTCGTCGGCGGTCAGCGGCTCGCCGTCGGACCACTCGAGCCCATCGCGAAGATGAAAGGTGTAGGTCTTGCCGTCATCGGAGATCTCCCAGATTTCGGCGGCGCCGGGGATGATCTGACCGTCGGCGTCGATGGCAATCGGGCCTTCGAAGATGTCCCTCAGGACGTCCTCTTCCCAAACGCCGCCGGTGATCCTGGCCGGACTGAGCGAGGCGGGATCGCCGGAAATGCCTACCTGCAGCGTCGCGGCCTGGAGCGGCAGGGCAGTGAGTGTGGCAGCGAAACCGATGGCGGCAGCAAGGCGAGTCGGTGACATGGAAAAGCTATCCCTGAAATGATGGTCGATGACCGAGTGATCGATGACCGAATGATTATTGGTAGATGGCTCATGGTTTTCCAACCTTAGCGCATCGAGCCCGGCCGTACAGCGCTTTGCGCTTGCCCGCGCCTGGCGGGATGACGCTATGCCGGCAGTTGGCTACAATGAGCGCCCTTTTGGGGCGTTCTCTCGATTCGTTTTTCCGGTTCAGCATTCGTCGAGCCGAGGGAGCGCCCGCGGCTACGTTGGCAGGAATCCCATGCAAGAGATCAACCCGATCAACAACCTCATCAAGGACCTGTCCGAACGGACAGACGTCCTGAGGGGGTATCTTTGACTATGCCGAGAAGAAAGACCGGCTAGAAGAAGTCTCCCGCGAGCTGGAAAACCCGGACGTCTGGAACGACCCTGACTACGCTCAGAAGCTGGGCAAGGAGCGGGCGTCGCTGGAAGCCGTGGTCGAGACCATCGATACCCTCGATGCGGGCCTCACCGACAACCGCGAGCTGCTCGAGCTGGCGGTGATGGAAGAGGACGACGCGACCATCGACGAGGTCCGCAAGGAGCTTGCGTATCTCGAGGGCCAGCTCGACAAGCTGGAATTCCGGCGCATGTTCTCCGGCGAGATGGACGAGAACAACGCCTATCTCGACATCCAGGCCGGTTCCGGCGGCACCGAAGCCCAGGACTGGGCTAACATGCTGCTGCGCATGTACCTGCGCTGGGCCGAGCATCACGGCTTCAAGGCCGAGCTGACCGAAGTCTCCGCAGGCGAAGTGGCCGGGATCAAGTCCGCCACCATTCACGTGCAGGGCGAATACGCCTTCGGCTGGCTGCGTACCGAGACCGGCGTTCACCGTCTGGTGCGCAAGAGTCCGTTCGATTCCGGCGGGCGACGCCACACCTCGTTCGCGTCCGTGTTCCTTTCCCCCGAGGTGGACGACAGCTTCGAGGTCGAGATCAACCCGGCCGATCTGCGAACCGACACCTACCGCTCGAGCGGCGCCGGCGGTCAGCACGTCAACACCACCGATTCGGCGGTGCGTATCACCCACGAGCCGACGGGGATCGTGGTGGCCTGCCAGAGCCAGCGCAGCCAGCACGCCAACCGCGACTTCGCCATGAAGCAGTTGAAGGCGAAGCTGTGGGAGCACGAGATGCAGAAGCGCAACGCTGCCAAGCAGCAGGCCGAAGAGAGCAAGGCCGACATCGGCTGGGGCAGCCAGATCCGCTCCTACGTGCTCGACGACCAGCGCATCAAGGATCTGCGAACCGGCGTGCAGAGCAGCAACTGCGACAAGGTGCTCGACGGCGATCTGGATCAGTTTATCGAGGCCAGCCTGAAGCAAGGTCTCTAGCTACGAGCTACGAGCTACGAGCTACGAGCTACGAGCTACGAGCAGCTCCAGCTCAGGGGAGCTATAGACAGCAGCTTCGAGAAAGGGGTTTGCGAGCAGCTTCCGGCAGAAGAGGATTACCCTCGCGGCTCGCGGCTTTACTTTATTTTTTGACAGGCGACGACATGGCGAACCAGGACAACCCGCAATCTCCTTCCGATGCGCACAATGATGCGCATGAAGAAAACCGGCTGATCGCGGAGCGCCGTGCCAAGCTGGCGGCGCGTCGCGAGCAGGCGGCGGAGCAGGGTGGCAGCGCATTTCCCAACGACTTCCGGCGCGACAGTCTGGCGGCGGACCTGCAGGCGGAGCTGGGCGACAAGGAGAAGCCCGAGCTCGAGTCGCTCGATCGTCAGGCGGCCGTCGCCGGGCGCGTCATGCGCAAGCGCGGCCCGTTCGTGGTGATCCAGGACGTTTCCGGCCAGATCCAGTTCTACGTCGACAAGAAAGGGTTGCCCGCCGAGCTGCTGGAAGATATCCAGAGCTGGGACATCGGTGACATCGTCGCTGGCCGCGGCCCGGTCCACAAGTCCGGCAAGGGCGATCTCTACGTCATGCTGGTCGAGGCCAAGCTCTTGACCAAGAGCCTGCGCCCGCTGCCGGACAAGTTCCACGGCCTGACCGACCTCGAGGCGCGCTATCGTCAGCGCTATGTCGATCTGATCATGAATCCGCAGTCTCGGCGCGTGTTCGAGGTGCGCTCCGGCGTCATCGCCGCGATCCGCCGGTTCATGGTCGAACGCGGCTTCATGGAAGTCGAGACGCCGATGCTGCAGCCGATCCCCGGCGGCGCCACCGCGCGGCCGTTCACCACGCACCACAACGCGCTGGATATCGACATGTATCTGCGCATCGCGCCGGAGCTCTATCTCAAGCGTCTGGTGGTGGGTGGATTCGAGCGGGTGTTCGAGATCAACCGCAACTTCCGTAACGAAGGTCTGTCGACGCGGCACAACCCGGAATTCACCATGCTCGAGTTCTACTGGGCCTATGCCGATTACCGGGATCTGCTCGACCTGACCGAAGCGATGGTCCGTGACGCCGCCGAGCAGGTACTGGGCACCACGACCGTCACCTATCAGGGCACCGACTACGACCTGGGCCAGCCGTTCCGTCGTCTGACCCTGCGCCAGTCGATCATCGAATACGGCGCCGAGATCGAGGGCGATGCCATCGGCGAAGCCGACATCGATACGTTCGAGGCGGCCAAGGCGACCTGCGAGCGCCTGAACATTCCGGTCAAGCCGACCTGGGGCCTGGGCAAGCTGCAGACCGAGATATTCGAAGCCGTCGCCGAGCATCGGCTCGATCAGCCGACCTTCATCACCGAATATCCGGCCGAAGTCAGCCCGCTGGCGCGACGCAACGATACCAACCCTCACGTCACCGACCGCTTCGAGTTCTTCGTCGGCGGGCGCGAGATCGCCAACGGCTTCTCCGAGCTCAACGACGCCGAGGACCAGGCCGAGCGCTTTGCCGCCCAAGTGGCGGAGAAGGACGCCGGCGATCTGGAGGCGATGTACTACGATGCCGACTACGTGCGCGCGCTGGAATACGGCATGCCGCCGACTGCTGGCGAAGGCATCGGGATCGACCGGCTGGTGATGCTGCTGACCGATAGTCCATCGATCAGGGATGTGCTGCTGTTCCCGGCGATGCGCCCGGAATAACCCCGAATACAATAGCTGCGCCGTCCAATCGCGGCGTTGCGCGGTACTCGGCGCGCCTCACCTATACCCCATAGGCTCGGGCGCCTGTGTTCCGTGCGCCTTGCGCTTGAACAGGCTCGCAGATTGTCTCGGTGCTATTCTCGCTCTGTGTTCATGAGTTTGTTGGTCAGGGGCGTGTCTAGCGCCCATAATGGCTGCGGTTCGAATTCCGCCGACCCCGTGCGGTTCCCAAGAAGAGGTGACACCGATGAAGCTGCTCAATCGTTCCGCGCTGAGCGTCAAGCCGACCCAGGCGTTCGTCGACTGGGTCAACTCGTTGGAGCCGACCGTCGGTGAAGACGACCTGACGCTCGACGATATCGCTGGCGAAAACACCGTTTACCTGATCCCCGAGATGGATACGCCGGAGGCGTTGCATGCCTATGTCGGGGAGCGCTATTACGACATTCTCGAAACCGAGCTGCGGGCGTGGGAAGAGGATGAGCGCCAGTGGCCGGAGAATCTCGACTGGTCGCTGTTCCAGGCGTTCCTCACCCTCGAACACAGCTATCTGGCGGTGGATCTCGATGACGAGGCCGCGCTGGAAACGTCCGAGGTCGACGACGAACTGCTGATGGAGACCGACGAGGAGTGATGGGTCGGATGTTGCCTGACGGCGGTGCCTGCCGCTACCCGAAGACATGCTGAAGCGCCTGTTCGAGGAGCGCCCGGGGGACGACGGCCTACCCGGGCGCGAACGCAAGCTGGCGCTACTGGCGATGATTACCGGTACCCAGATGGCGGTGCTGGACAACGGCATCGTCAATATCGCCCTTCCCACCCTGGCCCAGGAACTGTCGATCAGCGGTTCCGAGTCGATCTGGATCGCCAACGTCTACCAACTGGTGACCGCCGCCTTGCTGCTGACCTTTGCCGCGGTGAGCCGTCGGGTGGGGCGCCACCGGCTCTATATCGGTGGCCTGCTGGTCTTCACCGTGGCGTCGCTGGGCTGTGCGCTGGCGCGCTCGTTCGAGTTCCTGCTCGCGATGCGAGGCCTGCAGGCGGTCGGTGCCGCCGCGATGCTGAGCATCGGGCCGTCGCTCTATCGCATCATCTTTCCCACCCGGCTGTTGGGGTCGGCAATAGGCCTGAGCGCGCTGACGGTGGCGTTCGGCATCGCCGCGGGGCCGTCGCTGGGTGGTGTGATCCTGCACGTGGCGAGCTGGCCGTGGCTGTTCGCCATCAACGTGCCGATCGGGCTGCTGGCGCTGACGCTGGGTGTGCGCGCGCTGCCGAGGGAAGCGCCCATCCCCGGACGGATCGATATCTGGGGCGCGTTGATGTCGATCGTCATGCTCAGTGGCAGCGTTTTTGCTCTGGATCAGTTCGGCCATGGCAATGGCGGCGTGCTGGCGCTATCGACGCTGGCGCTCAGCGTGGCCTGTCTGCTGGGGTTCGTCTACCGCCAACGTCACGCCGTCAGGCCGCTGGTGCCGTTGGCACTGTTCGCCGAACCGCGCTTCTCGTTTGCCGCGGTCGTGTCGATGTTTGCGTTTCTGGCCCAAGGCGTGGCTTTCGTGGGGCTGCCGTTCCTCTACCAGACCGTCATGGGCGTGTCGCCGATCATGTCGGCGGTACTGTTCACGCCCTGGCCGCTGGTGATCATGGTCATCGGGCCGCTGGCGGGGCGTCTGGCGGACAAGGGTAACCCGGCACTGATCAGTTCGACCGGGCTGGGCCTTTTCCTGCTGGGCATGCTGGCACTGACCGGGCTGGACGCCGACTCGAGCTACCTCGACGTGATCTGGCGAACCGCGCTGTGCGGCGTGGGGTACGGGCTGTTCCAGGCGCCGAACAATCGCGAGATGATCGGCAGCGTATCGGTGGAGCTGAGCGCCAACGCCTCCGGCGTGCTGGCCTCGGTGCGTACCTTCGGGCAGTCGCTGGGAACGGCGCTGGTCGGGCTGATTCTCGGCCTTTCGTTCGGATCGTTGACGCTATCGCTGTGGGTGGGGAGCGTATCTGTCATGATTGCGCTGGCACTGAGCCTCTATCGCACGCCGATGGCCGCCAAGGGACGACGGCGCTGAGCTTCGCCTCTGGTGGCCGAGCCCATTTCCCGGTCGTCGCTCGATGGGCCGGTGAGACGTTACAATGATTCGGTTGGCACAGGAGGAACTGTCATGAGTGTTCAGGCACGTATCGAAGAGAAACTCGCGACGCTCGAGCCGGTCCAGATGGCGGTCGAGAACGAGAGCCACATGCACCATGTGCCACCGGATTCGGAAACTCACTTCAAGGTGACGCTGGTCTCCGATCGGTTCGCGGGGCTGATGCCCGTCAAGCGGCATCAGCTGATCTACAGCTTGCTGGCGGACGAGCTCGCGGGGCCCGTGCACGCGCTGGCGCTGCATCTCTACACGCCGCAGCAGTGGTCGGCGCGCGGTGAAGCGAGTCCTGACTCGCCCAACTGTCGTGGTGGTGGCGGGCGGTGATCGGCGATCCTCAACGCCTTCAGTACCTCGAAGCCATGGGTATCACCACCTGGACCTCGCGGTACCGCTTCGTCAATGCCAGGCCGACCGAGCAGGTCGAGTGGGAAACTGCTCCCTCACCGGAGAAGCCCGCGCCGGGGCAACGGCTGCAGGCACTGCTGGAAACGCCGGCTCGGCCGGTCGAGGTCGAGCGTGATCGCCCCGCGGCAGAATCGGCGCCTGCACAGCCGACCGTCGCGCCGCTGTCGCGAGCCCGAGCCCTGCTCGACGGCGCCACGGGCGAAGGCGTCAAGGAGTCCCGCTCGCCAGCGTCGAACTCCGAGTCCACATCTCGCCAGGCGCCTGCCTCCCGGCCGGCGGAAGAGGCCCGGACGGACGATGCTGTCCAGTCCGCCGATCAGGTGCCGACCGAACCGCTGCGTTTCACGCTGTCGTTGTCCGTCATTGACGAACGCTGGTGGCTGTTGCTGCCCGGCGAACGGCCACTTTCTGCCGCCGGGCAGACGCTGCTCGGGCAGATGTTGAAAAGCGTCGGCATTCCCGCCAACGGCGCGCCATTATCGAACCTGACCTGGCCGCTGATGGATGCGCCGGCCAGTGACCCGGTCGACGAGGCCCGCGAGGGCATTCAGGTATTCTGCGCCGGGCAGGCGCGGCGCCATGGTATGCACATCGATGGCGCCATCGTCGTCGGCGACGAGGTCTGGTCGCCGCTGCTGAGCGATCCGGCGAACGAGGTCGGCTGGGTCTGCCACGCGCTGCCTCACCCCGACGATTTGCTGACCTCCGCCAAGGCCAAGCGAGAATGCTGGCCGCTGTTGCAGTCGATGGGGCAAGCCTGGCGGCAAGGCCCTGCCGCGCCGAAGTGATCGGCGTCTACCGATGGCCGACGCGTCGACGTCAAATGCTTTCCTCGAGTAGCGCTTTCCATGTCGATCAACGTTTGCAAAACCAGGAGTTCACCGGTCGGCACGGCCCCGGTTCGGCTCGGGATCGAGAACCTGCCGGCATTGATGGCATTCGAGCGTCAGGCCAACGATGATGCCTGGTCGGAAGCGCTGCTGAGCGCGGCGCTGGTCGACGACGACTTCGACGTCTGGGGAATCTGGGCAGTGGAAGGTGTCGAACTGCGAGCGGCTGCCGTCCTGGCTTATCTGCCTTTCGATGCCGAGCTGCAGTCGATCTGTGTTCGGCCGAGTGACAGACGCCACGGGCTGGCGCGTGAACTGCTGGGGTGGATCACGCAGTGTGCCATCGAACGGGGAGTCGAACGCCTGCTGCTGGAGCTTCGCGCGTCCAATGTCGCGGCCCGGCGGCTCTACGAGAGTGCCGGATTCGCGGTCGACGGCCAGCGGCGTGGCTACTATCGTCGCGATGACGGCGGCAGTGAGGATGCAGTGCTGATGTCACGGGAGCTCGTGTGAAGTCTCGCCGGTAGCGCGTTACCGTTGTGGCAGCTTCAGAGGCGAGAGCAGGATCGGAGGCTGGATAGGCGGGAAACTCAGGCTGTGCGGCGGGGCAGGTGGCTCGACGGGGCAGGCGGTGATGCCCCGCCCCATCGATTCGCTTCAGCCGTTCTGGTTGGCGCTGTCGCTGGCGCCAGCGCTATCCAGTGGCTGCAGCTTGTCCAGCAGGCCGCCGAGACGCTGTTCCCACTCTTCGCGCTCCTGCTGGAAGCGAGCATTCTCTGCCTTGAGCTCTTCGTTCTCCATTTTCAGCATTTCGATGCTGTCGACGGCATCCTGGATCTTCTGTTCCAGCTTGGCGAAGATTTCCCCGTTCATCTGCACTCTCTCCTTGAAAGTTTTGGGCCTTGAAAGTTCGTGGCTGTGGTCTCGAACGTCGATGACCGTAAAAACACTGGTGACCTGATGGGCGCCAGCGTACGTGGCGTCAGGGCCGACGACAAGCGTCTCGAAGCGGCGACGTTATTTGGCCGTTGGCTGACGTCTGAACAGCCGGCCATGGCTGTCTCCGGCGACGATGTCGCGGTGCAGTTGCCAGTGCCCCGGTGCTTGCCAGTCAAGCTCGTGCTCCGTCTCGACGTAGATTGTGGCCCCGGGCGCGAGCCAGCCCCCCGAATCGAGCGCTTGGCACGTAGGCTGCGCGAGCCCTTGGCGAAACGGCGGGTCGAGAAAGACGATATCGAACGCGGCAGGCGTGCCCGCCAGAAACCGTTCCACATCAGTTCGATGCACCTGGCCCGCGGCTCCCAGCATGGCGATGTTTGCCTCCAGCGCAGCGGCCACGTGAGCGGTCGACTCGACGAACATGGCCTGCGCCGCGCCGCGCGACAGCGCTTCCAGCCCCAGCGCACCGGTGCCGGCATAGAGATCCAGCACGCGCCGGCCGGCGATGTCGAAGGCCAGCCAGTTGAACAGGGTTTCGCGAACCCGGTCCGGTGTCGGGCGCAGGCCCGGACTCTCGGGGATCGGCAACTTGCGGCGGCGGAAATCGCCTCCGATTAGGCGAAGTTGGCCGCTGCCATGATGCGCGGACTGCCGGGCGCCCTGAGGAGCGCGGGCGTCATTGGCGTGGCCTCGAGGGCTGTGAGCGTGATTGCGAGCGCCGTTGGCGGCCCGACGGGAACGACGTCGATTCATGGCGGGCAATTGTACCCCCGCAACCCTCGCGGTGATAGGATGAGGCGCAGGGTCTGTCGCCGTTTCATGCACGGCCGCGCCGGAGCCAGTTTTTGTGCGGGGCAAGGCGTGAGGAGCGTAGTTTGGTCATTCCAAATGAATGACGAATAACGCAGCACCGTGCAAAACTGGCCCGGCCCTTCGGGTTGCGCGGCAAATGGCGTCATGCGGCGTTGCGGGACTGGACAAGGGAACCATCCTTCTCTGCATCCCGCGCCTGGCCTGACACCATTTGGCGCAGCAACGCGGTTCGCGCTGAAGCGGCGACAGACCCTGGTTATCGATATTCTCCGAAGCCGTGATGATCGGCGCTGATTCAGCGACGCAAGCACGGCTTTTTCATCAGTGAAGCCATCCATGTTCGGACTATTCAAGAGTCGTAAAAAGCAGCAGCAGGAAGAGGAAGCCCGCCGGCGTGAGGCCGAGGAAGCCGAGGCCAGGGCGGCAGCGGAGCGCGGCGAGGACGAGCCGGGCGACGACACGCCTCGGGAGGAGCCGAACCCGGCGACCACGCAGGGTGACGAGGCCTCTGGCGAGGTAAGTGCCGACCGGGATGAAACGGCTGTCGACGAGGATGGCGAGCGTGCCTCGGTGTCGGGCACCGTCACGCCCGATGAGCCTTCCGTCCAGGCCGAGGATCCCGAGCGTCCGGCCACCGTGGATTACGAGCCCTCTTCGCTCGAGGAAACGGCCGCCAGGGAAGCGCTCAGCGAGCCGCTGTCGCAGGAGTCGCCGCAGTCGGCCTTGCAGGAAGACCAGGCCGAGGGAACGCGCGCGACCGATCTGGCGAGGGACGTGACGCCGGCGCCGGAGCCCGCTTCGATGCCCGAGCCCGAGCCCGAGCCCGAACCCGAACCCGAGCCGCCTGCAGCCGTATCATCGGCATCCGCACCGGCCCCCAAAGAGAAGCCCAAGGGCGGCTGGCTGGCGCGCGTTCGTGCCGGCCTGGGGCGCACTCGCGCGAACCTGACCGACGGCATCGCCGATCTGTTGCTGGGCAAGAAGCAGATCGACGACGAGCTGATGGAGGACCTCGAGACCCAACTGCTGCTGGCCGACGTGGGGATCGAGGCGACCACCGAGATCATCGAGCGGCTGACGGGGCGAGTCTCGCGCAAGGAGCTGGCCGACGCCGATGCGCTCTATCGTGCGCTTCAGGAAGAGCTGGCAGCGCTGCTCGAACCGGTCTCCCAGCAGTTGCAATTGCCGCCGAAGGGCGAGGGCCCGTTCGTGATCCTGATGGTGGGCGTCAACGGAGTCGGCAAGACCACGACCATCGGCAAGCTCACCCAGCGTTTCCAGAACGAAGGCCGTAGCGTGATGCTGGCAGCCGGCGACACCTTCCGTGCCGCCGCGGTCGAGCAGCTCAAGGTCTGGGGCGATCGCAACCGAGTTCCGGTGATCGCCCAGCACACCGGTGCCGACAGCGCCTCGGTCATCTACGATGCCGTCGCTGCGGCCCGGGCGCGCAAGGTCGACGTGCTGATCGCCGACACTGCTGGCCGGCTGCACAACAAGAGCCATCTGATGGAAGAGCTCAAGAAGGTGCAGCGTGTCATGGCCAAGCTCGACGCCAGCGCGCCGCATGAGGTGATGCTGGTGCTCGATGCGGGGACGGGGCAGAACGCGATCTCCCAGGCGACCACCTTCGATGAAGCCATTCCGATCACCGGGATCACCTTGACCAAGCTCGATGGCACCGCCAAGGGGGGCATCATCTTTGCTCTGGCCAAGAAGATGGGGACACCGATCCGCTTTATCGGGGTCGGGGAGTCGCTTGAGGACTTGCGCCCGTTCGATGCGCAGACCTTCGTCAAGGCGCTGTTCGGTCGGGACGGCGATGCCGATTCATGATTGCCTTCGAGCACGTTGGTAAGCGCTACGGCGGACGCTTCGAGGCACTCGCCGATATCAACTTTCGCGTCGAGCGGGGCGAGATGCTGTTCCTGACCGGCCACTCCGGTGCCGGCAAGAGCTCGCTGCTGCGCTTGATCATGCGTCTCGAACGCCCTTCACGTGGCCGGGTGCTGGTCGCCGGTCACGACCTCGATCAACTGCATATCAGTCAGGTTCCCTACTATCGCCGCCAGATCGGCGTGGTCTTCCAGGATCACCAACTGCTGTTCGATCGGGACATCTTCGCCAACGTGGCATTACCGTTGACGATACAGGGCGTCGAGCCAGGCGATGCCGCGCGACGCGTGCGCGCCGCGCTCGACAAGGTCGGGCTTCTGCATCGTGAGCGGGCCCTGCCGATCGAGCTTTCCACCGGCGAGCAGCAGCGCGTGGGCATTGCTCGAGCCGTGGTCAACAAGCCGGCGCTGCTGCTGGCCGACGAGCCGACCGGTAATCTCGACCCCCAGCTCTCCGCCGACATCATGCGGCTGTTCGAAGACTTCAACCGTATCGGCACCACGGTCCTGGTGGCGAGCCACGATCTGGCCTTGATCGCTCGCCTGCGCCATCGGGTGCTGAAGCTGCGGGATGGCAGGCTCATCGGCGACGAGGAGGCGGCATGAGCGAGCGTCGACCCTCCGCCGAGCGTCGTGTCGAAGGGCGGCGCGGAGCGCAGAAGCCGCAACGCCGAGCTGGGGGCGGCGGTCGCGCCTGGATGCGCCATCACCGCGCGATGATGGGCGACAGCGCGTTACGGTTGATCAGGCGCCCGATCTCGACGCTGTTGACCATGCTGGCGATCGCCATTGCACTGATTCTGCCGGCCGGTCTGTGGCTGGTGCTGGACAGCGCCCGGCTGCTCGATGCCGAGCTCGACGAAAGCGCCACGCTGACGGTCTACTTCCAGGCGGATATCGATGAGTCCGAGGCGATGGATCTGGCCGCCGAGGTCGGCGGGCAGCCCGGCGTGGCCGGCGCGCGCTTGGTGACGGCGGCCGAGGGGCTGGCGGCGTTCCAGCAGACACTGGGCGTCGACGATGCGCTCTCCCAGCTCGACGCCAACCCGCTGCCGGCCAGCGTCGTGGTCACACCGGACGATACCGCGCCCGCTGCCGTACAGTCGCTGAGCCAGCGTCTGCAGACGATCGAGGGAGTCGATGAAGTCCGGCTGGATCTGGCCTGGCTGGACCGGCTGCAACAGCTGGCGGACTTGGGGCAGCGCGTCGCGCTGGCGCTGGCGCTGCTGTTTGGCCTGGGCGTGCTGCTGGTGGTCGGCAACACGATACGGCTGGCCGTGGAGAGTCGGCGTCAGGAAATCGAGGTCGTGACGCTGATCGGTGCGACGCATGCTTTCGTGAGGCGCCCGTTTCTCTACAGTGGCGCCTGGTATGGGCTGGGCGGAGGTGTTCTGGCGCTGGTGATTCTCATGCTTGGCGGGAACTGGCTGGCGTCGCCGGTCGCGGCGCTGGCGGAAAGCTACGGCGCCCACTTCGCGCTGCCGTCGCTGGGTGGCAGGAATTCGGTTTTTCTGCTGCTTTTTAGTACACTGTTGGGCTGGTTGGGAGCATGGCTTGCCGTGGGGCGTCATCTATCGGACATCAAGCCACGCTAGGCTAACCAGCGGTTTCGAAAAGTCGTCAACGGTGTCGAGATGCGGCCATGATGCCATTCGCCGCCATTCATCGTATTATCGGTCAGCCCAGCGAATGGCCGATTTCAGGCCCGTTGAAGTTGGCGTGGTTATTGAACTTTTGTCTACACTGAGAGTCTCATCAGGCACTCTCGTAGACAGGCAGAACAACCTGTCGCGACGTGTTCCAGGCGGATCGAGCCAATACCGGCTCTTCGCTCCGACACGCCGCCTAGCATGGAGACAACGCACATGAGCACCAGTCTTCAATCCATTGGGAACCTTTCCCCGGGTCACGATCTCAACGGTTACATTCAGGCCGTCAACGGCATCCCCGTTCTGACGGCGGAAGAAGAGCATGACCTGGGCGTGCGTCTTTACGAAGAGGACGACCTCGAATCGGCCCGCCGGCTGATCATGTCGCACCTGCGTTTCGTCGTGCATATCGCGCGAAGCTACTCCGGTTATGGATTGCCCCAGGCCGACCTGATCCAGGAAGGCAACGTCGGGCTGATGAAGGCGGTCAAGCGTTTCGACCCGTACCAGGGCGTTCGTCTGGTCTCTTTCGCAGTTCACTGGATCAAGGCCGAGATCCACGAATACGTGTTGCGCAACTGGCGCATCGTCAAGATCGCCACGACCAAGGCGCAGCGTAAGCTGTTCTTCAACCTGCGTAGTGCCAAGAAGCGGCTGGCGTGGTTGAGCAACGACGAGGTCGATGCGATCGCCAAGGATCTCGACGTCAAGCCGAAGGTCGTGCGCGAGATGGAAGGTCGTCTGTCTTCCTATGACGCGGGCTACGATGCCAGCCCCGGTGAAGAGGAAGAGCAGGGCTATCAGGCGCCGGCGCAGTACCTGGAGGATCACAGCTTCGATCCTGCCGCGCAGCTCGAAGCGGATGACTGGGAAGCCGACTATACACGGCGTCTGCGAGAGGCGCTTGGCGAGCTGGACGAGCGTTCTCGCGACATTCTGCAGCGTCGCTGGCTTTCCGAGCACAAGTCCACGCTCCATGAGCTGGCCGATGTCTACGGCGTGTCGGCCGAGCGCATTCGCCAGCTCGAGAAGAACGCGATGAAGAAGATCAAGCAGCAGCTGGGTGACGCGATCGCCGCGTGATGGCTGGCTGAAGATACTCGCTCATGGCGCGAGGCGGTCGGCGATGACCGATGACCGATGAACGATACGAAAGGACGATACGAAAAGCCCGGCATCAGCCGGGCTTTTTGCGTTGGGGCGAAATGGCTTGCCGCAGGGGTTAGATCGAGGCGGCCTGTGGCGATACGGTCAGCAATCCGTCGCCCAGCAGTCGCCACTGATCGTTCCAGTGTGACGTGGGGCGGTGGCGGAAGTCGCTGCGCACGTACTGACTGATCCGGCCCTCCACGAAGGCCGACAACAGGTTGGCCGCCGCCGGCACCGGCAACTGGGGACGCAAGCCCTCGCGCAGCTCCGCCTCGCGCAGAACCTGCTTGAACTGGGTCTCCAGACGCTCGAACAGCTGGGACATGCGAGTGCGCAGACGCGCTGTCTCGCCCGTGAGCACATCGCCGTCCATCAGCCGGCTGAGGCCGGGGTTCTTCTCGGCGAAGGCCAGCACGAGCTGGACGATCGTCTCGCAGCGAGCGAGCGCCGAGGGCTCGTCGTCCAGGATGCGCCGGATGCGTTCGAACAGGCTGGCTTCGATGAATTCGATCAGCCCTTCGAACATGCGCGCCTTGCTGGGAAAATGGCGATAGAGCGCCGCTTCGCTGACGCCGACCTGGCGGGCCAGCGCGGCGGTGGTGATGCGTTTGCCGCTGTCCTCCTCGAGCATCAACGCGAGTGCCTGAAGGATCTGTTCACGGCGGGAAAGCTGTGGGGTTGCCTGCGTCATGACGGTTCTTATCGGTCGTGTTGTCGAAGCTCCCTCCTGGAGCGGCCCGGACGGCCTGTCTTCCGTTCGGCGGTCGGGGCGGGCCTTCCAGGCCCGCAGTGATTGAAATCAGAGTAGCGCGAATCAGTCACGATGGTCGGTGATCTGGGTGCCGACCCCGGCATCGGTAAAGATCTCCAGCAGCGTGGAGTGCACCACGCGGCCATCGACGATGACGGCGCTGCCGACACCGCCCTTGACGGCGTCCAGCGCGCAGCGAATCTTCGGCAGCATGCCGCCGTAGATCGTGCCGTCGGCGATCAGGGCATCGACCTGTTCGGTGGAGAGTCCGGTCATCACCTTGCCTTCGGCATCCTGCAGGCCGGCGACGTTGGTCAACAGCATCAGCTTCTCGGCCTTCAGCGCTTCGGCGACCTTGCCTGCCACCAGGTCGGCATTGATGTTGTAGCTGTTTCCTTCACGATCGACGCCGATCGGCGCGATGACGGGGATGAAGTCGCGTTCGGCCAGCATCTCGATCAGGTCGGTGGAGATGTGCTCCACTTCGCCGACGTGACCGATATCGATGATCTCGGACGCCGTCATCTCCGGCGTGCGATGCTCCACCTTGAGCTGACGAGCCAGAATCTGCGCGTTGTCCTTGCCGGTCAGGCCGATCGCCTTGCCGCCGCACTGGTTGATCTGGGTCACGATGTTCTTGTTGACCAGCCCGCCCAGCACCATTTCCACCACGTCCATGGTTTCCGCATCGGTGACGCGCATGCCGTTGACGAAGCGAGACTCGATGTTTAGCCGCGCCAGTAGCTGACCGATTTGCGGGCCGCCGCCGTGGACCACGACCGGATTGATGCCGACTTCCTTCATCAGCACCATGTCGCGAGCGAAGGAGTCGATCAGCTTGTCTTCGGTCATGGCGTTGCCGCCATACTTGACCACGACGGTCTTGCCGGAATAGCGCTGGATGTAAGGCAGCGCCTCGGACAGGATCTCGACCACCTGGCGTGGGTCGCGTGGGCTTTCATTCATGAGGCGTCATGTCTCCACTATCTGCGCGCCGCTGATGGCGCTTTCCCGCCGAGGCGATGGCCCGTACACGGGACGGTCTTGTCTGCTGCGTTATCGATGACACGTGCCGCCAGCGACACGAGGGTGTCGTGACGCAGGGTTAAAACGGCAGTTCCACTTCCGGCGCCACCGCGTGCAGCGCGGCACCGAACCGTTGCTGGATGCGTGTCAACGCCGCCTGGTTCTTGCCCTCGAAGCGCAGCACCAGCATCGGCGTGGTGTTGGAGGCGCGGCACAGGCCCCAGCCATCGGGATAATCGACCCGGATGCCGTCCAGCATCGTCTTGATGCCATCCTGACCGAAGTCGCCGCTCTCGGCCAGCCGCTCGACGATCGCGAACTTCTCCTCGTCGGTGACTGCCGCGTTCAGTTCCGGCGTGCTGACATCCTGCGGGAACGTGCTGAAATAGCGATCGGCGTCGACCGACTGGCGCGACAGGATCTCCAGCAGCCGGGCGGCCGAGTAGAGCCCGTCGTCGAAGCCATACCAGCGCTCGGCGAAGAAGATATGGCCACTCATCTCACCACCCAGCTGTGCGCCGGTTTCCTTCATCCGCGCCTTGATCAGCGAGTGACCGGTGCGCCACATCTCGGGCTCGCCGCCGGCCCGTTCGATGATCTGGGCCAGATTGCCGGTGCACTTGATGTCGAAGACGATACGGGCGCCAGGATCGCGCTCGAGCAGGTCGGTGGCGAACGCCATCAGCAACCGGTCCGGGTAGATCATCTCCCCCGAGGGCGTGACCACGCCCAGGCGATCGCCGTCGCCGTCGAAGGCCAGCCCGATATCGGCGCCGGTCTCCTTGACCTTGGCGATCAGGTCGACCAGGTTCTCCGGCTTGCCGGGATCGGGATGATGGTTGGGGAAGTCTCCGTCGATCTCGGCAAACAGAGGAATGGTTTCCGCTCCCAGCGCTTCGATCAGCCTGGGTCCCAGTTCGCCGGCGACGCCGTTGCCGCAATCCACCACTACCTTGAGCGGGCGCCCGCGCTGGCTCTGGTCGAGCGACACGTCACCCAGAATGCGCTGGAGATAAGCTTCGCCGACATCGATCTGAGTCAGCGTACCGTCGCCTTCGCTGAGGTCGCCGCTGCGGATGCGCTCGAGCAGCCCGGTAATCGCCTCGCCGGAGATCGCGACGCCGTCCAGCACGATCTTGAAGCCGTTGTAGTCCGGCGGATTGTGGCTGCCGGTCACCATCACGCCGCTGCGGCTTTCATCGAGCGTGGCGGTGGCGAAGTAGAGCACCGGCGTCGGCACGCGGCCGATATCGATCACATCGCGACCGGACGCGCGCAGGCCGCGGATCAGCGCCGCTTGCAGGCGGGGGCCGGAATGGCGGCCGTCACGGGCAACGATCACGCACTGCTGGCCGCGGGCAGCGGCTTCGCTGCCTACCGCACGGCCGATCCACTCGACCGTTTCCTCGGTCAGCGTGTCGTCGACGACGCCGCGAATATCGTAGGCCCGAAAGATCGAGGCGGGTACGTTGGCACCGGATTGGTCGTTCATCGGCATGTCCTTGTCATTGCTCACATCCGGTCGGCGTCACGCCCACCGTTCGAATTCGAGTTCCACCGACGCCTGTCCGTCGGTGATCAGCCACTGGCCTTCCATCAGCGTGGCGCCCAGGCTCAGGTTGCGGTCGACGAGGGCGGTCAGCGCCGCCAGCGGCTCTGCCGGCAGATTCCAGACCTCGACCCGCGGCTGTGCCCGGATATCGCTCTCCAGCTTTTTCCACCACTGTGTCGCGCTGCGTGGGGCGTAGGGATAGACCAGCACGCGTTCGGCTCGGGAGAGCCCCTGCTTGATGCGCTTCAGCGACGGTTCACCCAATTCTATCCACGAAAGGATGCGGCCGTCCGGCGCCTTGAGCCACAGATCCGGCTCGTCGTCGGTACTCAGTCCGCGAGTCATGGCGAGATCGTTGTCGGCGCTGGTGGCATGTGCATTGGCGATGAACGCCAGCAGCCGCACCATCAGTCGCGTCGCCGTCTCGGAAGGGTGGCAGGCCACGGTCAACGCGTGATCGCCATAGTAATGGCGATCCAGATCGCTGACGTTGAGTTTCGCTTTATAGATGGTTGCGCTTAGCGCCACGCGACATTTCCTTGAAGAGAGCTCGATTGACCGAGACCAGTGGGCGTTCGGCGATCATTGCCGGCGCGTTGTTGTCGACTCTTTATTCTCGATCCTGCATTTCGGCCCTTCATTTTCGACCAGAGTGGCCGAATCCGCCGCCCGCCCGTTCGGTAGCGACGAAATCTTCGACGATCTCGAGCTCGGCCTGGACCACCGGCACCAGCACGTACTGCGCCAGTCGTTCGCCCGGCTCGAGCACGAAGGTATCCTGGCCACGATTCCACACCGAGATCATCAACTCGCCCTGATAGTCGGAATCGATCAGTCCGACCAGGTTACCCAGCACGATGCCGTGCTTGTGACCGAGCCCGGAGCGAGGCAGCACTACGCCGGCCAGCCCCGGATCGCCGATGTGGATGGCCAGGCCGGTGCGTACCAGCGCGCTGTCTCCGGGCGCGAGGGTCAGCGCTTCGTCGAGCAGCGCGCGCAGATCCATGCCGGCACTGCCGGTGGTGGCGTAGTGCGGCAGCGGATAGTCGTGCACGCGTTCATCGAGAACCTTGACCGAAAGCTTCGGCCTGATTGTCGTTGTCGATGAGGGCGCCGTGGACGGAGTGCTGGATGACATGAAAGTGACTTCCTGAAAGAGCATGAAATGAAAGGCCAGAGAGCGGCCTAGCTTACCATTGCTCGAACGCGAACCGGATGCCGACGCCCGTTAGGGCAGTCGGGAGACGATATGGTCGATGATCGCGCCTGCCAGCGCGGCCTTGGGCTGAACCGGCAGCGAATGACGCTGCGTCTGGTCCTGCGCCTTCCAGAGCAGTGTGACGGCGTTGTCGTCGCTGCCGAAGCCGATGCCCTCTCGGGAGACATCGTTAGCGACGATCAGATCCAGCCGCTTGCGCTCGAGCTTGCTGCCGGCGTGGGTCTCCAGCGTCTGCGTCTCGGCGGCGAAACCGACCGTGAACGGGCGGTCGTCACGGCCGGCGATCGTGGCGACGATGTCCGGGTTGCGCACCAGTTCGAGGGTCAGGCCACTGTCGTCGTTCGCTTTCTTCAACTTGTGTTCGCTGATGGACGCAGCGCGATAGTCCGCCACGGCAGCACAGCCGATGAACAGGTCGCAAGGCAGCCGGGACTCGACGGCGGCGAGCATCTCCGTGGCCGAGGTCACATCGATCCGCTCGACACCGGGAGGCGTCGTGAGCGTCACCGGGCCGCTGACCAGGCTGACGCTGGCGCCGCGCTCGGCGCAGGCCGCGGCCAGCGCGTAGCCCATCTTGCCGGAGCTGTGGTTGGAGAGATAACGCACTGGGTCCAGCGCCTCGCGAGTGGGGCCGGCGGTGATCACAACGCGCTTGCCGGCCAGATCCCGATGCAGGGGCATCGCCTCGGGCGACTCGTCGCGGGCCGTTTCGAGCTCGCTCAGCAGCTGGGCGAGAATGGTTTCCGGCTCCAGCATGCGACCCAGGCCGACATCGCCGCAGGCCTGATCGCCGGCATCCGGCCCCAGCAGGGCCCAGCCCAGCGCCCGGAGCCGGTCGGCGTTGGCCAGCGTCGCCGGGTGGCGCCACATCGCCTGGTTCATGGCGGGCGCCATCAGGCAGCGGGCTTCGGTGGCGAGGCACAGTGTCGTCAGCAGGTCGTCGGCATGACCGTGGGCCAGGCGCGCCATCAGGTCGGCGGTGGCCGGCGCGATCAGGATGATGTCCGCCCATTTCGCCAGCTCGATGTGGCCCATGCCGGCCTCCGCTTCCGGATCCAGCAGCGAGGTCCGCACCGGCTCACCGGTGAGCGCCTGCAGGGTCAACGGCGTGATGAAGGCCTGGGCGCCTTCGGTCATCACCACGCGCACCTCCGCGCCCGTCTTCTTCAACAGACGGGCGAGATGTGCGCTCTTGTAGGCGGCGATACCGGCGCTGATGCCGAGCAGAATGCGGGTTCCGGCCAGTCCCGGCCCGAGTGGTGAAACCATGGTCGACGTCCTGAAAAAGCAGGCATCCACCTTACCACCGGCGCCGGGGATTGCGTAGCTTACGACTCCTCGGTGTGGACGGTGCTCAGCGGCAACAGACGCTGGACGGCGAACTCCACCCCGCGCAGCTCGGCCAGCCCCTTGAGCCGACCGATCAGCGGATAGCCCGGGTTCTGCGTCAAACGTTCTACTCATGTGGGCAGCAAGTTGCCGAAATTGACGATTCGACTTTGGGAGTAGAGTTTCATCGCTGGTTAAAATCGGTCAGGTTTTGGCGGAGCTGGCCGATGTCCTGATTCAGAGGTTCTGATAATTCACGGCGAATGGACGGGAAGGGGCATGGCAATACGCGACTGGCCGGAAGGGGAGCGGCCACGGGAGAAACTTCTAACGCTAGGGTCCGCAGCACTTTCCGATGCCGAGCTGCTGGCAATCTTCCTGCGGGTCGGGGTCAAGGGGCGCTCGGCGGTGGATCTGGCGCGTGACCTGTTGAGCAGCTTCGGCGGGCTGCGTCAGCTGCTGGAAGCGGATCGCCAGCGATTCTGTGCCGAGCATGGCCTGGGCGAGGCTACGTTCGTGCAGCTTCAGGCGACGCTGGAGCTGTCGCGTCGTCATCTCGGCAGCCTGCTCGAGCGCGATGCGGCGTTGACTTCCCCGACACTGGTGCGTCGATTCCTGAGCGCACAGCTGCGCCATCTCGATCATGAAGCGTTCGCGGCCCTGTTTCTGGACACGCAGCATCGCGTGATCCGCTTCGAGATTCTGTCCGAAGGCACGCTGGATAGCGCCTCCGTCTACCCGCGTGAAGTCGCGCGGCGCGCGCTGGCGCACAATGCCGGTGCCGTCATCTTTGCGCACAATCACCCTTCCGGCGTGGCCGAGCCGAGCGATGCCGATCGTCGGATCACCGAACGCCTGCGCGAGGCGCTGGGGCTGTTCGATATTCGGGTGCTGGATCATTTCGTGATCGGCGACGGCGAGGTAATCTCGTTCGCCGAGCGCGGCTGGTTATGAGCAGGCGACGCGGCGCCAGATTGGCGGAATGGGCAGTGAATGGACAGTGTTTCGAGATTCGGATGGGAACGCGTGTCGGATTCGGGTAACATACCGCGCCATGTTCTGGGGTGACGCCCTTCGATGGCCTGTCGGAAACGATCGGCCAACGCTTCGCTGGAACGGCGGCAGTTGTCGTCGATTGTTGCGAAGAACGGAGGCGTCTGGTATAAAGTACGCCCTTTGAATCGGGGCACCTTTGAGTCGGCGCATTGATCCAGTGAATCAAGGCGTTGGACCATGGCAGTCGAGCGAATGAATACCCGCCATTTCCATGAGGGAATCGAAATGGACGGGCTCTTCCCGAACTGCGTGTCCGAGATAAACCGAACAACCCAACCCGCCAGTGGTCGGAGGCTTCCATGTCCCAAGTTTGTCAGGTTACCGGTAAGCGTCCGGTGACTGGTAATAACGTCTCGCACTCACAGCGCAAGACACGTCGTCGTTTCGTCCCGAACCTGCATACGCATCGTTTCTGGGTCGAATCCGAGAAGCGTTTCGTCAAGCTGCGTCTGTCCTCCAAGGGCATGCGTATCATCGACAAGAAGGGCATCGAAGCGGTGCTCAGCGACATTCGCAAGCGCGGCGTTAGCCTTTAAGGAGTCGAGAGATGCGTGACAAGATCAAGTTGGTGTCCAGCGCCGGTACCGGCCACTTCTACACCACGGCAAAGAACAAGCGTAACACTCCGGACAAGCTCGAATTCAAGAAGTACGATCCGGTCGTTCGCAAGCACGTCATCTACAAGGAAGCCAAGATCAAGTGATCTAGCTTTCTGATAGTGCTGAAATGCCAGCACTGAAATGACAGTACGGAAAACCCGGTCCTCGACCGGGTTTTCTCGTTTGTGATGGAAGAATCGCGAGAGTCCGACGTATGCCCGAGCTTCCCGAAGTCGAAACGACCCGCCGCGGTATCGCGCCTCACGTCGAAGGCCAAGAGATCGTCGAGGTCATCGTGCGCCAGCGCCGCATGCGCGTGCCGGTGCCTGACGACCTGGAATCCACGTTGATCGGTTCCAGGTTCGGTGAGCTCTCCCGTCGCGCCAAGTATCTGCTGCTGCCATTGGGCGGGCGTACCCTGCTGTGGCATCTGGGGATGTCCGGCAGTCTGCGCATCGCGCGTATCGGCGATCCGCCCAAGAAGCACGATCATGTCGATCTCGTCTTCGAGGGTGGCCATATCCTGCGCTATCACGACCCGCGCCGCTTCGGGTTCGTCGATTGGCTGAAAGGGGATGCCGCGACGGATACCCGGCTTTCCCGCCTGGGACCGGAGCCGCTGTCGCCGGATTTCGATGGTCAACGGCTCTATCGGCTGTCTCGCGGCCGCCGTGCGGCGATGAAGACCTTCATCATGGACAATGCCGTGGTCGTGGGGGTGGGCAATATCTACGCCACGGAGGCGCTGTTCATGGCCGGCATCGATCCGCGCCGCGCGGCGGGTCGTGTCTCGCTCGAGCGTTTCGAGCGTCTCGCCGAAGCGATCAAGACGGTGCTGGCGGCGGCGATTACCCAAGGTGGTACCACGCTGCGGGACTTCGTCAGCGGGACCGGCGAGCCGGGGTACTTTGCCCAGCGGCTCAACGTCTATGGTCGAGCCGGCGAGCCCTGTCGTCACTGCGGCATGGCGTTGCGCCATATCGTGCTCGGCCAGCGCGCCACGGTTTACTGCACCCTTTGCCAGACCTGAACGGTCGTTGCCCGATCGGACGCGAGATCCGGCCGGGGCGAGGCACGATTTCGCCCCGACGGGTCAATGAATGGCTGCATGCGGGTTAGAATGCGCCGAGATTGCTGTTCGGCGACGCTCGTTCGAAACGTTGCTTCAATACGCTTTTCCTGATTTCCCTTGCCGATGGAGCCTTGCACATGGAGTCAACCGTGACCCAGACCCTGCGCCTCAAGAAGAACGCTGATCGACGTCTGAAGGCGGGCCATCTGTGGCTCTACTCCAACGAGATCGATATCCAGGCGACGCCGCTCAAGGGGCTCGAGCCAGGCGCGCAGGTGACCATCGAGGCCGCCAATGGCAAGGCGCTGGGTGTCGCCTACGTCAATCCGCATTCGCTGATCTGTGCCCGCGTCGTCTCCCGCGATGCCGATGTCCGGCTGGACCGTTCGCTGCTGGTGCACCGCTTCAATCAGGCGCTGGCGCTGCGCGATCGCCTGTTCGCCAAGCCGTTCTACCGGCTGATCCATGGCGAGGGCGATCTGCTGCCGGGGCTGATCGTCGATCGGTTCGATGACGTGCTCGTGGTTCAGCTCAATACGCTCGGCATGGAAATGGTACGCGACGAGGTGATCGCGGCGCTGGACAAGGTGCTGTCGCCCCGCGCCATCGTGTTCAAGAACGATTCCAGCGGGCGGCGGCTGGAGCAGCTCGAGTCCGAAGTCGCGGTGGTTCACGGCGAACTGCCCGACGAGGTGCTGCTGGAAGAGAATGGCGTGCGCTTCGTCGCCCCGGTGCTGGATGGCCAGAAGACCGGCTGGTTCTACGATCACCGCGCCAATCGCGCCTGGCTCAATGGCCTGGTCGCCGGGAAGCGAGTGCTGGATCTGTTCAGCTATATCGGCGGCTGGGGCGTGCAGGCCGCGGCGCATGGCGCCAGCGAGGTGCTGTGCGTGGACGCTTCCGAGGTCGCGCTGGATCGGGTTGCCGAGAACGCCGCGCTCAACGGACTTCACGAGCAGGTAGCGGTCGGCCACGGCGACGTGTTCGAAGCCATGACCGCGCTGCGCGCCGAGGGAGAGAAGTTCGATGTGATCGTGCTCGATCCGCCGGCCTTCATCAAGAAGCGCAAGGATCTGGCCAATGGCGAACGCGCCTACGCACGCCTCAATCGCGAGGCTATGCGCCTGCTGGGGCGTGACGGACTGTTGATGTCGGCGTCCTGCTCCATGCATCTGTACGAGGAGCGCCTGGTGGAGTGCGTGCGTGGCGCGGTGCGTCATCAGGATCGTCACGGCCAGATCATCTACCGTGGCGGTCAGGCGGGCGATCACCCGATCCACCCGTCCATTCCCGAGACGGCTTACCTGAAAGCGCTAGGCGTGCGGGTCTTCCGCAATTGAGGATCGCAATGGAGCGATACCGCTGACATGTCTGCCGACTGGATCCGTATATTCCGTCATCCCAATGTCTTGTTGGTCAGTCATGTTCGTAACGTGATCGAGAGCGCCGGTATCTCTGCCACGTTGCGCAACATGACCCTGGCTGGCGGGGCGGGAGAGTTGCCGCCCGATCAGTGCGAGGCGGAGGTCTGGGTGGCCGCCGAGGCCGAAGCGCAGGCGAGCCGACTGGTCAGGGAAGCACTCGACGGACCGGCCGTGGTCGCGCCACCGTGGCATTGCCTCGGCTGCGGTGAGCGGCTGGAAGGAGTCTTCGATCGTTGCTGGCAATGTGGCCGAGCTCGCCCGGCCGACGATCCGGCATGACGTTCAAGGAGCGAGACGTTTATTCGGGGAAGCGAGACGTTCCGGGATCGCTTCCGGTCGGCCACGAGTCTCGCCAAACATTGTCGAAATTACCGCTGACAGTTCGGAGGTCCATATGACATGGGATCTGCCCGGCCCGTTCGTGATCGACATCCAGGTCGAGGCATCGAGCATCGATCATTACGGTCACGTCAACAACGCCGAATATCTGCGCTGGATCGAGCGCGCCAGCTGGACCCACTCCCGCCAGCTCGGGCTGAGTCTCGACGACTATCGAGCGCTCGATCGCGGCATGGTCGTCCATCGTCACGAACTGGATTATCTGGCGCCTGCCTTCGAAGGCGACCCGCTCCAGCTCGCCACCTGGCTCGTCGCTTGCGACGGCCGCTTGACGCTGACGCGACGGTTTCAGCTATGTCATGTCGCCAGCGCACGGACGCTGCTTCGCGCACAGACGCGTTTCGCCTGCATTCAACTCTCCAGCGGGCGGCCCAAGCGGATGCCGCCGCGATTCGTCGAGGTCTATGGCGGGGCTGTGGCGCCGGAGTAGAAAATATTCCTGCCTATCGGTGTGAATCCAGATTTTCTTTCAAAACGAGTTCGTCATTCAGGTCTTGTTCGTCTTTTTTCTGCCCCTATCCCGCCTTTATTGCTGTTGTGCTGTAATTCGCTCGATCCCTTCAATGACAACCAGCGATCGAGGAGATGACCATGCACATCGGCGTTCCCAAGGAAATCAAGAACCATGAATATCGCGTCGCCCTGACTCCGGGCGGCGTACGCGAACTGGTGGCACGAGGGCACCGTGTCTCGGTTCAGAAGGAGGCGGGCATCGGGGCCGGTTATCCGGACTCGGCCTATCAGGAAGCGGGCGCCGAAATGTTGGGTGACGTCGAGGCGCTGTGGGCTTCCACCGATCTGATCCTCAAGGTCAAGGAGCCCCAGGCGGAAGAGGTCGCTCGGCTGCGCCCGGAGCAGACGCTGTTCACCTATCTTCATCTGGCTGCCGAGGAGCGGCTGACTCGCGGTCTGATCGACAGCGGTGCGACCTGCATTGCCTACGAGACCATCACCGACGGCCTGGGTGGCTTGCCGTTGCTGGCCCCGATGAGTCGCGTGGCCGGCCGTATGGCCGTACAGGCGGGTGCGCACAGCCTGGAGAAAGCGCAGGGCGGTGCCGGTATTCTGCTGCCGGGCGTACCGGGCGTGGCGCCGGCCAAGGTGACCGTGATCGGCGGCGGCGTGGTCGGCGAAAACGCTGCACGGATGGCGCTGGGGCTGGGTGCCGAGGTGACGATTCTCGACAAGTCCCTGCCGCGGCTGGAAGTGCTCGATCATCGCTATCAGGGACAGATCCGCACGGTCTATTCGACCACCGAGACGCTGGAAACGGCCGTGCGCGAGTCGGACATGATCATCGGCGCAGTGCTGGTGCCCGGTGCCGCCGCGCCCAAGCTGATCACCCGCGCGATGCTCGCCGACATGAAGCCGGGAAGCGTACTGGTGGACGTGGCGATCGACCAGGGCGGCTGCTTCGAGACCAGCAAGCCGACCACCCATGCCGAGCCCAGCTACGTGGTCGATGGTATCGTCCACTACTGTGTCGCCAACATGCCCGGTGCGGTCGCACGAACGTCGACCCAGGCGCTGACCAATGCGACGCTGCCGTTCGTGATCGCACTGGCCGACAAGGGCTGGAAGCAGGCGCTCGCCGACGACGCCCATTTCCGGGGTGGACTCAATGTCCATGCCGGCCAGGTGACCTACGCCGCCGTGGGCGAGGCTTTCGGACTCGAGGTGGTGTCGCCGGAGCAGATCCTGAAAGGCTGAGAACGGGCTCACCGTCGGATCGGGGTGTTCGCTATGGGGAGGGTGGCAAGGTAAACTGCCCGCACTGCCACTTTCCCCTAGCGATTCGAAGAGTTCATGAGCAAGCGACGCGTTCTTACCGGTATCACCACCACGGGTACGCCGCATCTGGGCAACTATGTCGGCGCGATCAAGCCGGCCATCGCCGAGAGCCAGAATCCCGACGTCCAGTCCTACTACTTTCTTGCCGACCTGCATGCGCTGATCAAGGCGCAGGATCCGCAGCGGGTGCAGCAGTCGCGTCTAGAGATCGCCGCCACCTGGCTGGCTCTGGGCCTGGATACCGACAACGCGATCTTCTATCGCCAGTCCGATATCCACGAGATCCCCGAGCTGACCTGGCTGCTCTCCTGCGTCTGCGCCAAGGGCTTGATGAACCGGGCACACGCCTACAAGGCAGCGGTGGCCGACAACGAGGCCGATGGTCAGAGCGATGCCGATCGCGGCATCACCATGGGACTGTTCGGCTATCCGGTGCTGATGGCCGCCGATATTCTGATGTTCAACGCCCACAAGGTGCCGGTGGGGCGTGACCAGACTCAGCATATCGAGATGGCCCGCGACATGGCGGGGCGCTTCAATCATATCTACAAGGGCGATTACTTCACCCTGCCCGAGGCGATCGTCGACGAGAAGGTCGAAGTGCTGCGTGGTCTCGACGGCCGCAAGATGTCGAAGAGTTACGACAACACCATCCCGCTGTTCGCCAGCGAGAAGAAGCTGCTCAAGCTGGTGCGCAAGATCAAGACCAACTCGCTGGAGCCGGGCGAACCCAAGGATCCGGATACCTGCACGCTGTTCCAGATCTACTCTGCCTTCGCTACGGAAGAAGAGAGCCTGGACATGCGGCGGCGCTATGGGGAAGGCATCGGTTGGGGCGACGCCAAGAACGAGGTTTTCGAGTACTTGAATGCTCATCTGCGCGAACCGCGGGAGCGCTACGAGGCCTTGATGAACGATCCAGGCTATATCGAGCAAGTGCTGGTGAACGGCGCCGAGCGTGCCAGAGCCGAAGCCAATGCGTTAATGGAAAAGCTGCGGATCGCGGTAGGACTGGGACGTTTCCAGTAAGCAGACGTCCATTGGTCAAGGCCGGCCCATTCTTCAGTGGCCGGCTTTTTTTGACTATGGATTGCCTTCATTCATATAACCAGCATGTCTAGATAAAGCTTTTTTTGTCGTTTTCGTATTCCCGACTAAAAGACTAAAGTATTGCCCATTCGATTTTAGTCTAAAAAGGGGCTTCGCTTATGACGACTCTAATGCGTACGTCGCCTCCGGGGATTGGACGGCTATCGCCCAAGGCGTGGATCGCGGCGGTATTGCTCGTGGCGGGTTCACTGGTCGTTGGCCTGGCATACGGTGGTAATCAGGGCTGGCTGATGCTGGTTGGCGGCGCGTTGGGTATCGTGCTCTACCATGCATCCTTCGGCTTCACTTCCGCCTGGCGGGTCTTCATTACCGAGCGTCGTGGCCGTGGGTTGAGAGCACAGATGGTGATGCTGGCGCTGGCCGTGGTGCTGTTCTTTCCAGCGCTGGGAGCCGGTACGTTGTTTGGCCATCCAGTCGAAGGGTTCATCTCGCCGATCGGTATTTCGGTGATCGTCGGCGCCTTTCTGTTTGGTGTGGGTATGCAACTGGGCGGTGGCTGTGCCTCGGGAACGCTGTTCACCGTGGGTGGCGGCAACGCTCGGATGATCATCACGCTGCTATTCTTCATCGTCGGTTCTGTCATCGGCACGGCGCATTTTGCCTGGTGGCAGAGTCTGCCGGCCTTCCAGCCGACCTCGATGATCGATCTCTTCGGTACGGGGGGCGGTATCACTGCAAGCCTGGTGCTGTTTGCCGCCATTGCCGCGCTGACCATCACCATGGAGAAGCGGCGTCACGGCCAACTGGAGCAGGCGCCGTCGGTATCCGCGGGGCCCGGACGCTGGCTGACCGGGCCGTGGCCGATCCTGGCCGGGGCAATCGGCCTGGCGTTGCTCAACTTCCTGACGCTGTCGCTGGCCGGGCGCCCGTGGGGAATCACGTCGGCGTTCGCCCTGTGGGGCGCCAAGGTGTTTCAGGCTGTCGGCGGCGACGTCACTGGCTGGGGATACTGGCAGAATCCGGGGCGTGCGGCGTCTCTCGATAGCAGTATCTTCAGCGACGTGACTACCGTCATGAATGTCGGCGTCATTCTGGGCGCCGGGTTGGCGGCGACACTGGCGGGCCGCTTTGCTCCCAATTTCCGCATTCCGCTGCGTTCCGTGGCGGCGGCGGTGATCGGCGGTCTATTCCTCGGTTACGGTGCTCGCCTGGCCTTCGGCTGCAATATCGGCGCCTACTTCAGCGGCATTGCGTCCGGCAGCCTGCATGGCTGGTTGTGGCTGGTGGCAGCTTTCGCCGGCAACATGTTCGGCGTCAAGCTGCGCCCGCTGTTCTTTCCCGGCCCGGCCAGGCCCGTCGCGGCCAGTTGCTGACGGTCCACGGATGCCGTGACGAAAGCCCCGCCAGCGCGGGGCTTTTTCATTGGCGGGTAGTCTTTTGGTCAGGGGTTCCCTGGCGGACATGCCATCGGCGGCGGCAGATGGCATACTGGTCGACCCTTGACCAGCCGCGAGCTGGCTCGGCGTTCATACGGTTGCGTGGCAGCCGTATGGGCGATAACGACAATGCGCCATCGGGCCTGCACCAACGACCGGTGAGCTCGCCCGTCCGACAGGCGCGTTTCATTCGTTGGTTACCGCGAGAGTCGATTCATGTCCGATCACGCCAAGCGCCCGCTTTACATCCCTTACGCTGGACCTTCGCTGCTGGAAACGCCGCTGCTCAACAAGGGCAGTGCCTTCACCAACGAAGAACGTATCGAGTTCAACCTGGTGGGGCTGTTGCCGCAGAACGTCGAGAGCATCGAAGAGCAGCTCGAGCGCGCCTACCATCAGTACACGCTATGTCAGAACAACCTCGACAAGCACATCTATCTGCGGGCGATTCAGGACGACAACGAGACGCTGTTCTTCCGCCTGCTGGAAGAACATCTCGAAGAGATGCTGCCGATCATCTACACCCCGACGGTGGGGGAGGCGTGCGAGGAGTTTTCCAACATCTATCGCAACCACCGTGGCCTGTTCATCTCCTATCCCGATCGTCATCGCATGGACGACATCCTGCGTAGCGCGACAAAGGACAAGGTGCGGGTGATCGTCGTGACCGATGGCGAGCGCATCCTCGGCCTGGGCGACCAGGGCATCGGCGGCATGGGCATTCCGATCGGCAAGCTGTCGCTCTACACCGCCTGTGGCGGTATCAGCCCGGCCTATACGCTGCCGATTACGCTGGATGTGGGGACCAACAATCAGAAGCTGCTCGATGACCCGATGTACATGGGCTGGCGCCACAAGCGTGTATCGCCGGACGAATATGCGGAGTTCATCACGCTGTTCATGGAGGCGCTCAAGCGCCGCTGGCCGAACGTGCTGCTGCAGTTCGAGGACTTCGCGCTGACCAATGCCATGCCGTTGCTGGAGCGTTATCGCGACGAGCTGTGCTGCTTCAACGATGATATCCAGGGCACCGCCTCGGTCTGCGTGGCGACGCTGCTGGCGTCGTGCAAGGCCAGGAACGCCAAGCTCAGCGAGCAGACGATCACCTTTGCCGGCGCGGGCTCCGCCGGCTGCGGGATCGCCGAGCAGATCGTGGTCGCGATGACCCGCGAAGGGCTCTCGGAAGCCGAAGCGCGCAAGCGGATCTTCATGGTCGACAAGGACGGCCTGCTGACCACCGACATGGCAGGGCTGCACAGTTTCCAGCAGCGTCTGGCACATGATCCTGCCGAGCTGGGCTTCGATGGCGTTGCGCGTCAGTTGATCGACGTGATTCGCAACGTCAAGCCGACGATCCTGATCGGCGTCTCCGGCCAGCGCGGGCTGTTCACCGAAGAGGTGATCAAGACCCTCAACACCAACTGCGAGAATCCTCTGGTCATGCCGCTCTCCAACCCCACCTCCAAGGTCGAGGCGGTCCCGCAGGACGTGCTGGAATGGACCGACGGCCAGGCGATGGTAGCGACGGGCAGTCCGTTCCCGCCGGTGGAGATCAACGGTCGCACGATCCCCATCGCCCAGTGCAACAACTCCTATATCTTCCCGGGCATCGGCCTCGGCGTGATTGCTGCCAATGCGACACGCGTCACCGACAATATGCTGATGGCGGCATCCAATGCGCTCGCCGATAGCGCGCCGATCGTCAAGACCGGCGAAGGCGCACTGCTGCCGGCGCTGGGCGATATCCGCGAGATCAGCCAGGCGATCGCCTTCGCCGTCGGCAAGCAGGCCCAGGCGGATGGTGTCGCGCTCTCCTCCAGCGACGAAGTCCTGTGGGATGCGATCCACGGGCACTTCTGGTATCCACGTTACCGCCAGTATCGTCGTCGCTCGATCTGATAACGTAGAACCCCTCAAGAAGTTAGGCCACTGGGGGTTTGCACCCCGAAAGTCGGACATTCAGTCCGGCCTTCGGGGTGTTTTTGTAAGGAGCGGACATGACGAGCAGCGCAATGCAGGTGGTAGGCAGTGTGAGCGCAGTCAGCGCCTGCCTATCCGAGGCATGCTGAATTATTTTGAGGTGGGGCTTATTTTTCTAGTACTGATGCCGATAGGAATAACTCAAGCATGCGATTGGCGCTTGCGTGCATGCATGGTGAGACGAGGCGAAAATGAAGAACCTATCAGTCAGAAGAAGCTTGACGCTGGCTCTAGCCGTGCTGGTGGCAATGATTGGAGCAATCAGTGGAGTAGGGTTCTACTCCAACAGCATCAGCTCGGGCGTGATAGATGAGCTATCAGAAATCAATATTGAGCAGACCAATACGCTGAACCGCGCGCAGGTCAACCTGCTCAGCGTACGGATCATGCTAGAGAAAGCCGCTGCTCTCAGCCGGCAGGCAGAAGACGAAGATGCCCTGTCCATGCAGCAGCGGGCCCAGGATGGGCTGGATAGAGCGATGCAGCGTTACGCCGAGTTCCAGCGGGTCCCTACGAGCGAAGACAGCCGCCGCGACCCCTATGTCGATGCGATCAATGCCGCGTATACCGAGCTGGTTCCGCAGACGTTGCAACCACTACTGGCTAACAGCGATCCGGACGAGATCAGACGTGAAGAGCAACGCCTCGACGATAAGTTCGCGGCTTTTGACGAGGCGTCCCGTGCGTTCGTTGGCTATGTCGAGGAACGTGGCGATGAGCTGATCGCAAATGATGCCCAGTCGTCCCTGATCGTGGAAATCGTGGCTATCGCGCTGCTCATCCTGGCGCTGGTCGCCGCACTGCTAGTGCGTATCGCGATGATTCGAACCGTCGTGAACCCTCTGCAGGAAGCCGTCGATCACTTTGACCGTATAGCCAAGGGTGACTTGACAGCCGAGATCGAGAATCGTGGAACCAACGAGATCGGCAAGCTGTTCGGTGCGCTGAAAAACATGCAGGTCAAGCTGCGCGAATTAGTGCTGTCCCTGCGTAGCAGTAGCGATAGCGTCTTTACCGGTGCCGGCGAGATTGCCAGCGGCAGTCAGAACCTATCGACGCGCACCGAGGAGCAGGCCTCCGCGCTTCAGGAAACGGCCTCGAGCATGGAGCAAATGGCGTCCACTGTGCGCCAGAATACCGATTCGGCCATTGAAGCCGATCGCCTCTCCTCCAGCGCCTCGCAGGCCGCCGAAACAGGGGGGCAGGAAGTCCAGCGCACCGCGGAGCTCATGCGTGAAATCGCGGCGAGTTCCCGTAAGATTCAGGAAATCATCGGCGTCATCGATTCCATCACGTTCCAGACCAACATTCTGGCGCTGAATGCTTCCGTAGAGGCGGCCCGTGCCGGCGAGCAGGGGCGGGGCTTCGCGGTGGTCGCCAGCGAAGTGCGGTTGCTGGCCAGCCGGAGCGCTGATTCCGCCAAGGAGATCCGCACCATGATCGAGGACACCACGTCCAAGATCGAAGTCGGCGCTGAGCAGGCAGAGCGCAGCGGGCAGACCATCAACGAGACCGTGGATTCGATTCGCCAAGTGTCTGCACTGATGAATGAAATCGCTACCGCGACGCGTGAGCAAAATGGTGGTATCGACCAGATCAATGTGGCACTGACGCAAATGGACTCAGTGACCCAGCAGAACGCATCTCTCGTCGAGCAGACGAGTGCCGCGGCTGCCTCGCTCGAGAGCCAGGCCAGGCACTTGGCGGAGCTGATAGCCACGTTCCGGGTCAACGGTTCTGCCACCCCGGCCACGACGGCTAGCCTGGTTAATGACACCCAGCAGTCTTCTTTGCCACCGGCCCCGTCGCGCAAGCCAAAGACGAGCTCTCGCCCTGTTGCGACGGCGGATGAATGGAGCGAGTTCTAACTCGGCCGCTTTGAAAGTCGCCATCGAGCCCGTTTCGATGAACTGCACCCCGAAAGCTGGATGCCAATTCAGCCTTCGGGGTGTTTTTTATTGGAAGCGGACTTGCTCACGCGCTCTGTTATCGATGCGCCGAGCCGCAAGATCGTGGCGTTCCATCGAGGCCTTACTCCCTGGCTGGCACGTTCTTTTGGACCCTGCTGCAAGTTCGGCTCGGCGTGGCCGTTCAGTGTCGTCTCGAGACACGCACCGCAGCGCCAAAAAACAAAATAACTTACCTGGCCTGAGCACGAAAAAGCCCCACCGATCGGTGGGGCTTCGTTCGCTACTTTCTTGACCGCGTGAGGCGGGTTTACAGCATGCTGCGCAGCACGTAGTGGAGAATGCCGCCGTGGCGGTAGTACTCCAGCTCGTTGGCGGTATCGATGCGGCACAGGGCGTCGATTTTCTTCTCGCCCTTATCGGACGCGATGGTCACCTTGACCGTGCTGCCCGGCGCGAGATCCTTCAGGCCCTCGATGGAGATGGTTTCGTCGCCGGTCAGGCCCAGCGTCTCGCGGCTCTCGCCTTCAGGGAACTGCAGCGGTAGCACGCCCATGCCGATCAGGTTGGAGCGGTGGATACGTTCGTAGGACTCGGTAATGACGGCGCGCACGCCAAGCAGACGCGTACCCTTGGCCGCCCAGTCACGTGAGGAGCCGGTGCCGTACTCCTTGCCGGCGATCACCACCAGCGGCGTATCGTCCTCGGCGTACTTCATCGCCGCGTCGTAGATCGACATCTGCTCGCCGCTGGGCACGTGGCGCGTGTAGCCGCCCTCGACGTTTTCCAGCATCTCGTTGCGGATCCGCACGTTGGCGAAGGTGCCACGCATCATCACTTCGTGGTTGCCGCGACGCGAGCCATAGGAGTTGAAATCCTTCACCGCCACGCCGTGCTCCTGCAGATACTTGCCTGCGGGACTGTCCGGCTTGATCGAACCCGCCGGCGAGATATGGTCGGTGGTGACGGAATCGCCGAGCTTGGCCAGAACGCGGGCGTTCTTGACGTCTTCGACCGGCTTCGGCTCCTTCTCCATGCCCTCGAAGAACGGCGGGTGCTGGATATAGGTGGAGTCCTTGGACCAGGCGTAGACTTCGCTCTCGGGGAACTCGATCGACTGCCAGATCTCGTCGCCGTCGAAGACTTCGGCGTACTCCTTGCGATACATCTCGGTCTTGACCTTCTCGACCGCCTCGGCGATCTCGGCCTGGGAGGGCCAGACATCCTTCAGATAGACATCGTTACCCTGCGGGTCCTTGCCCAGCGGTTCCTTGGTGAGATCCTTGCGCACGTTGCCGGCCAGCGCATAGGCGACCACCAGGGGTGGCGATGCGAGCCAGTTGGTCTTCACCAGCGGATGGACGCGGCCTTCAAAGTTGCGGTTGCCGGAGAGCACCGAGGCAACGGTGAGATCGCCAGAGTTGACGGCTTTCTCGATGGGTTCCGGCAGCGGGCCGGAGTTGCCGATACAGGTCGTGCAGCCGTAGCCGACCAGGTTGAAGCCCAGCGCGTCGAGATCATCCTGGACGCCACCGGCGGCCAGGTAGTCGGTCACCACCTTGGAGCCGGGGGCGAGCGAAGTCTTGACCCAGGGTTTGGTGGTCAGGCCCTTTTCATGGGCTTTGCGCGCCAGCAGGCCGGCCGCCATCATCACGCTGGGGTTGGAGGTGTTGGTGCAGGAGGTAATCGCGGCGATCACCACGGCGCCATGGTTGAGAGAGAACGTCTCGCCCTCGTACTCGACTTCCTGGCTGTCGCCGGTGCGATAGTCGTGGCCGGTCCGGTAGGCTTCGCCGTCGGCAGGCGGGGCGCCCACCGCGGTATCGCCGCCTTCGGACATCCACTTGCCTTGCTCTTCCTTGGAAGCATCCGGATTGTCGCCGTTCATCAAGCTTTCGAACGTGGCTTTCAGGTCGGTGAGGGCGACGCGATCCTGCGGGCGCTTGGGACCGGCCAGAGAGGCTTCGACCTCGCCCATGTCGAGATGGAGCGCATCGGTGAAAGTCGGCTCGGCACCCGGCTGGCGCCACAGGCCCTGAGCCTGGGTGTAAGCCTTGACCAGTTCGATCTGGTCTTCGTCGCGGCCGGTCAGGCGCAGGTAGTTGAGCGTCTCGTCGTCGACCGGGAAGAAGCCGCAGGTCGCGCCGTATTCGGGCGCCATGTTGGCGATGGTGGCGCGGTCCGCCAGCGGCAGGTCATCGAGGCCATCACCGTAGAATTCGACGAATTTGCCCACGACGCCTTTCTTGCGCAGCATCTGGGTGACGGTGAGTACCAGGTCGGTGGCGGTGATGCCTTCGTTGAGCTTGCCGGTCAGCTTGAAGCCGACCACTTCCGGGATCAGCATCGAGACGGGTTGGCCGAGCATTGCCGCTTCGGCTTCGATACCGCCGACGCCCCAGCCGAGAATGCCCAGGCCGTTGATCATGGTGGTGTGGGAGTCGGTGCCGACCAGCGTGTCCGGGAAAGCGTAGGTCTTGCCGTCGACTTCCTTGGTCCACACCGTCTTGCCGAGGTATTCCAGGTTGACCTGGTGGCAGATGCCGGTACCCGGCGGCACGACGCGGAAATTATCGAAGGCGTTCTGGCCCCAGCGCAGGAATTCGTAGCGCTCGCGGTTGCGCTCCATCTCGATGGCGACGTTGTCCTTGAATGCGGAGGCGTCGCCGAAGTGGTCGACCATCACCGAGTGGTCGATGACCAGGTCGACCGGCGAGAGTGGGTTGATGCGGTCGGCCTTGGCACCGAGCTTCTTGACCGCGTCACGCATGGCGGCCAGATCGACTACCCCGGGCACGCCGGTGAAGTCCTGCATCAGTACGCGCGCAGGGCGATAGCCGATCTCGCGAGTCGACTTGCCTTCCTTGAGCCAGTCGGCCAATGCCTGGATGTCTTCCTTCGCCACGGTGGGGTCGTCGGCATAGCGCAGCTGGTTTTCCAGCAGCACCTTGAGCGTCATCGGCAGCTTGTCGATGTTGCCAAGCGTCTCGGCCGCCTTGGGCAGGCTGTAATAGTGAAAGGTCGTGCCTTTGACGTCGAGCGTCGCCAGCGTATGACTCGGGTCTGTAGACATCAGGGTGGTCCTCCTCATGGCGGCGGCTGGGCCCGATACTCGGCACCAGCGAGCCTGTCCGGTTCCTTAACGGCGATACGTCAGCCTTTCTGCTTTCTGACCGTCGCTCGCCTGTCGATGGGGTGTCTTTACACCGCTCTTGTCTCGGTTACTGCCAATCCGCTTCGCCATGTCGAACGAAATCGCACGGTGTCATTCGGCGACCCGGCAAGCGCCATTGCGCAGACTTTGCCGGGCGAATCGGGTTGTCGACAATAATCATGGGCACGATAACACGCATTTTCAATCGGAGGCTTCGCGACTATCGTCCGGTACGGCCTTGAAAGTGGCTGTCGTTGCCACCAGTTTCAGCGTAGTCCGTGGCGACAGACTCTGCAGCGCTACCTGCCTGGCAGCCTGTAGACGCTACCCATTGTGTTTCGGGAGGTTGCTCATGTCGCAGGAGAGAGTTATCGACTGGCCGGTTCACTGCCCGTATTGCGATGCGCCTTTTTCGCTACTGCTGGATGTGAGCGAGGGCGGTTACGACACCTGGGAAGATTGCGCCGTCTGCTGCCAGCCGATTCACGTCGTGGTGGAAACGACGCACGAAGGCGAGTTGGCTACCGTCACCCTGGCCAGTGACGACGATGTGGTGTGAGCGGCCTCGATAGAGATACTGTAAAGACCTGATAGTTAATTGCTATGCGATCTATTACGGCAATTAAATTGGAGTATGGGCGATTAGCCATTAGTCTAGTCGTTCCAGATTCGTAACCCACGACAACCCACTTCAGGAGAAGCTCATGAGCGTACTCGTAGGACGCCAAGCCCCGGATTTCGAAACGGCAGCCGTGATGCCTGACGGTTCCATCAAGGACGATTTCCGCCTGTCCGACAGCAACGGCAAGCTGCGCGTGCTGTTCTTCTGGCCGCTGGACTTCACCTTCGTCTGCCCGTCCGAGATCATCGCCCACGACAACCGTCTGGCGAAGTTCAAGGAACTCGGCGTCGAAGTGATCGGTGCTTCCATCGATTCGCAGTACACGCACCACGCATGGCGCAAGACGTCTCCGGACGCTGGCGGCATCGGTGAAGTCGGCTTCCCGGTCGTGGCCGACGTCAAGCACGAGATCTGCCAGGCATACGGCATCGAGCACCCGGAAGCCGGTGTCGCACTGCGCGCCTCTTTCCTGATTGACGAAGATGGTGTCGTCCAGCACCAGACCGTCAACAACCTGCCGCTGGGCCGTAACGTCGACGAGATGCTGCGCATGGTCAAGGCGCTCAAGTATCACCAGACTCACGGCGAAGTCTGCCCGGCAGGCTGGGAAGAAGGCCAGGAAGGTATGAAGGACACCGCCGAAGGCGTGGCCAAGTACCTGGGCACTCACGCCGGCAACCTGTAAGCGGCGTGATCATCGAAGGCGGCCCGTCGGGCCGCCTTTGTCGTTTCTGGTATCATTTCGCCGATTGCAGTGTCCTGTGGCATGACCCGGCTGCGGGCGTGACTCGATAGCGGAGTCATGCCACAGGACGTTGAGTATCGATATACGCCAACCAAATCGTTGATTGAATCGAGGTAGTCATGAGCGACGCGCGCCACGAACGTTTGATTATCCTGGGCTCCGGGCCAGCCGGTTACACGGCCGCCGTCTACGCCGCGCGGGCGAATCTCAAGCCGTTGCTGATCACGGGCATGCAGGCCGGCGGGCAGTTGACCACGACCACCGACGTCGACAACTGGCCGGGCGACGAGGAAGGTGTCCAGGGTCCCGAGCTGATGGAACGCATGCGCAAGCATGCGGAGCGTTTCCAGACCGAAGTGCTGTTCGATCATATCAATGAGGTCGAACTGCGCGAGAAGCCGTTCACACTCAAGGGGGACAACGGCACCTACACCTGCGATGCGCTGATTATCGCCACCGGTGCCAGCGCCCGATATCTGGGGCTGCCTTCGGAGCAGCAGTTCATGGGGCAGGGCGTTTCCGCCTGTGCTACCTGCGATGGCTTCTTCTACCGCAACCAGCATGTCGTCGTGGTTGGCGGCGGCAATACGGCGATGGAGGAAGCGCTCTATCTCTCCAATATCGCCTCGAAAGTTACGCTGGTTCATCGGCGCGATAGCCTTCGTGGCGAGAAGATCCTGCAGGATCGTCTGCACGAAAAGGTCGAGAGCGGCAACATGGCAATCGAGTGGAATCACACCCTTGACGAGGTGCTGGGCGACGGCAGCGGCGTTACCGGTGTCCGGTTGCGTTCCACGCTGAGCGGCGAAACCAGGCAGCTCGATGCCATGGGTGTGTTCATCGCCATTGGCCATACGCCGAATACCGGTATCTTCGAAGGCCAGCTCGATATGGCCAACGGATACATCCGCGTTCAGTCCGGGCTGGAAGGTAACGCCACGGCGACGAGCGTCCCCGGCGTATTCGCGGCGGGTGATGTCATGGATCACGTCTATCGTCAGGCCATCACTTCCGCGGGCAGCGGCTGCATGGCGGCGCTCGATGCGGAGCGGTTCCTGGACGATTTGTAAGCCGGGCTGCGCTCGGAGTTTGAAGAGCGGCAGTGCGTGCCTGAGAGAGATAGGCTGAAAGAAAGGTCAAAATCTTCGAACGAAACATGCCAGCGACGGACGGATACGTCGCTGGCATTTTACGTTTAGGGGCCGTTGCATCCTGATTTTCGTGACTCGTGACTCGTGGCTCGTGGCTCGTGGCTCGTGGCTCGTGGCTTTAGTAATGGGGTGGCAGCTCGTCTTCAGGCCGTGGCGTATCCCCGCCCAGGTCGTCGATTGCCTGGCGCTGTTCGCTGAGTCGTTCACGCATCAACTGATTGAGACGGGTGAGTTTTTCCAGCTCGCTTGCCTGCTCTCTGACCAACCTGTCGAGTGTCTCCAGCCAATCGTCCTGGAACGCCACACGGCTCTCCAGGGCATCGAGCCGGGCTTCCAGGGACGTGCGCGAGGGCGGCTCTACCGTGTTAGACTTCCGAGGCTGTGTGTCATCTTTCATTCACGGCACCTTTAGTGACAATAGGTTGGTTAATAAAAGTAAGTTAATGATATCAGGTAAGAAAACCGCCCCTGCCCGAATTCAAGAGCAGGGCGTTTTCCTTGTTCCGACGTCTAGAGATATGAGAATCCATGAATAGCAAGGTAATTCTGCGTTGTACGCTGATCAGTCTACTCCTCTCGATACCCTCGCCATTACTGATTGGTCTCTTGATCACGCTGATCAGTAGCGTATTGGCCACCGACCTGACCTGGTTCTTGAACGTGGAAGGCGTCTCGGCCATGTACGCTGCCACGGTGATCGCCGTCTTCATCGTGCTGTGGCTGGGCACCCTGGCCATGGCGCTGTTGGCGCCGGCGACCCCGAAGACGGCCACCGCCGCCATGCTCGCCGATGTCGAAAACGACGATCGTGAGCTGGGCGAGGTCAAATGGTTCAACGTCAATAAAGGCTACGGTTTCATTACCCGAGCCGATGGCGAAGATGTCTTCGTGCATTTTCGCGCGATTCGCGGCAAGGGGCATCGAACCTTGGCCGAGGGTCAGAAAGTGCGTTATCACGTGATCGAGAATGATCGTGGGCTGCAGGCGGATGACGTGACCGTCATCACCTGAGCCGACAGCTGAACGATCGATACCCCTCGCAGGCAAGCCCTCCGAGGGGTATTTTTTCGCCACTGATTCAACTGGCGGCGTGGGATTCCGGTGGTATCTCGTCGACCCCGGCGCGGGCCTCGGCCTCGACGAACACGCGCTTGACGCTGTCGTGAGCCTGTTTGATCTCCCGGTCGAGCCTGGCGATGGTTCGCTCGATCTGCTCTGCGGTAGCGCCGCGAGCGAAGCGGACGCTGAGATTGACCAGAATGAAATTGGGTCCCATGTGCATGGTCAGCACTTCATTGACGCCCTCGACGCCATCGGCGCTCCCCGCCAGCTGCCGGATGTTTTCGACTACATTCTGGTTGGCGCTTTCGCCGATCAGCAGGCTCTTGGTTTCCTTGGCCAGCCAGATCGCGGTGCCGCCCAGCAGCAGACCGATGATGACCGAAGCGATGCCATCGAACAGCAGAATGCCGGTCCACTGCGACAGCGCCACGCCGGCCAGGGCTACCATCAGCCCCAGAAGCGCCGCCGAATCCTCGAAGATCACCACGAACATCGACGGATCCTTGCCGCGATGCACGGCCTCCACATAGCCCCATTTGCCCTTGGTCTTGCGAAACTCGTTGAGCGCGAAGGCCCAGGAGGCACCTTCGAACAGAATGCCCAGGCCCAGCACGACATAGTTGACCAGCGGCGACTCGATCGGTTCGGGGTGCAGGATATGTATCACCCCTTCGTACAGGGAGACACCGGAGCCGATCGCAAAGATCAGCAGTGCGACCACGAAACTCCAGAAGTAGATTTCCTTGCCGTGGCCGAACGGGAACTGGGGGCTCGGAGGCCGTTTGGCGCGTTTCATGCCCAGCAGCAGCAGAATCTGGTTGCCGGTATCCACCACCGAATGGATGCCTTCGGATAGCATCGCCGAGCTGCCGGTGATGGTGGCCGCCACGAATTTGGTCACCGCGATGAGCAGGTTGCCGCCCATGGCGGCATAGATGACTGCTTTGGATTCCGCCATTCGATTGACTTCCTGTCAGATGGGCCGCGTTTCGGCGGCCAGGGCGTAATTAACGGCCCGAGTCCGGCCACTCCATGATGTTCTCGCTGCCATCCGGCAGGACTTGCCAGAAGCGATCAGGATCGTCGCCGGGTTGCCAGCCGCCGAGAGAACAGCGTGCCTCGCAGCCCAGTTCGCGAGCGGCGTCACGCGCGCAGTCGGCATCCCTGGGCCAAGGAGTGGCATCGCAGTCGAACCACAGGCTGGCGTAGCCGTCAGCGGCTCGCTCGACGAGCATGATGCCGATTCCGCCTTCGGCACCCGATGCTCTGCCACGCCAGATTCCCTTGCCGGCGCGGCCCAGTGTCATCTCCTCATCGCCCAGGGCGCCCCTGAGCCATCGGGTGATGGCGTCGACATCAGCGACGGCGAGATAGATTTCGATGTCAGGAAAACGCTCCATGGGTTCCTCTGGTGAACAGCCGCTCGAGTGTCGCTTCGTAGATGCGGCTCAGGGTATCGAGGTCGTCGGCACGGATGCGTTCGTTGACCTGGTGGATAGTGGCATTGACGGGGCCCAGCTCGATCACCTGTGTGCCCAGTGTAGCAATGAAGCGACCGTCCGACGTGCCGCCCGAAGTCGAGAGCGTCGGCCGGTGTCCGGTGACGCTCTCGCAGGCGTGCTGCGTCGCCTCGAGCAACTCGCCGGCTGCGGTCAGGAACGGTTCGCCGTTGAGCGTCCAGTCGATCTGGTAGTCGAGTCCGTGAGCGGAGAGCTTCCGCTCGACCCGTTCGCGTAGCTGAAGATGCGTCACTTCGCTGGAATAGCGGAAGTTGAACGTCACTTCCAGTTCGCCGGGAACGACATTGGTGGCGCCGGTTCCCGCATGCAGGTTGGAGATCTGGAAGCTGGTCGCCGGGAAGAAATCGTTACCGGCATCCCAGGACTCGTTCACCAGCTCGGACAGGGCCGGCAGCGCCTGATGGATCGGGTTGCGGGCCAGGTGCGGATAGGCCACATGACCCTGAATGCCGCGCACGCGAAGCACGCCGCCTAGCGAGCCGCGGCGCCCGTTCTTGATCACGTCGCCGAGATGGCTGGTGGAGGAGGGCTCGCCGACAATGCAGTAGTCCAGCGCTTCATTGCGCTCGCGCAGCCGTTCGACGACCGCGCGAGTGCCGTGGACCGCTGGCCCCTCTTCGTCGGCGGTGATCAGGAAACCGATCCTGCCGTGGTGATCCGGATACGCGGCGACGAAGCGCTCGACTGCCGTTACCATCGACGCCAGGCTGCCCTTCATGTCGGCGGCCCCCCGGCCGCAGAGAAAGCCCGTCTCATCGATCAGCGGCTCGAAGGGCGAATGTTTCCATTCGCTCTCCGGGCCGCTGGGCACGACATCGGTATGGCCGGCAAAGGCCAGCATCGGCCCGTGCTGGCCCCGAGTGGCCCAGAAGTTGTCGATGCCGCCGATCGACATGCGCTCGACCTGGAAACCGATCCGCTCCAGCCGCTCGATCATCAATGCCTGGCAACCATGGTCGTCCGGCGTCACCGAAGGCCGCCTGAGCAGTTCCAGGGCCAGGGCCAGCGTGTCGGAAGGCGCGGTCGTCTGTGACGCGTCAGGCATGCAGTTCTCCAGGGCAGGCGGCCGGTCGGTCCGGATCAATTGTGAGCGTGCAGGGATTCGTTGAGCGCCACGGCACTCTTGTTGGTGCGGCACTCCAGTCGCCCGGTCACCGAGTGGCGAATGAACAGAAGATCGTCCTGGCCTGCGAGTTCGCGGGCGGCGACGGTCTTGACGGCCTCGCCCTTGTCGTCGAGCACGGTCACCTTGGAGCCGGCGGTGACATAGAGGCCCGCTTCGACGGTGCAGCGATCGCCGAGGGGAATGCCGAGGCCGGCGTTGGCGCCGATCAGGCAGTTCTCGCCGATCTTGATCACCACGTTGCCGCCGCCCGAGAGCGTGCCCATGGTCGAGCAGCCGGCGCCCAGATCCGAGCCCTTGCCGACGAAGACGCCGGCGGAGATTCGGCCTTCTACCATGCCCGGACCTTCGGTGCCGGCATTGAAGTTGCAGAAGCCTTCGTGCATGACCGTGGTGCCTTCGCCCAGGTGGGCGCCGAGACGCACGCGGGCGGTGTCGCCGATCCGGATACCCTTGGGCACGACGTAATCGGTCATCTTGGGGAACTTGTCGACGCAGTCCACGGAGAGCGCACGTCCCGCGAGACGGGCCTTGAGACGACGTGCCGACAACTCTTCGACATCGATGGCGCCTTCGTTGGTCCAGGCGATGTTCTTGAGCAGGCCGAACATGCCGTCGAGCTTGGTGCCGTGTGGCTTGATCAGGCGATGGGAGAGCAAGTGCAGCTTGAGATAGACCTCCGGCACGCTGGTCGGCGCATGATCCTCGCTCAGAAAGACCGCGACCAGCGGACGCTGCGCGTCGGCGAAGGTCTCGGCGATATCGGCCTGATCGGTGGCGCCAGCGTCGCGCAGGGCCTTGGCAAGGGGGGCTGCGTATTCCGGCAGGAAGCTGACGACTTCCTCGACCTCGTCAGCACCCAGCGCCTGGCGTGCAGCGGCGACGAGCTTGGCGTCGGGCTGGTGCAACGGAGCCGGGTAGTAGACTTCGAGCCAGTCGCCCTGACTGTTCTGGGTGCCGATTCCTAGCGCGAAGCTCAGCATCGCAGGTTCCTCATGATGGTTGTCGAAAGGTGTCGTCGAGATGATCGTGGATCAGGCGCGCCGGGCCCATTCAGGAAGCCAGCGCTGCATAGCGGACAGGGTCGAAACCGACGATCAGCGTGTCGTCGCTTTCGGGCTTCGTCCTTTGCAGTACCGGGCGCTTGATCAATGTCGGATGGGCGAGCATCAGCTCCCGCGCCCGCTCGGCATCCAGCGGCTGCTTGTCCGCGGCATCGAGCTGGCGCCAGGTCGTGCTCCGGGTGTTGAGCAGCGTTTTCCAGTCGGCCAGGCTCAGGAAGGCATCCAGTTGCCGTGGCTCGAGGCCGTCCTCGCGCAGATCGTGGTAGCGATAGGCGATGTCCTGTTCCTCGAGCAGGCGCCGGGCCTTGCGGCAGGTATCGCAGGTCTTGATGCCGTAAACGGTGATGGTCATGCAGCGGGCCGTCGAGCGTCTCTGAAGAAGCGGACGATTATAGGCGTCCGTGCACGGTGGCTCAAACCGCGCCGGTTTGCCGCGGGGTCCAGATCGGGAAAACTTGGCTGGCTCGGCCCGGGCGGTGAGATAATCGGAACCGTCAGGTCGCGCTTGACCTGTGAGTTACACCTCGGTGCTAATGTCGCATTTTTCCTGGGGAGAGATAACGAATGATGACTTCAAAGCGCTGGATGGCCGGTATCGTGGCGGCTGGCTCGCTGGTTTTCGCCGTTGGGGGTTTTGCCCAGTCCGGTGGCGGTAGTGGGGACCACCAGGTCCACTCCGGCTCGGATATCCATGCCGACCTCAGCGAGGCCGGCAATGCCTATCGCGAGGCGGCGGCGATCATGCAGCATGACATGGAGCAGGCGAATACCGGCGACCCCGATGTCGACTTTGCCACCGGCATGCTGGCGCATCACAAGGGGGCGGTCGCGATGGCCCAGGTCGAGCTGGAGTATGGCAATGACCCGGAGATGCGGGCACTGGCTCAAAAGATCATCGAGGCCCAGCAGGCAGAAATAGAACAGATGCAGGCGTGGCTGAAAGCCAACGCCGATCCTGCACCGGTCGACTGAGGGTGTTGGTGGCTGCCCCGTGAGCCATGCCTCGGGGCTTCATACGCCTGGCACTTCATACGTCTAGCACTTCGTACAGGCGCTCGCGCAGGCGCGCCTGGGCTTCCGGGTCGGTCAGCGGCTGGCCGCGCTTGTCGGTGATGAAGAAGACGTCCTCGACGCGCTCGCCGAGAGTGGCGATCTTGGCCGCCGACAAGGCGATATCCTGCTCCATGAAGATGCGTCCGACGCGAGCCAGCAGCCCCGGGCGGTCCGGGGCGATCAGCTCCAGTGACGTACGGGCATTGGCGGGGTCCTGCTCGATGATGACCTCGATCGGCACCCGGAAATGCTTCAGCTGTCGCGGGGTATGGCGACTGACGATCTGTGGATAGTCGTCCGGATCGTCGAGCTCCTCGACCAGATGACGGCGGATCGTTTCCAGTCGTCCCGGGTCGCGAATGGCTTCGTCGTCGTCATCCAGCAGGATGAAGGTATTGAGCGTCCAGTCGTCGCTGGACGTGGCGATGCGCGCATCGTGAATCGACAGGCCCAGTTGCTCGATGGCAGCAGCCGTGGCGGCGAACAGGTCATCGGCGGAGCGGGTATGGATGAACAGCTTGGTGCCGCCCTCGGTCATGTCCTCGCTGGGCGCGCTGACCAGGATCAACGGCAGATGATCATCACGATGGGCGAGAATGCCCTGGGTCTGCCAGACGATTTCGCTGGGCGTGTACTGGAGGAAATAGTCCTCGCCGAAGGTTTGCCAGAGTGCGGTGACACGGGCGATATCGGCGCCGACGGCCCGCAGCAGGCCCGACGCTTCCTCGCGGGTTTCGCTGGCCCAGCCCTGGCGATCGACGGTGTTGTCGAGCCCGCGGCGCAGCACGCGACGGGTCTCGATGTAGAGCTGGCGCATCAGCGATGCTCGCCAGCCGTTCCACAGCGTGGGATTGGTGGCGCTGATGTCGGCGACGGTCAATACGTAGAGGTAGTCGAGATGGGTTTCGTCGCGCACCGTACGGGCGAAGGCGTGGATCACGTCCGGGTCGGAGATATCGCGCTTCTGTGCGGTCTTCGACATCAGCAGATGATGCTCCACCAGCCACGCGACCAGGCGCGTATCCCAGTTCGACAGCGCGTGGCGTCGGCAGAATTCGGCGGCATCGACCGCGCCGAGCTCCGAGTGATCGCCGCCGCGGCCCTTGCCGATATCGTGGTAGAGACCGGCGATCCACAACAGTTCGAGCTTGGGCAGCTTCTGAATCACGTCGATCGCGACGGTGTACTCATCGGTGTCCCGCTCGTCACGGAAGCGCTGAAGGAAGCTCAGGAGACGCAGCGTATGCGCGTCGACGGTATAGATGTGAAACAGGTCGTGCTGCATCAGGCCGACGGCTTCGCCGAACTCGGGCAGGTACTTGCCCAGAACCCCGTAGCGGTTCATGCGGGTCAACTGGGTCGGCACATCGCCGCCGCTGCGTAACAGCTCCATGAACAGGCTCTGATGGCGCAGGTCGTCGCGGAAGGCGTCATCGATCAGATGGCGGTGATCGCGAATCTGGCGGATGGTGTCGGCGCGCACGCCTTCGATTTCCGGATGCTGCGCCATCACCAGGAACAGCTCCAGCAACGCGCCGGGGCGGTGGAGAAAGACGTTGGGATGGCGCAGCTGGATGTAGCCGCCTCGAATCTCGAAGCGTGCGTTGATCGGCTTGACCTCGAGCGACTCGCCCGCGTGGAGAATCACCTCGTCAAAATGCTGCAGCAGCATGTCGTTGAGCCCGGCCAGCGCGGTGACATGGCGATAGTAGGCCTTCATGAACTGCTCGACCGCGAGACGCTGCGGCGTGTCGGCGTAGCCGAACAGCTTGGCCAGGGCGCGCTGATGATCGAACAGCAGGCGGTCTTCGGCGCGTTCCGCGATCATGTGCAGTGCATAGCGCACCTGCCACAGAAAGGCCTGGCCCTGACTCAGAATCCGCAGTTCGGCGTCGTTCATGAAGCCTTGGGCGACGACGTCCTCGTAGCGCAGCGGCCCGAAATGGCGCTTGGCCACCCAGCCGATCATCTGGATGTCGCGCAGCCCGCCTGGCGCGCTCTTGAGGTTGGGCTCGAGGTGATACTCGGAGTTGTTGTGCTTGAAGTGGCGGGTAATCTGCTCCTGCCACTTGCCCTCGAAAAACGCGGCCGAGGACCACATGTGCCGGGTCGACAGCCGTTCCCGCATCGCCTCGCGCAGACTTTCCGGCCCCGCCAGCGTCCGGGTTTCCAGGAGGTTGGTGATGACGGTGATGTCGCCTCGGGCCTCGCGTTCGCAGTCGTTGAGCGAGCGTACGCTCTGGCCGATCTCGAGGCCGATGTCCCAGAGGAAGGTAATGAAGCCGGTCAGCGACTCGCGATACGGCGTGTCATCGTCGGTGCCCAGCAGCAACAGCAGGTCGATGTCGGAGTAGGGGTGCAGCTCGCCACGGCCGTAACCGCCGACGGCGAGCAGCGCGACGTTATCGTCCGGCCACTCGAATCGTTCCCAGGCAATTTCGAGCAACCGGTCCAGGCACCAGGCGCGACCGTAGACCAGATCGCGCACGTCGGCACCGGCGCGGAAGCGCTCGTCGAGGCGCTCCCGGATTGTCCTGAGTGCCTGTTTGAACAGCGGGATCGGTTGACGATCCCGCGCCAGCGCCTCGCGAAAGGCCGTTGCATCGAATAGCGTCGGGTCTGGGGGAAAGCGATAGTGATGCAGCAGCATGCGGCATGCGTCTCCGGTGGCGGGGCGTTGGCTGAACGATCAGGACGCCAGGAAGCTGAAGTCTTCGTCGGAACGGGCCGTCAGGACTTCCACGCCGGAGGCGGTAACCAGCAGGGTGTGCTCCCACTGCGCAGACAGGCTCTTGTCCTTGGTCACGGCTGTCCAGCCATCCTTCAATACCTTGGTGCGATAGCCGCCGGCGTTGAGCATCGGCTCGATGGTCAGGCACATGCCTTCGGCGAGTTCGACGTCGGCCTCCGGAGCATAACCGTCGTAGTGCAGCACCTGCGGTTCCTCGTGGAAACCGGCGCCGATGCCGTGGCCGCAGAAGTCGCGCACCACCGAGTAGCCGGCTTTCTCGGCGTGTGCCTGGATGACGCGGGCGATGGTCGATAGCTTGACGCCCGGTCGAACCTCGGCGATACCTTTATATAGGCTCTCCTGGGTGATACGACACAGGCGCTCACCCTGGATCGTATCCCCGATCACGAACATCATGCTGCTGTCGCCGTGATAGCCATCGGGTGTCTTCACGGTAACGTCGATATTCATGATGTCGCCATTCTTGAGCTTCTTGTCGAAGTCCGGAATGCCGTGACAAACCACATGGTTGATCGACGTGCAGATAGACTTGGGGAAGCCGTGATAATTGAGCGAGGCGGAGATCGATCCGAGTTCCTGGACCACGAAGTCATCGCAGAGTTTGTCGAGTTCGCCAGTGCTGACGCCTGCCCGCACATGTGGCGTGATCATTTCCAATACAGCGGCGGCTTGGCGTCCGGCCTCGCGCATTTTCTCGATTTCTTCGGGGGTCTTGCGTGGAATGTTCATGCGCTCTCTCGATGGGGCGGTAGGATTGACGAGTCGTTTCGGGTGTCGGTGAGTGGCTTCCTCTGGCGAGAGGGTTAGACGACCGGCGACTTCATCTTGCGTGCGTTCTATGGTATAAATCCGCGCGCTCGACTGCAATTGCCCGTCTTCAGGGCGCGCAAGCTGGCATGCGATATGCATCATATCGTTGTCATCGCGGTAGTGGGGCAGTAGCGACGAGGGCTTTCCAGCGATTGCCGCGTCATCAAAAACACACACGCACCGACACATGGTCCCGGGTGCCGTGACGGCTTGGCCGAGCGGTCGGATCCATGGGGTGTGTGGAGGCCTAACCCGATTCTTCAGGAGTCATCATGGCACAAGTCAATATGCGTGACCTGCTCAAGGCAGGCGCACACTTCGGTCACCAGACCCGTTACTGGAACCCGAAGATGGGTCAGTACATCTTCGGCGCCCGTAACAAGATCCACATCATCAACCTCGAGCACACGCTGCCGGCACTGCTGGAAGCGACGAGCGTCGTCGAGAAGATGGCCTCTTCCAACAACAAGATCCTGTTCGTCGGCACCAAGCGTTCCGCCAGCAAGATCATCAAGGAAGAAGCCAATCGTGTGGGTCAGCCGTTCGTCAACCATCGTTGGCTCGGCGGTATGTTGACCAACTACAAGACCATTCGTCAGTCGATCAAGCGTCTGCGCGAGCTCGAGACCATGCGCGAAGATGGTACGTTCGAGAAGCTGACCAAGAAAGAAGTCCTGATGGCGACTCGCGAGCAGGACAAGCTCGAGCGCTCCATCGGCGGCATCAAGGACATGGGCGGTCTGCCCGATGCACTGTTCGTGATCGACGTCGACCATGAGCGCATCGCGATCAACGAAGCCAACAAGCTGGGCATTCCGGTGATCGGTGTGGTCGATACCAACTCCAATCCGGACGGCGTCGATTACGTCATCCCGGGTAACGACGACTCCATTCGTGCCATCCAGATCTATGTGCAGGCGATCGCCGATGCCTGCGGCAAGGCGAAGGAAGGCCGTCCCGACGAGTTCGTCGAGGTGAGCGAGACAAGTGAGACGAGCGACGCCGCCCAGTAACGCAAGATGGAAACGGCATCGAATCTGCGCTGAGCATGCTCCCGCAGGGCGGCAGTCGGTTTGCCGATATCGGCGCAGATAAAAGGGGGCTCTATAGCCCCCTTTTTTCACCCGGAGCGGCGCTCGCGTGGCGCCGCTCGTCAGACGAAACAGCGATTCTCAGGGGTAGAACATGGCAGCTATCAGCGCTTCTCTAGTCAAGGAACTGCGTGAGCGTACCGGTCTCGGCATGATGGAGTGCAAGAAGGCACTGACCGAAGCCGACGGTGATATCGAGCGTGCGATCGAAGATCTGCGCAAGAACTCCGGCTTGAAGGCCGCCAAGAAAGCGGGCCGTACCGCCGCTGAAGGTGCGATCCTGACCCAGGTTTCCGAAGACGGCAGCTACGCCGCGATGCTGGAAGTCAATTCGGAGACCGACTTCGTCTCCCGTGATGACAATTTCAAGGGCTTCGCCTCGAAGGTTCTGTCCAAGGTTTTCGAGACCAAGTCCGAAGACATCGCTGCGATCATGGACGGCGAGCTGGAAGATGCTCGCAACCAGCTGGTGCAGAAGATCGGCGAGAACATCTCCGTGCGTCGCGCGGTCGTCGTTGACGCACCGGAAGGCGGCGTCGTCGGTGCCTACGTCCATGGCGACCGTATCGGCGTTCTGACCGTTCTCAAGGGCGGCAACCCGGAAGTGGCCAAGGACGTGTCCATGCACGTGGCCGCGATCAACCCGGTCGTCGCGCGTCCGGAAGACATGCCGCAGGCGCAGCTGGACAGCGAGAAGGCAATCATCCTGGCGCAGCCGGACATGGCAGGCAAGCCGGCGGAAATCGCCGAGAAGATGGTCCAGGGTCGCCTCAAGAAGTACTTGGCCGAGAACAGCCTGACCGAACAGCCGTTCGTCAAGGACCCGAATCAGACCGTCGCGGAATATGCCAAGGCCGCTGGCGGCGAAGTCGTCGGGTTCACGCGCTTCGAGGTCGGTGAGGGCATCGAGAAGGAAGAAGTCGACTTCGCCAAGGAAGTGATGGAACAGGCTCGTCGCAGCTGAGTTTCCTGTAATGCCTGGGGTTGAGAGTCAGGTATCATCGCCTGGTTCCAGCCCCATCGATGGCGTGCGCGAAAGCGCACGCCATCGCGTATCCGGCAGATGAGAAGTTCATCTGTCATGACCTGCCGAAACCGACTCGTCAAACCAGGAGAGAGCGTCATGCCTGAAGTCATCGATCGACCCAACAAGCCCAATGAGCGTGGCGATAAGTCGAAGTACAAGCGCATATTGCTGAAGCTGTCAGGTGAGGCGCTGACCGGTGAGCAGGACTTTGGCATCGATCCCAAGGTGCTCGATCGCATGGCGCTGGAAATCGGCCAACTGGTGGGCATCGGTGTCCAAGTCGGGATCGTGATCGGCGGCGGCAACCTGTTCCGAGGCGCGGCGCTGCATGCGGCGGGCATGGAGCGGGTCACCGGCGATCATATGGGCATGCTGGCCACGGTGATGAACGCGCTGGCGATGCGCGATGCGCTGGAGCGTTCCAACATCCGTTCGCGGGTGATGTCGGCGATTCCCATGAGTGGTGTCGTCGAGCACTATGATCGGCGTACCGCGATTCGCTATCTCACGTCCGGTGACGTGGTCATCTTCTCTGCCGGTACGGGTAACCCGTTCTTTACGACCGACTCTGCCGCCTGCCTGCGAGGCATCGAGATCGACGCCAATGTGGTGGTCAAGGCAACCAAGGTTGATGGTGTCTACGACAAGGATCCGGTCAAGCATCCGGAAGCCGTCAAGTACGAGCGTTTGAGCTACGATGACGTGCTGGACCAGAAGCTTGGCGTAATGGATTTGACCGCCATCTGCCTGGTACGGGACCATGACATGCCGGTTCGCGTCTTCGACATGACCAAGCCTGGGGCGCTGTTGAATCTGGTAGTCGGTGGGCGAGAAGGCACGCTGATTGATTGAGGTTTAGGACATGATCGACGATATCAAGAAAGACGCTAGCGCGCGCATGAAGAAGAGCCTGGAAGCGCTCCAGAACAACTTCCACAAGATCCGCACGGGCCGGGCACACCCGAGCATTCTCGACGCGGTGATGGTCGAGTATTACGGCAGCAACATGCCGATCAATCAGGTCGCCAACGTCACGATCGAAGATGCTCGTACCCTGGCGGTAACGCCTTGGGAGCGGCCGATGGTGCCGAAGGTCGAGAAGGCGATCATGATGGCCGACCTGGGGCTGAACCCTGCCACGGCGGGCAATGTGATCCGGGTTCCGATGCCGCCGTTGACCGAGGAGACACGCCGCAACTATATCAAGCAAGCGCGTGCCGAGGCCGAAAACGCGCGCGTTGCGATCCGTAGCATACGCCGTGACGCCAATGGCGACCTCAAATCGTTGCTCAAGGACAAGGAGATCAACGAAGACGAGGAGCGCCGCGGCGAAGAGGAAATCCAGAAGCTGACCGATAAGCACGTCGCCGACATCGACCGGCTCCTGGAAACCAAGGAACACGATCTGATGCAGGTATGAGGGTCGGGCTGCCCGGGTTCGATAGGGTCCGGGCGCCACTGCCCACCTGTCTTGCGAGCTATCATGACAGACATGCAGTCGCGTGACGTTCAAGCGATGTCGCCGATGCCTCGCCACGTGGCGATCATCATGGACGGCAACAATCGCTGGGCGCGCGCCAGAGGACTTTCCAGCGCGCAAGGACATCGTGCTGGCGTCGAATCGCTGCGTGCGGTCATTCGACGTGCGGCAGAGCAACGTATCGAGACCCTTACGCTCTTCGCCTTTTCAAGTGAAAACTGGCGCCGGCCCTCGGCCGAGGTCAGTGCGCTGATGGAGCTTTTCATGCTGGTGCTCAAGCGCGAGGTGAAAAAGCTTCACGAGAACGACATCCGTCTCAGCATCATTGGTGATCGTCAGCGTTTCTCGTCGTCTCTGCAGAAGTCGATGAGTCGTGCCGAAGCACTGACTCGCGACAATTCGGGGATGCATCTCGTGGTGGCTGCCAATTATGGCGGCCGTTGGGACATCGCTTCCGCAGCACAGCGCCTGGCGCGCAAGGTTGCCGAGGGTGTGATGAGTCCCGATGCCATCGATGAGACGGCGCTGGATCGCGAGATATGCCTGAGTCAGGAGCCGCCGATCGACCTGTGCATTCGCACCAGTGGGGAGCAACGAATCTCTAATTTCCTGTTATGGCAGCTTGCCTACGCGGAGTTCGTCTTCGCGCCGGAGCTATGGCCAGACTTCGACGGCACGGCGTTCGACGCGGCGCTCGAGGCCTTTCAGCAACGTCAGCGCCGTTTCGGCATGAGCCAGCAGCAGATCGAGGCCCAGGGTGCTTAAGCAGCGCATATTGACGGCGCTGGTATTGGCGCCTCTGGCACTCGGTGGCCTGTTCGGGTTGTCGGGGGGCGGCTTTGCGACGTTTACCGCCCTGGTGGTGCTGCTTGGCGCGTGGGAGTGGGCGCGTCTCGCCGGGTTTGACGACGTCAAGCCGCGACTGCTCTACACCGTCGGTCTCGGGCTGTTGCTATCGATTGCCTGGTGGGCGGATTGGATGCTGGATCGTTGGCCACTATGGATCGGCGCCATTGGCTGGTCGATCAACGCCTGGTGGGTTTCGCGCTATCCCCAAAAGACCGAACAGTGGCAGCCGCCGGCGCTGCGCCTTGGCATGGGAGCTTGGGTGCTGTTGCCTTGTTGGGTCGGGCTCTACCAGTTGCGGCAGGACGGTAGCGAGTGGCTGCTGTTCGTACTGCTGCTGGTCTGGGTGGCAGACATCGGTGCGTATTTCTCCGGTCGGCGCTTCGGCCGCCGCAAGCTGGCGCCGCACGTCAGTCCGGGCAAGTCCTGGGAAGGCGTCTACGGTGGCTGGGTAGCCGTGGCGATCCTGGTCTTCATCTACGCCGCGTGGTTCTCGCTCGACAGTCGTCAGACGCTGGCCTTGCTGGCCGTGGCGCTGGTCGTGGCGTTCATTTCCGTCATCGGGGATCTACTCGAAAGCATGCTCAAGCGCTTTCGCGGCCTGAAGGATTCCAGTCATCTGCTACCGGGGCACGGGGGCGTTCTCGATCGTATCGATAGCCTGACCGCTGCCGTTCCGCTCTTCGCTCTGATTCGCCCTTGGCTGGGATAGTACGCTGATGCCCTCATCATCTTCTCGCAAGGTCACCCTGCTGGGTGCAACCGGCTCCATCGGTCGCAGCACGCTGGACGTGATCGCTCGGCATGCCGACCTGTATCAGCTCCATGCGGTGACCGCGCATCGTTCCCGAGAAGCGTTGCTGGAAATCTGTCTGCGCTTCGAGCCGGAACGAGCGGTGATCGGCACGGCCTGCGACGCACAGTGGCTGAGATCCCAGTTGCGAGAGGCCCGCCTCGCTCATATCGATGTCAGTCATGGTGAGGCGGCGCTGCTGGAGGTGTCTCGGGCGCCCGAGGTGGATGTGGTGATGTCGGCGATCGTCGGCGCAGCCGGCCTGTTGCCGACGCTGGCAGCCGTGGAAGCCGGCAAGCGTGTCCTGCTGGCCAACAAGGAAGCGCTGGTGATGTCCGGTGGATTGTTCATGGATGCCGTATCGCGCCACGGCGCCACACTTTTGCCCATCGACTCGGAACATAATGCCATCTACCAGTGTCTTCCTATGCAGCATCGTGGCGGGTTGTCCCGTCACGGCGTGTCGCGGCTACTGTTGACCGCCTCGGGCGGGCCGTTCCGGGAGTGGTCTCGGGAGGCGCTGGAAGCGGTGACGCCGGAGCAGGCCTGCGCCCATCCCAACTGGTCGATGGGTCGCAAGATTTCGGTGGACAGCGCGACCCTGATGAACAAGGGGCTCGAATTGATCGAGGCCTGCTGGCTGTTCGATGCCGAACCCGATCAGGTCGAGGTGGTCGTCCATCCGCAAAGCATCGTTCACTCGATGGTCGGCTATGCCGACGGCTCGGTGCTGGCGCAGATGGGGAATCCGGACATGCGGACACCGATTGCCTATGGGCTGGCGTGGCCGGCGCGAGTCGAAGCCGGGGTCGAGCCTCTCGACCTGTTCGCGGTATCCCGGCTCGATTTCGAGGCGCCGGACGAAGCGCGCTTCCCCTGCCTGCGACTGGCACGAGAGGCCATGACGGCAGGCGGTACCGCGCCGGCGAGCCTCAATGCCGCCAATGAAGTGGCGGTGCAGGCGTTCCTCGATGGAGAGCTCTCTTTCCTGGGTATTGCCCGGCTGGTCCAGGCGACCCTGGAGGCCACCGAGGTGCGCGCGGCCGACTCGCTCGACGTGGTATTGTGCGAGGATGCACGGGCACGGCAGTTGGCCGAGCGTTTGCTGCGTCAGCGGTCTTTCCAGGAGGGGTGGACGTGATGGATACGATCCAGAACGTGCTGGCGGTCATCGTCGTACTCGGACTGCTGATCACGTTTCACGAGTTCGGGCATTTCTGGGTGGCTCGGCGCTGTGGCGTCAAGGTGCTCCGCTTTTCGGTCGGTTTCGGCAAGCCGCTGTGGTCGCGCTTCGATCGGCAGGGTACGGAATATGCCATCGCCGCCATCCCGTTGGGCGGGTACGTCAAGATGCTCGACGAGCGCGAGGGGCCGGTGGCGCCGGAAGAGCTCGGCCAGGCTTTCAATCGCAAGAGCGTCTGGGCCCGGATCGCGATCGTGGCGGCGGGACCGACTGCCAATTTCCTGCTGGCCCTGGTGGCCTACTGGGCGCTGTTCGTCTACGGCTCGACCACGGTAGCGCCGGTGGTCGGCGATGTGGCGCCGGATTCGCTCGCGTTCCAGGGCGGTTTGCGCAGCGGTCAGGAGATCGTCAGCATCGAGGGTCACGAGACGCCATCGTGGAACGAGGTGAATCTGCAACTGATCGCCGCAATCGGCGCCGATGGCGAGCTGCGGTTCACGACTCGTGATCCCTCGGGTGGCGCGACGCGAACGCACGACGTGCCGGTGCAGCGGTGGTTGGTACGTCAGGATCCGCCGCAGCCGATGTCGTCTCTCGGCATTACGCCATGGCGGCCCGAAGTCCCGGCGGTGCTGGGACGCGTGCTCGAGAATAGCCCCGCGAGCCGTGCCGGACTGGAAGCGGGCGATCGGATCGTCAGCGTCGATGGTGAACCGGTTGCCGATTGGGTGGCGTTCGTCGATGTCGTTCGCAGCCATCCTGGTGCCGAGCTTTCCCTGAACGTCGAGCGAGATGGCGCGACACGCAGCGTCACGTTGCGGCCCGAGTCGAGGCAGGCCGAAGATGGCGAGCACATCGGTTACGTTGGTGCCGCATCACAAGCGGTGGAGTGGCCTGAGTCCTATCGCCGGGAGATTCGCTATGGTCCGATCGAGGCGATCGGGCAGGCAGTGACCAAGACGGGCGAGATGACGTGGCTGACAGCGGACTCGATCCGCAAGATGATCGTCGGCTGGATATCGCCTTCGAACCTGTCGGGGCCGATCACCATTGCTCGCATTGCCGGAGATTCGGCACGCAGCGGGGTCGAGACATTCATCGGCTTCCTGGCTTATCTGTCGATCAGCCTGGGGGTTCTGAACCTGTTGCCGATTCCGGTACTCGATGGGGGGCATCTGGCCTATTACCTGATCGAGCTGGTTCGAGGCAAGCCGGTGTCGGAAACCGCCCAGGCGATGGGCCTGCGCGTCGGCGTGGCGCTGGTCGGGTGCCTGATGATGATGGCGCTCTACTTCGATCTGATGCGACTGTGATGACAGGGATTTGATGCGGCGCTAGCGACGGGATGTCGTTGGCGGTCAGTGTCGAGGATGTCGGTGCACGGGAAGACCCCACGTGTGGCAGGCGCGAGCTTGTCAGTCGTAGGGAGAAATGTATAAGGTGCCTGTTCGATACGCGGGCGGACCCCACAGAAGCGATTGATTGCATGAAACTCAAGACCATCGGATTGGCAGGACTACTGCTGGCCAGCTCTCCCGTTGCGCTGGCGGCACCTTTTGAGATTTCGGATATTCGTGTAGAGGGGCTGCAGCGCGTCTCGGCTGCATCCGTTTTCAACGCTTTCCCCGTCAGCGCCGACCAGACGGTCGATGAGCAGAAGCTGGGCGAGGCTGCCCAGCAGCTATTCGACACCGGGCTGTTCGACGACATTCGGCTTTCCCGCGATAACGACGTGCTGATCGTCAACGTGGTCGAGCGGCCATCCATTGCCGAGATCAATATCGAAGGCAACTCGCAGATTTCCGACGATGACCTGCGCACGGGTCTGACCGACGCCGGCCTGGCCGAAAGTCAGGTGCTGCAGCGTTCGACGCTGGAGGAGATGCAGCGCGAACTCGAGCGTCTCTACCAGTCTCAGGGGCGTTACAGCTCGAACATCAAGACCTCGGTCGAACAGCTCGAGCGCAACCGGGTCCGCGTCAATATCGATATCAACGAAGGGGAAGTGGCGAAAATTCGCCAGATCAACGTCGTCGGCAACGAAGCCTACGACGACGACACCCTGAGCGATCTGTTCCAGCTCGAGGACAAGCCGGGCTGGTTCTTCGGCTGGTTCTCCGACGACGAGTATTCCCGCGAAGCCTTGTCCGGCGATCTGGAGACGCTGCGTTCCTGGTACCTCGACCGCGGTTACGTCAACTTCGCGATCAGCTCGACTCAAGTGTCGATCAGTCCGGATAAGTCGCGGATCTTCGTCACCATCAATGTCGATGAAGGCAAGCGCTACAAGCTCGACGAGATCAGCTTCGATGGTGATCTGAAGATCGACGAGTCTACGGCGCGCTCGCTGGTGACGGCCAAGTCGGGTGAATATTTCTCCCAGAGCAAACTGACCGAATCCTCGGAAGCGCTGCGTCAGAAGCTCGGTGCCGAGGGCTTTGCCTTCGCGGATATCCAGGCGGTGCCTACCGTGGACGAGGCGGGCGATACCGTGGATATCACCTTCCGTGTCGATCCCGGCCGCCGTGCGTACGTTCGCCGGATCAACTTCGAAGGCAACACCACGACACAGGACGAAGTGCTGCGTCGTGAAATGACCCAAATGGAAGGGGCACCTGCCTCGACCGATCAGATTTCGCAGTCACGTCAACGTCTCGAGCGGCTCGGTTTTTTCAAGCAGGTCGACGTGGACACCCGGCCGGTGGCCGGCGAGCCGGATCAACTGGACGTAACCTACAACGTTCAGGAGCAGCCGTCGGGCTCCATCTCGGCGAGCGTCGGTTTTTCTCAGACGGCCGGAGTCATCTACGGCGCGGCGCTGTCCCAGAACAACTTTTTGGGGACGGGTAACCGGGTCAATATCGGCGCACAGCGAAGCGACACCTTCACCAACATCAATTTCGGTTTCACCGATCCGTACTGGACGCTCGACGGCATCTCGCGCGGCTATAACGTCTTCTACCGCGAGACCGATTACGAAGATTCCTACATCTCGACCTACTCGACCGACTCCTATGGCGGCAACATCAATTTCGGCTACCCGATCAACGACCTGTCGCGCCTCAACTTCGGTGTCGGGCTCGAGAACCTCTCGATCGATACCTACGACGACACGTCGGCGGAGATCGTCCAGTACACCGATGATCAGGGCGAAGACTTCTTCAACTACAAGCTGACAGCCAGCTGGACCCGCAACAATCTGAACCGCGGGATCATGCCGACGGCGGGCAGCTATCAGCGGGTCTCGCTGGAAGCCGCCATCCCGGGGTCGGATGCGGAGTATTACAAGCTGCGCTACCGTGGCCAGAAGCTGTTCGAACTCAATCCCGACTGGTCGCTCAAGTTCAGCAGCAATCTGGGCTATGCCGATACGCTCGGCTCCAACGATCCTTACCCGTTCTACGAGAACTTCTACTCGGGCGGTCTGGGCTCGGTGCGCGGCTACACCGGCAATACGTTGGGACCGAAGACGACGGAGCGTGGCGATGGCGACGACGATACCCTGGGCGGTAACGTCCTGGTCGAAGGGTCTGCCGAGTTGATCTACCCGTTCCCGTGGATCGAGGACCGCCGGTCCCTGCAGACCAGCATCTTCCTCGATGGCGGTAATACTTACCTGACCGACTGCTACGCCGTCCCGGACGGCTACACGTCGAGCTGCGACAGCGGGGTCAATCTCGATGACCTGCGCTATAGCGTGGGCCTGGGGCTTTCCTGGCTGACGCCGGTCGGACCGCTGACGTTCAGCGTGGCCAAGCCACTGAACGAGAAGGACGGCGACGACCCGCAGGTGTTCCAGTTCTCGCTGGGTCAGACGTTCTAATATCATGCCCTGGATTCACGGCATCCTGGTGGCGTCGTGAGTCCAGACCGATTTTCAGACAGTTGGTCTGTCTAGTTTCAAGGAGATGCCGCATGCGCAAGATAGCAGGAGTTCTCGGGCTCGGTTTGCTGACGATGGTTTCCGTACCGGCGATGGCGACGGAAGTGGGCGTGCTCGATTGGCGTGAAGCGCTGATGTCTTCCAATTCTGCCCAGGCATCGATGAATCAGCTGAAAAACCGTATCAGCGCTCAGCAACAGCAGGCGCAGTCGTTGAGCCAGGAGCTGCAACAGCTGCAGCAGCGTTTGCAGAAGGACGGGGACGTGATGTCCGAGTCCGAGCGCAATTCGGTAACCCAGCAGCTGCGCCAGAAGGGCGGCCAGTTCCAGCAGCTGCGGGGCCAGATTTCCCAGGCGCAGCAGCAGGCCGAACAGCAGTACCTGAAGAGCGCCAAGCCCAAGCTCGACCAGGCGATTCAGCAGGTCGTCGACGAGCGCGATCTGGACATGGTCGTGGATCGTGATGCCGTGGTCTATTCGGGTGACAGCCTCGATATTACCTCCGAAGTCACGCAGATCTTCAATTCGCTCAACTAATGGTTCAAACCGGCGCCCGTTCATGAAGAGAGATGCTTCTACCTCTTACACGCTTGGCGAACTCGCCGAGCGGATCGACGCTCGCGTGGTCGGTGACGCGAACCTGCGTGTCAGCGGGCTGTCGACGCTGACCGATGCCGGCCCGTCGGATCTGGCATTTCTCGCCAATCGGGCTTACCTGAAGTATCTGGCCACGACTCGCGCCGGTGCCGTGCTGGTCAATCCGGCTCATGGCGACAGCTGCCCCTGTCCGCGACTGGAGCTGGACAACCCCTATCTGGGCTACGCCAAGCTGTCGCGGCTGTTCGATCCGCTGGTCAATCAGGTCTCTCGAGGCGTGCATTCGACGGCGGTGGTATCGCCCGAGGCGACCCTGGGCGAGGGTGTCGAGATCGGTGCCCATTGCGTCATCGAAGCCGGCGTCGTCCTTGCTGATGACTGCGTCATCGGCGCAGGGTGCTTCATTGGCGCCGATACCACGATCGGTCGCGGCTCCCGGCTCCATGCCAACGTGACGCTTTATCACGGCGTGATCATCGGCGAGCGTGCCATCCTGCACAGCGGTTGTGTCATCGGCGGTGACGGGTTCGGATTCGCCCACGACGGCAAGCACTGGGAGAAGATCGCTCAACTGGGCGGTGTGACGCTGGGTGACGATGTCGAAGTCGGCAGCTGCTCGAGCATCGATCGCGGGGCGCTGGGCGACACGCAGATTGGCAGCGGGGTCAAGATCGACTCCCAGGTCCAGATTGCCCACAACGTGCAGATCGGCGACCACAGCGCGCTGGCAGGCTGCGTCGGAATCGCCGGTTCCACCAAGGTCGGCCGTCACTGTCTGCTGGGCGGCGGCGTCGGGCTCTCCGGTCATCTGACCCTGGCCGATGGCGTCCAGGTGACCGGCATGAGCTTGGTCACGAACTCGATTCTGGAACCTGGCGTCTATTCCTCCGGCACCGGTTCGATGTCGAATAGTCAGTGGCGAAAAAACGCTGTACGCTTCAAGCAGCTCGACGAAATCGCCAAGCGATTGACCCGTCTCGAGCGCAATATTCGCGACGCCTGAGGGTTCTCTGATGGATCCGGGGAGCCCTCCCGGGCCATCTCGATCACGCCCCCGAAGCTGGCAGTCGTCCGGTGCGCCTGTATAATGCCCGCCCAAATGGGTGAACGCCGTTTTGCCTCCCTGTGCCTGCCCTTGGTCAAAAGTGCAGGGGCAGGCATTTCGTTATTTCAGAGGTTGTATTGATGATCATGGACATCAACCAGATTCGCGAGTATCTACCGCATCGTTATCCGTTTTTACTGGTAGATCGCGTGATGGAGATCACGCTGGGCGAATCGATCGTGGCGTACAAGAACGTCAGCATCAACGAACCTTTCTTCAACGGCCATTTCCCTCATCATCCGATCATGCCCGGTGTGCTGATCATCGAAGCGATGGCGCAGGCTTGTGGCATCCTCGGCTTCAAGACGGTCAACAAGCTGCCGGCCGACGGCTACGTCTATTATCTCGTCGGCAGCGATAACGTACGCTTCAAGCGTCCGGTCATGCCGGGAGACCAACTGCGTCTCGAGGCCAATGTCATCAAGGGCAAGAGAGGCATCTGGAAGTTTGCCTGCCGAGCCACGGTCGATGGCGAATTGGCCTGCGAAGCCGAAATCATCTGTGCCGAGAGGAAAGTCGCTTGATTCATCCCTCCGCCATCGTCGATCCCTCCGCCCGACTGGCCGATGACGTCGAAGTCGGTCCCTTCAGCGTGATCGGACCCGACGTCGAAATCGACGCCGGCTGCGTGATCGGACCGCACGTGGTGATCAAGGGGCCGACTCGAATCGGTAAACGTAACCGGATCTTCCAGTTTTCGTCGGTCGGAGAAGAGTGCCAGGACAAGAAGTACGCTGGTGAAGCGACACGGCTCGAGATGGGCGACGATAACGTCGTTCGCGAGAGCGTGACGATTCACCGCGGCACCATTCAGGATCGCGGCGTGACCACCATCGGTAACCGCAATCTGTTCATGGCGTACTCCCACGTGGGCCATGACTGCCTGATTGGCAGCGATTGCATTCTCGCCAACCAGGCCACGCTGGCCGGCCACGTGACGCTGGGTGACTTCGCCATCATGGGGGGGCTCTCGGCCATTCATCAGTTTGCCCACATGGGTGAGCATGCCATGGCGGGTGGTGGATCGATCATCACCAAGGATATTCCCGCGTTCATCATGGTCAACGGTAACCCTGCCGCGGCGCATGGCCTGAACTCCATTGGCTTGAAGCGTCGCGGTTTCTCGGCGGAAGCGGTGCGGGCGCTGGGCGAATGCTATCGTCTGGTCTACCGCAAGGGGCTGACGCTCGAGCAGGCCATCAGCGAAATGGAGAGCCGCTTCTCGTTCGACGAGACGCGCCGCTTCGTCGATTCGTTGAAAGCCTCCAAACGTGGAATCACCCGTTAGGGTGGGCGCATGCGCGTCTATCTCGTCGCGGGCGAACTCTCGGGGGATATTCTCGGCGCCGGCCTGATGCAGGCGCTCAAGCGCCGGCATCAGCAGATCGAGTTCAGAGGCATTGGCGGTCCGCGGATGCAGGCGCAGGGGCTCGAGTCGCTCTACCCGTTGGAAACCCTGTCGGTGATGGGGCTGGTCGAGGTGTTGAAGCACCTGCCGGGCCTGATCAAGGTGCGTCGCCACCTCAAGCGCGATGCCCTGGCGTGGCGGCCGGATATCATGGTGGGCATCGACGCCCCGGACTTCAATATCGGTCTCGAGCGTCAGCTGCACGATCAGGGCATCCGTACGGCACACTACGTCAGTCCGTCGGTCTGGGCCTGGCGCCAAGGGCGGGTCAAGAAGATCGCCAGGGCGGTCGACGGGATGTTGACCTTTCTGCCATTCGAGGCGGATTTCTACGCCGATCACCATGTGCCGGTCGCTTATGTCGGCCATCCGCTGGCCGACGAGCTGCCCCTGGTCAACGATCGGGCGTCGGCGCGGCAGGCTCTCGGGCTTGCTCTCGATGTGCCGACCCTGGCCGTCCTGCCGGGTTCTCGCGGCAATGAAATTCGCTTCCAGGGAGAGATATTCCTGCGGACGGCGGCTGCGTTGCGTGAGCGCCTTGGCGCGCTTCAGGTAGCGATCCCCGCAGCCTCGCCCGAACGTCGGCAGGAGCTCGATTCCCTGCTCGAGCGGTTTCCGGAACTGGCGGCCAGCACGGTCGTCGTCGAGGGGCGTTCGCGTGAGGTGATGACCGCATCGGATGCCGTGCTGCTGACCTCTGGTACGGCGGCGCTGGAAACCATGCTCTGTCATCGTCCCATGGTGGTCGCCTACCGCATGGCACCGGCGACCTACTGGCTGGCCAGACGAATGGTCAAGACGCGCTGGATCTCGTTGCCGAATCTGATCGCGCAGGAAACACTGGTGCCGGAGCTGATTCAGGACGCCGTGACTGCCGAAGCGCTGGTCGATACGCTACTGCCGTGGTTCGAGGACGAACAGGCGCGCTCGGCGCTCGAACAGCGCTTCGCGGCACTCCACGCCGAACTTCAGCGCGGGGCCAGCGAGCGAGCCGCCACGGCCGTCACCTCGTTGGTCGAGCACGGGTCGCTGGATCCTGAAACTGGAAAGGTCTGACGAGAGAAGTCATGTCATTGAAGTCTCCGATTTCCGCCTGGCCGGACATCGTCATCGAATATGATGGGCATCTGATTGCCGGCGTCGACGAGGTCGGGCGAGGACCGCTGATCGGTTCGGTGGTAGCCGCGGCCGTGATTCTGGATCCTGATTGCCCGATCGAGGGTCTGACCGATTCCAAATGCCTGAGTGCGGCACGGCGCGAAGCCTTCGATTTGCAGATCCGGGAATGCGCGCTGGCCTTCGCCATTGGTGAAGCCACGCCGCAGGAGATCGATTCACTCAATATCTATCACGCCACGCATCTGGCGATGCGTCGTGCCATCGATGCGCTGCCGACACCGGCCGAATACCTGCTGGTGGATGGCAACCGGCTGCCGGGACATGCGTGCCCGGGGCAGGCCGTGGTCAAGGGCGACCTTCGTCACCCTGCGATCAGCGCGGCATCGATTCTGGCCAAGGTGGCTCGAGATGCGCAGATGGTCGCGCTCGACGCGCGCTATCCGGACTACGGCTTCTGTCGCCACAAGGGATATCCGACGCCGGAGCATCTCGAGGCGCTGGTCAAACTGGGTCCGCTGGGAGAACATCGCAGCTCTTTCGCCCCCGTTCGTGAGCGGCTTGCCGAGAGCGAACGCTCGATTTGCCGATAGGCCATTGTGGCCTGTCCCACCTTTAGGCATGCTGATCCTGCCGGTGCGCTGACCATGGTAGACGCTACGGCGTCACCGGCAGCATGACGGGATCGCGTGCCCGATATCCGCATTCATTCGCCGCCTGACTCGAGTTCGTCATGACAACACCCTTCGTTCATCTTCGTGTCCACAGCGAATACTCCTTGGTCGATGGCCTGGTCCGGCTCAAGCCGCTGATCAAGGCAACGGCCGAGGCCGGCATGCCGGCGGTGACCGTGACCGACGACACCAACCTGTTCGGCCTGGTCAAGATCTACAAGGCAGCCCAGGGCGCCGGGTTGAAGCCGATCATCGGCGCCGACCTGTGGCTGCACAATGCGCACGACGAAAGCCATCCCTATCGTTTGACGCTGCTGGCGATGAACGATACCGGCTATCGCAACTTGACCGAGCTGATCTCGCGAGCCTGGACTGAAGGTCAGCGCCAGAACATGGCAATCCTCGACAAGACTTGGGTCTTCGAACAGAGCGAAGGGCTGATCGCGCTGTCCGGCGCCCGGGAAGGGGAGATCGGCCGGTTTCTGATCGCTGAGCACATCGACACGGCACGCCAGCTGCTGGCGGAGTGGCAGCAGCACTTCCCCGGCCGCTTCTATCTGGAACTGCAGCGTACCGGCCGCCAGTACGACGAAGAGTGCGTGCACCATTCGGTGCGGCTGGCCAGCGAGAGCGGTACGCCGGTGGTAGCGACCAACGATGTTCGCTTTCTCAAACGCGAGGACTACTGGGCTCACGAAACCCGCGTCTCGATCGGCGAAGGCAAGGCGCTGGAAGATCCCCGGCGCGAAAAACGCTATAGCGAAGAGCAGTATCTCAAGACGCCCGAAGAGATGGCCGAGCTCTTTGCCGATATTCCCGAGGCGCTCGAGAACAGCGTAATGATCGCGGCGCGCTGTAGCGCCAGCGTGCGCCTGGGCGAGATTTTCCTGCCGGAATACCCGGTCCCGGAAGGAATGACCCAGGACGAGTTCTTCCGCAAGATCTCTCACGATGGTCTCACCGATCGTCTCAATCAGCTGTTCGGCGGCGATACCCCGATCTATCCGGGGCGATCACTGGCCGAGCACGAGCCCGCCTATCGCCAGCGGCTCGACTTCGAGCTCGATATCATCCTCAAGATGGGGTTCCCCGGTTACTTCCTGATCGTGATGGACTTCATTCAGTGGGCCAAGGACAACGACATCCCCGTCGGCCCCGGGCGAGGGTCGGGCGCCGGTTCGCTGGTGGCCTACGTGCTCAAGATCACCGATCTCGATCCGCTGGAATACGACCTGCTGTTCGAACGCTTCCTCAACCCGGAGCGTGTCTCCATGCCCGACTTCGACGTCGACTTCTGCATGGAGAAGCGCGATCGGGTCATCGACTACGTGGCCGATCGCTACGGCCGCAATGCGGTATCGCAGATCGTCACCTTTGGCACCATGGCCGCCAAGGCGGTAGTGCGTGACGTGGCACGTGCCCAGGGCAAGCCGTATTCGATGGGTGACAAGCTCTCCAAACTGATCCCGTTCGAGGTCGGCATGACGCTGGCCAAGGCGATCGAGCAGGAGCCGCAGCTCAAGGAGTATCTCGAATATGACGAAGAGGCTGCCGAAATCTGGGAGATGGCACTCAAGCTCGAGGGCATCACCCGCGGTACCGGCAAGCACGCCGGGGGCGTGGTCATTGCGCCGACCAAGCTGACCGATTTCTCGCCGCTGCTGTGCGAGGAAAACGGCTCCGGCCTAGTAGTGCAGTTCGACAAGAACGATGTCGAGGATGCCGGGCTGGTCAAGTTCGACTTTCTCGGCCTGCGCACGCTGACGATCATCGACTGGGCGTTGGAGATGGTCGACGTGGTGCGTGCCCGCGATGGTGTCGGCCCGCTCGATATCAGCACCATTCCGCTGGACGACAAGCCGACCTTCGACATGCTCAAGAAGGCCGAGACCACGGCGGTGTTCCAGCTCGAATCCCGCGGCATGAAGGAACTGATCAAGCGCCTGCAGCCGGATTCGCTGGAGGACATGATCGCGCTGGTGGCGCTGTTCCGCCCGGGGCCGTTGCAGTCCGGCATGGTCGACGACTTCATCAATCGTAAGCATGGCCGTGCCGAGCTCGCCTATCCCAGCGCGGATTACCAGCATGAACTGCTCAAACCGGTACTGGAGCCGACCTACGGCATCATCCTGTATCAGGAGCAGGTGATGCAGATTGCCCAGGTTCTGGCCGGCTATACCCTGGGTCAGGCGGATATGCTGCGGCGTGCCATGGGCAAGAAGAAGCCCGAGGAGATGGCCAAGCAGCGCGCCGGCTTCATGGAAGGGTGTGCGGCCAACGGCATCGACAAGGACCTGGCCGGCAACCTGTTCGACCTGGTGGAAAAATTCGCCGGCTACGGCTTCAACAAGTCCCACTCGGCCGCCTACGGCCTGGTGTCGTATCAGACCGCCTGGCTCAAGGCGCACTATCCGGCGCCCTTCATGGCGGCGGTGCTCTCGACCGAGATGGACAACCTCGACAAGGTCGTGCCGCTGATCGAGGAGTGCCGTCATATCGGGCTGACGGTGACGCCGCCCAACGTCAACGTGGGGGCCTACAAGTTCACCGTCGACGAAGGCGGCCAGGTCGTCTACGGGCTGGGCGCGATCCGTGGCGTTGGTGAAGGGCCGATCGGTGCCATCGTCGAAGCACGCGAAGCGGATGGCGAGTTCACGGACCTGTTCGATTTCTGCCGTCGTATCGATGGCAAGCGCATGAACAAGCGCACCCTCGAAGCACTGATTCGCTCCGGCGCGCTGGACACGCTGGGGCCGTCCCGCGCGGTACTGGCGGCGTCGCTGGATGCCGCGATCAAGGCCGCGTCGCAGAACCAGACCAACCAGAACCTGGGCATGATGGACATGTTCGGCGAGGCCTTCGCCGAAGCCGACGAGAATCAGGACATCTACGCCGACTACCGCCACGCGCGCGAGTGGAGCGACAAGGAGCGCCTGGCCGGCGAGAAGGACACACTCGGGCTCTACCTGACCGGTCATCCGATCGACGAGTACGAGCATGAACTCAAGCGCTTCGTGGCGACGCGCATCGTCGACCTCAAGCCCTCTCGCGAACCGCAGCGGGTCGCCGGGCTGGTCGTGGCGATGCGGACCATGAAGTCGAAGCGCGGCGACACCATGGCGTTCGTCACCCTCGACGATCGCACCGGGCGCATCGAGGCCTCGCTGTTCGGTGAGCTGTTCGACCAGGTCCGCGGGAAGTTGACTGCCGACCAGGTGCTGATCATCGAAGGCGAAGTCTCCAGCGACGACTATTCCGGCGGTTTGCGTCTGCGCAGCAAGGACGTCACCCTGATGGCCGACGCTCGCGCCCGCTTCGGCGAGGCGGTAGAGCTTTCGGTGGATGGCGGGCGTCTCAACGGCCAATTCTCGCGTTCGCTGCATGATAGCCTGTCGCCATGGCTGAGCGACGGCGGCCTGCCGGTCCGCGTACGTTATCGTAACGCCAAGGCCAGTGGCTGCTTCGAGCTTGCGGAGGCGTGGAAAGTCTCGCCCAGCGACGAGTTGATGATGGCCCTGCGCGAAGTCGAGGGTTACGAAAAGGTTGCGCTACGCTATCGGGGTGGTTGACCCGCCGAAGCAGGGCGCCTCCTTGCTAACACTCGTGGAGGTGCGATAATAATCCGTTTCGCGGCACGCCAGTCGCCCGTGTTTCGCTCGTATTCAGAAACCGAAGCTTGCCAGGATCACACAGTAGAAGCTCTATGAATCCCAATTATCTAGACTTTGAACAACCGATTGCCGAACTCCAGGCCAAGATCGAAGAGCTGCGACTGGTCGGCAACGATAGCCGCATCAGCCTGAGTGACGAGATCGGTAAGCTCGAAGAGAAAAGCCGTAAACTCACCGAGCAGATCTTTCGTGACCTGACCGCCTGGCAGGTGACGCAACTGTCGCGTCATCCTCAGCGCCCTTACACGCTCGACTATCTGGACAACATCTTCACCGATTTCGACGAAATGCACGGCGATCGCAATTTCGCCGACGATGCAGCCCTGGTCGGTGGTGTGGCGCGTCTCGACGACAAGCCGGTAATGGTCATCGGCCACCAGAAGGGGCGCGACGTCAAGGAGAAGGTGCGCCGCAACTTCGGCATGCCGCGCCCCGAAGGGTATCGCAAGGCGTGTCGTCTGATGGAGATGGCCGAGCGCTTCAAGATGCCGGTACTGACGTTCATCGACACCCCTGGCGCCTATCCCGGCATCGATGCCGAGGAGCGCGGCCAGTCGGAAGCGATCGCCTACAACCTCGCCGTCATGTCGCGCCTGAAGACGCCGATCATCGCCACGGTCATTGGCGAAGGCGGTTCCGGCGGCGCTCTGGCCATCGGCGTCTGCGACGAACTGCAGATGCTGCAGTATTCCACCTATTCGGTTATCTCGCCGGAAGGGTGCGCCTCGATTCTCTGGAAGAGCGCCGAGAAGGCCTCCGAAGCCGCTCAGGCCATGGGCATTACCGCCTCGCGCCTAAAAGAGCTCGGCTTTGTCGATTCACTGATCGAAGAGCCGCTGGGCGGCGCGCATCGCAATCCGCGCAAGACCGCCAATCAGGTCAAGGAAGCGTTGACGGATAGCCTCGATCGGCTGCGGGCGATGGATACCGAGACGCTGCTGGAGCGAAGGTATGAGCGCTTGATGAGCTACGGCGCCCCTTCGTGAAGATGACCGGCTGCGCTCACTCATACGGCGTTGAGCGCTCACTCGGTCTGCTCATGTAGTGAACTACACTGCGCGCCCTCGATCGCGCTCGCCTTGTCTAAGTATCGCTCGCACGGTCACGCGGCGGTATGGGATTTTGTCGAAAGGTCGAGCGTCCAGGAGCCTCGCGTTGCAGCATTCTCTAGAAGCTCTCATTGATAACGCCCTGGCATGTCACGTGCCGGGGCGTGTCGTCTGGGTGGCGCTTTCCGGCGGTCTCGACTCTTCCTTGCTGTTGAGCGTGGCGGCGCCGCTGGCGCGCAAGGCCGGGGTCGAGCTGCGTGCAATTCACGTCAATCATGGCTTGCAGGCGGCGGCGGGCGGCTTCGAGACGACTTGCCGCGAACTGTGCGATTCGCTGGCCGTGCCGTTGACCGTGGCTTCGGTCCGGGTCGACGCCGCGGGGCAGGGGATCGAGGCGGCCGCTCGGGAGGCCCGTTACCAGGCTTTCGCGACGCATCTCTCTCCGGGTGACCGCTTGTGGCTGGCGCAACATGCGGACGATCAGGTCGAGACCTTTCTGCTGGCCGCACTGCGCGGTAGCGGCGTGCGAGGGCTGGCCGGCATGCCTTCCCGGCGCGAGTGGCGAGGCATCCAGATCGAGCGGCCCTGGTTGAGCCTCGCCCGGTCGGTCTTGCTGACAGAAGCGCATCAGCGTGGGCTCGAGTGGTTCGAAGATCCGACCAATACCGACCTGGCGTTCGATCGAAACTACCTGCGCCATCGGGTGGTGCCGCCACTGCGCGAGCGTTGGCCGGGCGTGGCCGGGGCATTCGGACAGAGTGCCGAGTGGCTGCAGGAAGCCGACGAGCTGCTGGCAGAGCTGGCGGCGATCGATCTGGATCAGGCCGGGGGCGAGCCCGGTCGCTTGCGGTTGGCGACGCTGGCCGCGCTAAGCACTTCTCGCCGTCGCCTGCTGATTCGTCATGCGCTCGAATGTCTGGGTATTCCCGCGCCGCCGGCTGCGCGCCTGATCGAGCTCGAACGGCAACTGACGATGGCGGGGGCGGATCGCCTGCCGGTCATTCGTTGGCCGGGCGGCGAGGCGCGGGTCTGGCGGCATCATCTCTATCTGATGGCGCCGCTGTCGCCGGTGGATCCCGCTTGGCAGACGGCGTGGAACGGGCAGTCGCCGCTCGTCACCCCCTGGGGCGTGCACCGCGTGAGCCTCCATCGACCGCACGGGGCTGCCACGCCAGCGCTGCGGGTCGGGCTGCGTCAGGGGGGCGAAAGCCTGCGACTGGCGGGGCGTGGCAGCCGCGATCTCAAGCGCCTGCTGCAGGAGGCTGGGATTCCTCCATGGCAGCGTGATCGTCTGCCGTTGATCTGGTGCGGAGACGAGCTGGTGGCCGTGCTCGGCATCGTTTCGGCCGAAGGTTGGCATCAATCGCCGGCATCGCCTGATCCCGAAGCAGAAACGTGAACGTGTCTCCCGACGGTCACGACGCAGGCATCAGGCGTCGTAGTTCAACGTCAGTCCCGCAGCCTTCTGGTAGGCCGCTTCCTGTTCCAGATCATTGAGCAGCAACGCCTGATGCCGGGTTTCCGGCAGCGTGAGATGCAGGGTGTCGCCGTCGCAGGCGAGACGGAAGTCGATGATCGCCTGTTCCGGCCGGGCGTGGTTGAGCATCACGGCGAGCCGGAGCAGGCGGGCCAGTCGTTGGTAGGTCGCCTGCACGGCGCTGGGCAGCGCCTCCAGCTCCTTCTGGGCGAATTTGCGCCGATGGGCGCGTACCAGAAACGCCAGCGCCTGCTGCTCGGGACGGGAAAAGCCGGTCAGGTCGGAGTACTCGATGAGATAGGCACCGTGGCGATGAAACTGGCTGTGGGAGATCGCCAGGCCGATTTCATGCACCTGAGCTGCCCAGTAGAGAAACAGGCGCTGCTCTTCGCCAACTGCCCAGGCATCCCGGACCTGATCGAAGGCGGCCATGGCGGTCGCTGCCACATTTTCGGCATGGACCGTCTCGACGCTGTAGCGCCGCATCAGCAGGTCGACGCTGTGGCGGCGGGAATCCTCGGGAGTGTTGCGTCCGATCAGGTCGAACAGCACGCCTTCACGCAGTGCGCCGTCGGAATAGCGCATGCGTTCCAGGTCGAAGGCTTCGAAGACCGCACAGAGGATGGCAACACCGGCCGGGAAGACCCGCGCCCGATCCTCCTTGAGGCCTTCCATCGCGACCTTGTCCAGGTGGCCGAAGCCGATCAGCTTCTTGCGCAGTTTCATCAAGGCTTCGCGCTCGATCAGCGTAGCGTCGCCATCGCCTCGGGCAGCGATGACCGCTGCCGCGGCCTTGATCGTGCCACTGGAGCCGATCGGATCCTGCCATCCCAACTGGCGGTAATGGCGCTGGATGTTGGCCAGTTCGGAAAGCGCGGCCATCTCGGCGCGCCGGAAGCGCTTTTCGCTGAGCTCGCCGTCGGTGAAAAAGGCGCCGGTATAGGCCACGCAGCCCATATGGAGACTCTCCAGCGCCTGCGGCTCGAAGTCCTCACCGATGATGAACTCGGTGGAGCCGCCACCGATATCGACGATCAGGCGCCTGCCGTGTACTTCGGCCAGCGAATGAGCGGCGCCGAGATAGATCAGGCGCGCCTCTTCGCGGCCGCCGATGATCTCGATGGTGTGGCCGATCAGCGCTTCGGCGCGATCGATCAACGCCTGGGCGTTATGGGCTGCGCGAAGGGCGTTGGTGCCGACGATACGCAGGTCGGCGGGCGAGACGCCTTCGAGAAAAGGGGCAAAGCGCTCAAGGCAGCCGAGCGCACGATCCATGGCGGCTTCGGTAAAATTTTCGTCGGCATCGAGGCCGGCGGCGAGCTGCACTTTTTCGCCCATCTTGGCGACGACCTGGAGTTGGCCGTGCTGGTAATTGGCGACCAACAGGTGGAAGCTGTTGGAACCGAGATCGATAGCGGCCAGACGGCGCGTCGCGTCTTCGGCGGTCGAATTCCCGCTCATGGCGTGGCGTCCTCGAAAGCTGGCAGTAGACAGGCGCGCGCTGAGCGTCGCGACATAGAGTCGTTCCAGAGCCTGTTGCCGTTTCAGCGCGTCGGGTGCACCAAGATTGCGGCGGGGGCGCGGCCTTGTCAATCGCTGAGGCGGCAGGCATGCTGGCGGCACCGGCATCATACCCACCGAGAATCGAGCACATGCAGCCACAGCGGCGCCATCTGGACAGCGAAGCATTCGAGCGTCAGCGCGAAGAAGCGCAAGCACCCTGGCTGGCGGTCTTCGTTGCCGACTGGTGTCAACCCTGTGAAACACTGCTGTCTCGGCTCTCGTCGGCTTCGCAGGAGTCGATCCGCGCGCTGCCGGTGGCGGTCGTGGATATCGATCGCGAGCCGGCACTGGCAGAGCGCTACGGCGTCAAGGGGACGCCGACACTGATCCTGTTCGTCGACGGCGAACCTCGGCTGACGCGTGTCGGGGCGTTGTCGGAACAGCAACTGCTGCAGATCGGTGAAGAGTGCGGGCGCCATTAGTCGAGGGCACTTGATAATGCAGCCGGTGATCGCCATATCGATACTTGCTTTCGGAAGATAGCTTGTCTACCATCTGGACGTTCGCCTGTTCCGAATGCTTCTCGACCGCGTCGCGGTCCCCCAAGTCGTCAGTCAATCCCAGTACCGATCTTTGGATAGTGACCACTCTCTCGGATGACACTTTCCGCGAGATGGCAGGCGAATCGAACCGCTCTCCCGGCACCTTCGTCACACGGCCAGTCGGCATCCCGACATGCGTCGACGCTGGGCCAACAGACCATACGAATGCCTGACATCCTGGGACGACTGAACGCGCCGCGCGGCGTTTGAACTGACCGCCTCTTGTCCTTCTTTTCTATCTCGGCAAAAGTCATTGCCTGCGACACGAGCCTTCTCTGACCGAACTCATGAATCTAACCGAACTCAAGCAAAAATCCGTTCCTGAACTGCTGGATATCGCCCGCGAAATGGGCATCGATAATCTGGCGCGCTCACGCAAGCAGGACATCATCTTCGCCATCCTGAAAAAACATGCGAAGAGTGGCGAGGACATTTACGGCGATGGCGTCCTGGAGATTCTGCAGGACGGATTCGGTTTCCTGCGTAGCGCCGACTCCTCCTATCTGGCCGGCCCCGACGACATCTACGTCTCGCCGTCCCAGATTCGTCGCTTCAATCTGCGCAAGGGCGACTCGATTGCCGGCAAGATCCGCCCGCCGAAGGAAGGCGAGCGCTACTTCGCGCTGTTGAAAGTCAACGAGATCAACTTCGACAAGCCGGAAAACGCCAAGCACAAGATCCTGTTCGAGAACCTGACGCCGCTGTTCCCGCAGGAGCGCATGGTGATGGAGATCGGCAACGGCTCTACCGAGGACATCACCGCGCGGGTCATCGATCTCACCGCGCCGATCGGCAAGGGCCAGCGTGGCTTGATCGTTTCGCCGCCCAAGGCCGGTAAGACCTTGATGCTGCAGAACATCGCCACCTCGATCACGCGCAACAACCCCGAATGTCACATGATCGTGCTGCTGATCGACGAGCGTCCGGAAGAGGTGACCGAAATGTCACGGACGGTGCGCGGTGAAGTCGTGGCATCGACCTTCGACGAGCCGCCGGCCCGTCACGTCCAGGTGGCCGAGATGGTCATCGAGAAGGCCAAGCGTCTGGTCGAGCACAAGAAGGACGTGGTCATCCTGCTCGACTCCATCACCCGCCTGGCGCGCGCCTACAACACCGTGGTGCCGTCTTCCGGCAAGGTGCTGACCGGTGGTGTCGACGCGCATGCCCTCGAGAAGCCCAAGCGCTTCTTCGGCGCCGCGCGTAACATCGAAGAGGGCGGCAGTCTGACCATCCTCGCCACGGCGCTGGTCGATACCGGCTCGAAGATGGACGAAGTGATCTTCGAGGAGTTCAAGGGTACCGGCAACATGGAAGCCCATCTGGATCGCAAGCTGGCCGAGCGCCGCGTCTATCCGGCTCTAAACATCCGTCGTTCCGGCACCCGGCGCGAGGATCTGATCGCCTCCGAGGAAGAAATGCAGCGCATGTGGATCCTGCGCAAGCTGCTCAACCCGATGGACGACGTGGCCGCTACCGAGTTCCTGATCGATCGCCTCAAGGACACCAAGACCAATCTCGAATTCTTCGAAGCCATGAAAAGACGTTGATTCCGGCTGGCTGCACTCGATGATACTGCGTTGGAAAATCGCTCAAGCTGCTCATTTACTCCCGTAAACTCCGCGCTCTCGCGATTTTCCGCCTTGTCTCATCTTCGTTCGCTCAGCCAGCTCTCAACGCTTCGTGAGATCTTGGGGTCAAAGCAGAAAATAAAGGGCAGCATGTTATGCTGCCCTTTTTGCGTTCTGGGCCGCCGGGCGTAGTGGAAAGAGTGGGGAGGGATACGGGCAACGCCATGAAATATCATGATTTACGGGACTTCATCGCGGCGCTGGAAGCACGCGGCGAGCTCAAGCGCGTCACGGTGGAGGTGGATCCCTACTTGGAGATCACCGAGATCTGTGATCGCACGCTGCGAGCCGGTGGGCCTGCGCTGCTGTTCGAGAACGTCAAGGGTAGCGAGATGCCGGTGCTGGGGAACCTGTTCGGTACCCCGGAGCGCGTGGCCATGGGCATGGGGCAGGAAAACGTCGAAGCGTTGCGTGAGGTGGGCAAGCTGCTGGCTTTCCTGAAGGAGCCCGACCCGCCCAAAGGTCTCAAGGATGCCTGGGAGAAGCTGCCGATCTTCAAGCAGGTCATGAGCATGGGACCGAAGACGTTGCGTTCGGCGCCGTGCCAGCAGGTCGTTCTCGAAGGCGATGAGGTCGATCTCGATCGTCTGCCGATTCAGCACTGCTGGCCGGGCGACGTGGCGCCGCTTGTGACCTGGGCGCTGGTGGTGACCAAGGGGCCGCACAAGTCGCGCCAGAACCTGGGGATCTATCGTCAGCAGAAGCTTGGCAAGAATCGATTGATCATGCGTTGGCTGAGTCACCGCGGCGGGGCGCTGGATTTTCGCGAATGGCAGCAGACGCATCCCGGCGAACCCTTTCCCGTCGCGGTGGCGCTGGGGGCCGACCCGGCGACCATCCTGGGCGCCGTGACACCAGTGCCGGACACGCTCTCCGAGTACGCCTTCGCCGGCCTGCTGCGCGGCTCGCGGACCGAACTGGTCAAATGCGGCCACGCCGACCTGCAGGTCCCGGCTTCCAGCGAGATCGTGCTGGAAGGTTTCATCCATCCGGACGACATGGCCCCCGAAGGGCCCTATGGCGATCACACCGGATACTACAACGAAGTCGAAAGCTTTCCCGTCTTTACCGTCGAGCGGATCACCCATCGGCGTGATCCGATCTACCATTCGACCTACACCGGCCGCCCGCCGGACGAGCCCGCGGTGCTGGGGCTGGCGCTCAATGAAGTGTTCGTGCCGATCCTGCGCAAGCAGTTTCCCGAGATCGTCGACTTCTATCTGCCGCCGGAAGGATGCTCCTATCGCATGGCGGTGGTGACCATGAAGAAGCAATACCCCGGTCACGCCAAGCGGGTCATGATGGGCGTCTGGAGCTTCCTGCGCCAGTTCATGTACACCAAGTTCGTGATCGTGCTGGACGACGATGTCGATGCCCGCAACTGGGAAGACGTGATCTGGGCGATCACCACCCGGATGGACCCTGCCCGGGATACGGTGATGGTGGAGAATACGCCGATCGACTATCTCGACTTCGCCTCGCCGACGGCGGGGCTGGGCTCGAAGATGGGGCTGGATGCGACCAACAAGTGGCCCGGCGAGACGACACGGGAGTGGGGAGAACCCATCGTCATGGATCCGGCGATCAAATCACGGGTCGACGAGCGCTGGGAAAGCTATGGTATCGATATCGCGCCACCACAGGCGCGAACCGGAAAACCCTCGGACGGCGGGGCGGCATGACGGCAAACGATGAGGTGAACATGACGGTCAGAACGTTGACCTGCCAGGTGGAAACCGTCGAGGATCTGACGCCCGATGTGTTCCGGGTCGTGCTCGAAGGGCGTGCCGAGGCGATTGCCCATGCGCCCGGGCAGTATCTCGAACTGGAACTGCATGAAGAGACCTGGGTGCCGTTCTCGATCGCCTGCGCCGAAACCGGCGACGGCCGTCTGGAGCTGCACATTCAGCATTGGCCGGAACGCACCCACTCGGCGCGCCTGCGGGAGCTGCTGACCCATCGCAATCGGCTGTCGGTCCGGCTGCCCAGCGGCGAGTGCACGCTACCTGCAGGCCGTTCGGAGCCGCTGCTGCTGATCGCCGCCGGTACCGGCTTTGCCCAGCTCAAGGCCATCGTCGAAGCCGCCCTGACCGAGAATCCCGAACGGGACATCTCGATCTGGTGGGCCGTGCGCGAGCGCCGCGATCTCTATGCCGAAACCCTGGCGCGGGAATGGGCCCAGGCGTATGCGAACGTTCGTTTTCACGCTGTGGTCGAAACCCCGGAGGCCGCGCTCGAGGCGCTGCCCGGCGTGCGCTGGCACACCGGGCGTATCGATGAGGTGCTGGCATCGCAGCTGGATACGTTGGCAGGCGTCGAGATCTACCTCGCCGGATCTCCCGGCATGGTCTATGCCTGCGTGGATACGCTGGCCCCGTTGGGGCTGGTCGAATCGCAGGTCCATTCGGACGTCTTCAGCTATGCGCCGCGGGTGCCGTTTCTGCCACTGCCGGAGAGCGACCCGGATCAGGCGCCGTTGGCCCCGGGCGAGATCGCCTCGTCCCCGGAGAAGAAGTCGTGAGCCAATCCCCGATCCTGATCACCGGTGGCACTCAACGCCTTGGGCTGCACTGTGCCGAGCGGCTGCTCGACGACGGCCATCCGGTGATCGTCACCTATCGCCGCGAGCGGGAGTCGCTGTCGGCGCTACGGGAGCGTGGCGCGGTGACGCTGGCGGCGGACTTTGCCACCGAAGCCGGTATTCTCGACTTCATCGCCCGGCTGCGGGATAACACCGCGAGTCTGCGCGCCATCATTCACAACGCTGGGGAGTGGTTGTCGGACCCCGGTCCCGAGGCGGCCGGCGAAACCTTCGAGCGTCTGTTCCGGGTCAACATGCAGGCGCCGTATCTGATCAATATCCATGCCCGCAGCCTGCTGGACGCCTGCCAGGAGCCGCAGCGCGACATCGTGCATATCACCGACAGCGTAGTACAGCGGGGCGCGGCGGGGCAGTCCGCCTACGCCGCCACCAAGGCCGGGCTGGAAAGCCTGACCCGGTCGTTCGCCGCCCAGTTCGCGCCCACGATCCAGGTCAACGCCATCGCGCCCGGTCTGGTGATGCTCGCCGAGGGCGACGACGTGGATGGCGGCCGCGACCGGCGCGTGCCGGGGCCAGGGGTGATCTACCAGACCCTGCGTTACCTGCTCGACAATGACTTCGTCACCGGCACGATAATGCCGGTTGACGGCGGCAGCCACCTGGGCTGAAAGCGCCGCGATTCGTCTATAGCGAGACGGTGCTGTTGCGAATCTGTACCAGTTTGCCTTCGTCGATCACGGGGCCGGATGGCTTGCCTCCCGGCGCGCCGGAGCTCGGCTCCATGCTGACGGCGAAATCGGCGGTCTTCATCAGGCCCAGCATCTTGGCGGGCAACTGCATGGTGGCCTGGCCCTGAACCGGCAACATGCCTAGCGAAACCGGCGTACCGTTCTCCATCATCCACAGCTCGCCACCCTTGCCTGCGGGCATCGGGCCGGGTTTGACCGCCTGAACCATCATCTTGCCGTCGAGGGTGGCGTTGATAATCCAGGCCGGCTGGCCGCTGGCGTGGTTGATCACGAAGACATATTCACCGGGCATCATCGCCGGCTCCCGTGGCGTCAGCGCGATCACTGCCAGAACCAGCGCCGCCGCCGTCGCGAAACCGCTGAACGCCCGCCAGAAGCCGAGACGCTGCAGCAGGCCCACTCTCAGCCCCAGGCGCGCGACAATGCCGGACCACAGATGGCCGGGCGGCGTCACCGGTTCCAGCTGCTGGTTGAAGATCTGCAGGTGCTCCCGCCAGGCATCGACGCTACGCTGCAGATCCGTGCTGACCGCCAGCAATGCCTCGAACTCGGCGCGCTGGTCTCGATCCAGCGTACCGAGAACGTACTCTCCGGCGGCCAGCTCGCGCGCTTCGGGGTCGCTCAAGTCAAACGTGTCATGCATGCCTTCAACCTCTCGAGGCCTCTGCGGACCCAGCTCTTGACGGTTCCCAACGGCGTGGTGAGATGCGATGCCAGATCTTGATGGGTCAATCCTTCGAAAAATGCGAGCTCGAGCACCTGGCGCTGTTGCGCCGTCAATTCGGTCAGGCACTGCTGCAGCGATTCCGCCTGCTGATTGATGTCGCTCTCGCTCTCGACATCGGATTCGCCGGGCAGTGAATCGATGATCGCTTCGCTATCGGCTTCCTGGGGGCGCTGACGCCGGAGCCAGTCGATGCCGATGTTGCGCGTGAGGGTCGAAAGCCAGGTCATCGGGCGGGCGCGGGAAGCATCGTACTGTCCGGCCACCTGCCATACCCGCAGGTAGACCAGTTGCAGGCAGTCCTGCGCGGCCGCTTCCTGCCGAACGATACGCAATAGCTGGGCGTATAGATGCGGACTGGTCGCGCGGTAGAGCTTCTCGAAAGCGAGACCATCGCCACGGGCGCTGGCGTGAAGATTGTCGATCAGCACGTCATGAGGTGGGTAGGCCATGAAAGTCCTTGGAATCCTTTCTTTTTCTGATTTCCCAGTCTCGTCAACGGGCGAGAACAAGTAAAGCTCGGCGGCTCGTCGGCCAGCGTTTGCCTCAAAAGACTTGTCAAAAAGCGCCGGGGCGTTAGGATAGAGACACGATTTAGCGACATCACGTCTTTCGTGACGAATGATGTTTGCGAACGCTTGCGCTTGCGAAAGAACGTCTTCGAAAGAACGTCTGCGAGAAAGACCATGACCGAACGCCTCGATTCACGTTTCATCGACACCGCCAACGCCGTTGGCGGTGCGATGACGTTTGCGTTCTTCGGTTATGGCTATTGGTTTAGGACTGGCGTGCCCGCCGGTTGGTCAACATGACCTGAACCCGCGAGGCACGCCCGGAACTGGGCTGCCTCCTCGCATCAAGAACCCCCGGATGGCAGGCCCACCCGGGGGTTCTCGCGTTTTCGGGTCTCAATTCTTGAACATCACCTGGAATGAGATCGTTATGGACGCTGCCACATCCGAATTGAAGCCGGCCCTATCGACACCGGCATCATCATCTTCCATCAGAGCGCTGCCATTGCCGACGGCGCAGGAACTGCGCCGGCAGCTGCCGGTGAGCGCGGCACTGGAGGCCCGGATCGCCGCGAGCCGCGAGGCCATACGGGCCATCCTCGAAGGCGAGGACGATCGCCTGCTGGTCGTGACCGGCCCCTGTTCGGTGCACGACCCTGCCGCGGCGCTGGAGTATGCCGAGCGTCTGGCGGCACTCAATGAGGCGGTGGGAGACCGGCTTTTGCTGGTGATGCGCGTCTACGTCGAGAAGCCGCGGACCACCGTCGGCTGGAAAGGGCTGGCCTACGACCCTCACCTCGACGGCAGCGACGACATGGCCGCGGGCCTGGCCATGGCGAGACGGCTGATGCGCGATATCGCCGAACTGGGCCTGCCGGTCGCGACGGAGCTGCTACAGCCGATGGCTGGGGCCTACTTCGATGATCTGCTGAGCTGGGTGGCGATCGGCGCGCGGACCACCGAGTCCCAGATTCACCGTGAACTCGCCAGCGGGCTGGCGGCGGCGGTCGGATTCAAGAACGGCACTCAGGGCAATGTCGATGTCGCCATCGCCGCCATGCAATCGGCGGCCCATTCGCATCGCCACTTCGGTGTGACCGCCGATGGCAGCCCGGCGATGATCGAAACGCCGGGCAATGCCGCCACCCATCTGGTGCTTCGCGGTGGCCGCAACGGGCCCAACCATGATGCCGAGAACGTGGCTGCCAGCCGCCGGGCGATGACGCAGGCCGGGCTCGAGGCGAGGATCATGGTCGACTGCAGCCACGCTAACTCGAACAAGGACCACCGGCGTCAGACGGAGGTTCTCTACGATGTGCTGGAACAGCGCATGGCCGGTGATCGCAGCCTGATCGGCGTGATGCTCGAAAGCCACCTGTTCGAAGGCAAGCAGGCGCTCAATCCCGCGGCGCTGCGCTATGGCGTGTCGATCACCGACGCCTGCCTGGGCTGGGAGACCACCGAACAGCTGTTGCTGCGTGCGGCGGAGCGGCTTGGTCAGGCCTGAACCGTGTCCCCGGCGGTCGCCGGGGGGACATCATCTCGTCATATTCCCGGCTTAGCCTCGTCACGACGAGCAATCCGTGACGAGTCAGGGAGATAAACATGAGCCGGGATGTCGAAGATCATCGAATTCACAACAACAGCCAGAATCTGCCTTTCGGTGAGGTTGTCGAGCGCCATCTTTCGCGTCGCCAGATTCTCCAGGGTGGCCTGGGGCTGGCCGCGCTTTCCATGATGGGAGGGTTCGGGCTCGGCGGCAGCAATGGTGCCTGGGCCCAGAACAAGACGCCGCTGGCGCTGGCCTTCGAATCGATCAAGGGCTCGCACACCGATGCGGTCGTGGTGCCGCCCGGATATCGGGCACAGGTGCTGATTCCGTGGGGAACGCCGCTCAATGCCCGGGCCAGTGCCTGGCAGAAGGATCTCGCCATGACCCCCGAGCAGCAGGCGAACAGCGTGGGCATGCATCATGACGGCATGCACGCCTTCCCCCTTGATGCGGAAAGTGGCTCGCGCCGTTTTCTGCTCGCGCTCAACAACGAGTACATCGATCAGGATGCCCTGTGGGCGCCCCAGGGTGGCCCGACCCAGCCGGACGGTGTGCGGCCGGCCGATGAGGTTCGCACCGAAATCAATGCCCACGGCGTCACCATCGTCGAGATCCGCCGCCAGGATGATGGCGGCTGGACGCATGTGGTCGACTCTCCCTACAACCGCCGGATCACGACCGCCACACCTATCATGCTGGCCGGGCCGGTCGCAGGCAGCGACTATGTCAGGACACGCTACTCGATCGACGGTACTCGAACGCGCGGCACCAACAACAACTGCGCCAATGGCTACACCCCCTGGGGAACTTACCTGACCTGCGAGGAAAACTGGCCGGAAGTCTTCGTCAATACCGGCGAGCGCTTCAGCGACGATGCCCGCCTGGGCTTGCCGACCGATCGCGGGCGCTACGGCTGGGAAACGGCGGCCGGCGATGGCGAGCAGGAAGACGAGTTCTCGCGTTTCGATGTCACGCCCCGGGTGGGCGAGGCGAGTGAAGACTATCGCAACGAAGCGCGGACCTTCGGCTACGTGGTCGAGATCGATCCGTATACCCAGGCCATGGCCGTCAAGCGCACGGCGCTGGGACGTTTCCGCCACGAGGGGTGCTGGCCCGGGCCGGTCCGCGCCGGCGAGCCGCTGACGTTCTACACCGGTCACGACTCGCGCAACGAATATATCTACAAGTTCGTCAGCGCCGCCAAGTGGGACCCCGCCGATGCCCCTCGGCCGGGCAACGAAGCGGATCGTCTGGCCATCGGCGGCAAATACCTCGATGAAGGCACGCTCTACGCGGCGCGCTTCGATGAAGACGGGCGAGGCGAGTGGCTGCCGCTGACGCCGGATGCGAAAACGCCATCCGGCCAGACGCTGGCCGCGGCGCTGGGCCTGGCGGCCGACGATACCGCCGGCATCATCATCCACACCTGTGACGCAGCCGACCTGATGGGCGCGACGCCGATGGATCGGCCGGAATGGTCGAGCGTGGACCCTGTCTCCGGCGAGGTCTACTTCACCTTGACCAACAACTCGAAACGCACGGCGGCGGATACCGAAGCCAGTTTCACCAACGACGGCACGGCGATCGATGCCGGCGGCGTGGGTTACGCCACGGCGCCCGCCAATGTCGCCAACCCGCGCGCCAACAACGAGAACGGACACATCATTCGCTGGCGCGAGCAGCCGGACAATCGCTTTGCCTGGGAGATCTTCGTGTTCGGCAGCGACGCCGGCGCAGGCGACAATCGCTCCGGCCTGACCGAGGACAACCAGTTCGCGAGTCCCGACGGCCTATGGTACGACGCGCGTGGCGAAGGGCAGGGCATTCTCTGGTTCCAGACGGACAACAGCGACAATGCCGTGGCCGAATACACCAACGATCAGCTGCTGGCGGTGGTGCCGGGCGCGCTTGGACAGCAGAACGCCAGTGGTGCCGGCTCGGTCATTGATGCCGCCAATCAGAGTCATCTCAAACGCTTCGCCGTGGGGCCGAATGGCTGTGAGGTGACCGGTATCTTCGCCACGCCGGACCGCACCGCGCTGTTCATCAATATCCAGCATCCCGGTAACTGGCCGGCGGATGGCGACGCCTTGGGCCAGGACGCCACCCGGGCCACGAACGGCCAGGTTCGCCCCCGCGCGGCGACGGTAGCGATCTGGAAGGAAGACGGCGGTCAGGTCGGCCTCTGATCGATCGAGAGCGGGCGCATGAAGAAGGCTGGATGCGAAAGCATCCAGCTTTTTTATCGAGTCATCAATTCATCCGGTCACCGCTATCGAACCATGAGATGACCGCGCTCACGCCTGGCTGGCGTAGGCGTAAAGCAGCGTCTCCTGAGCACTGATCGGCTCGGCATCGCCCGAGTCGCAGAGATGGTACTGACCCTCGGTGTCGAGTTCCCAGCTCTGGCAGTTGTCCAGTAGATAGGTGTCCAGATCCTTGCGCACCTGCTGAGCGACCTTCTTGTCCAGCAGCGGGAAGCAGGTCTCCACCCGATGGAACATGTTGCGCTCCATGGCGTCGGCGCTGGAACACCACACCTCGTGCTTGCCATCGTTGTGAAAGTAGTAGACGCGGGTATGCTCGAGGAAGCGACCGATGATCGAGCGTACCCGGAGATTGTCGGAGATACCCGGTATGCCGGGGCGGAGGCAGCACATGCCGCGAATGATCAGCTCGCAGGTCACGCCGGCCTGGGAAGCCCGATAGAGCGCGCGAATCAGCTTGGGCTCGGTGATCGCATTGCACTTGAGAACGAGCCTGGCCTTCTTGCCGCTCTCTGCCAGTTTGGCCTCGCGCTCGATCATCGCGATCAACGTCTTGTGCAGCGTGAATGGCGCATGCAGCAGCGTCTGGATCTTGCGTGGCTTCCCCATGCCGGAGAGCTGCTGGAACACCTTGTGCACGTCGTCGCACAGCGCCTCGTTGGCGGTCATCAAGCTGTAATCGGTGTACAGCTTGGCGGTCTTGGCGTGATAGTTGCCGGTGCCGAGATGGGCGTAGTGACGGAGCGTGCCTTTCTCGCGGCGCACGATGTGCATCATCTTGGCGTGGGTCTTGTAGGCCATCACGCCGTAGATAACGATGGCGCCGGCTTCCTGCAGCCGAGAGGCCAGGGCGAGATTGTCGGCCTCGTCGAAGCGCGCCCGCAGCTCGATGACGACGGTCACTTCCTTGCCGCCGCGCGCGGCCTCCACCAGTGCGCCGACGATCGACGAGTCGGCGCCGGTGCGATAGAGGGTCTGCTTGATGGCCAGCACGTCGGGATCCCGTGCCGCCTGCCGCAGCAGGTCCTCTACCGGGGTGAACGACTGGAAAGGATGATGCAGCAGGATGTCGCCCTGAAGAATGGCGGAGAACAGGTTGACCTCGCCGCGTAACGGCTTGGGCAGGCCGGGAGTGAAGGGGCGATAGCGCAGGTCGGGGCGTTGGACGTCGCCGAGTACCGCCATCATCCGGGTCAGGTTGACCGGACCGTTGACCCGATAGAGATCCTCCTCGCCCAGCTCGAACTGCTTGAGCAGGAAATCGATGAGGCTGTCGGGGCAGTTGTCGGCCACCTCCAGACGGACGCCGCTGCCGTAGCGTCTGGCCAGCAGCTCCCCACGCAGCGCGGAGGCCAGATCCGAGACTTCTTCGGGATCGACCGACAAATCGGCGTTGCGCGTCAGCCGGAACTGATAGCAGCCGCCCACTTCCATGCCGGGAAAGACCTCGTGGGCATGGGCGTGGATCATCGACGACAGGAAGACGTAGTCGGTGAAGCCCTCCTCGCAGAGCGCATCCGGCAGCCGGATCAGTCGCGGCAGCGAGCGCGGTGCGGGCAGGATCGCCATGCCGCCCTCGCGGCCGAAGGCATCGGTGCCATCGAGCTCGACGATGAAGTTGAGGCTCTTGTTGACCAGTCGCGGAAACGGGTGAGACGGGTCGAGCCCGATCGGACTGATGACCGGGGCGATCTCCTCCTCGAAATAGTCGGCAACCCAGGCCGCCTGCTCGGGTGTCCACTGGGCGCGGCGCCGGAAGCGTATCTTTTGCTCTTCCAGTGCCGGCACCAGCACATCGTTGAGAATGCGGTACTGGCGTTCCACCTGCTCGTGAGCGATACGTGACACCTCGCTCAGAACGCGAGCGGGCGTCATGCCGTCGGCACCGGTCTCCTCGCGAAACGAGGCAAGCTGATGCTTGAGCCCGGCCACGCGAATCTCGAAGAACTCATCGAGATTGGAGGAGAAGATCAGCAGGAACATCAGGCGGTCGAGTAGCGGATGCGAAGGGTCCAGAGACTGCTCGAGCACGCGGATATTGAACTGCAGGTGCGACAGCTCACGGTTGAAATAGAGCGCAGGGTCGTCGAGATCCGCCTGGGAGGAGGGCGTCTCCTTGGCATGGATGCCCTTGCGCGTACGGTTGACGCGCAAGGGTGTCGCATTGATCTCCTCCCCGCTAACCGATAATGGCGTATCGGTTGAGGCGGCGGGTGTATCGATAGTATTGGGCGTGTCTGGTGTGCCTGAGTCTGTCATCTAAAGTCTCCGGTACCGGGGCAGACACGCCCGCGGCCCTCAGGAATTGAGCAATTGTGCGGCGCGTTTGGCGAAATAGGTCAAGATCCCGTCGGCACCCGCGCGCTTGAAGCAGGTCAGCGACTCGAGAATCACGCTGTCGGCATCCAGCCAGCCCTTTTCGAAGGCGGCCATGTGCATGGCGTATTCGCCGCTGACCTGGTAGGCGAAGGTCGGGACACCGAAGGAGTCCTTCACGCGCTGGATGACGTCCAGATACGGCATGCCGGGCTTGACCATGACCATGTCGGCGCCTTCCTGAATATCCAGTGCCGTCTCATGCAGCGCTTCGTTGGTGTTGGCCGGATCCATCTGGTAGCTGAACTTGTCCGCCTTGCCCAGGTTGCCGCTGGAGCCGATGGCATCACGGAACGGGCCGTAATACTTCGAGGCGTACTTGGCCGAATAGGCCATGATCTGCGTCTCGTGCAGCCCCTCGCGTTCGAACGTGGCACGAATCTCGCCGATCCGGCCATCCATCATGTCGGAAGGCGAGATGACGTCTGCCCCGGCCTCGGCGTGGGACAGCGCCTGCTTGATCAGCGCCTCGATGGTGCGATCATTCATCAGATAGCCGTTCTCGTCCGGCACCCCGTCCTGACCATGGGTCGTGTAGGGGTCGAGCGCCACATCGGTGATGATGCCGAGATCCGGGAAGCGCTCGCGCAGCGCCCGAATCGCACGCTGGATCACTCCGTCCGGATTCCACGCTTCGGCACCGTCGCTGGTCTTCTTTTCCGCCGGCGTGAAGGGAAAGAGATCGATCGCCGGGATACCGAGTTCGACCAGCTCTTCGGTCTCGCGCAGCAGCTCGTCGATGGACAGACGCTCGACGCCCGGCATCGACGCGACCGGCTCGCGGCGCTTCTCGCCGTCGAGCACGAAGACGGGAAGAATCAGGTCGTCAGTCGTCAGTGTCGATTCTCTTGCCAGACGGCGGGAAAAGTCGCTCTTGCGTAGACGACGCAGGCGGGTGGCCGGGTACTGACGAGGAAGGTTGTAACGCATGAATGTCTCCACGGTGGACGGCGAACATGTCTTGCGGCACGTTCGCGGCGCCGGTAGCTACCCTACCGACGGCGAATGACAGAACGATGACAGTGGGTTCTATGCCTCAGTATAACAATCGTGAGGGCCGACAGGATGAGGGCGGTTGTCGCAGCGGCTTGTCACGAAAAGGCTGCGCGAACGGACCAGTGCTGCGCGAACGGATCAGTCCGCGCCGGTCGGATCTTCTGCGCGACGACGCTGGACGATACGGCCGAAGATGATGCCGACCTCGAACAGAAGCCACATGGGCACGGCCAGCAGGCTCTGCGAAATGATGTCCGGCGGGGTGAGCAGCATGCCGATGATGAAACAGATCAGAATCACATAAGGGCGCTTCTTGCTCAGGCTCTTCACGTCGGTGATCCCGGTCCAGATGACCAGGAAGGTGGCGATGGGAATCTCGAACGCCACACCGAAGGCGAAGAACATCTTCAGCACGAAATTGAGATAGGCGTTGATGTCCGTCATCACCGTGACATCCTGCGGCCCGGTATGCACGAAGAAGCTGAACAGCAGCGGGAACACGATATAGTAGGCGAAGGCGGCACCGCAGTAGAACAGCAGAATGCTGGAGGCGAGCAGCGGGAATGCCAGCGCTTTTTCGTGCTTGTAGAGCCCCGGTGCGATGAACGCCCAGGCCTGATAGAGAATGAACGGGATCGCGGCAAAGATCGCCACCACCATGGTCAGTTTGAAAGGCGCCAGGAACGGCGAGGTGACCTCGGTGGCGATCATCTTCGATCCCGTCGGCAACAGGGCCACTAGCGGGTCGGCGACGAAGCGGTAGATGTCGTTGGAGAACGCGTAGAGCCCGACGAAGATCACCACGACGACGATCACGGCCTTCATCAGCCTGGAGCGCAACTCTATCAAGTGCTCGATCAGTGGCGCCTGTGGCTGCTGTTCATCTGGCGGTGGAGAGGAGGCATCGCTCATCGGGAAGCCGAATCCTTGTCCGCGGGAAAGGAAGAAGGGGCAGCGGGGGGTGTCTCAGGGGACGACGACGGCTGCGGGTCGGCGTCGGAGGTTGCCCCGGCCGATTGGTGGTTGTTCCCGGAAGAAGGCGTCGGCGTCGAAGGAGACGAGCTGCCTTTCGAGTCGCTTTCGAAGTGCTTCTCGACGCCTCGGCGTGCCTGATTGATGCCCTCGTCCAGTTTCTTCTGCTGCTCGGCCAGTTTCTGGCGCAGCTCCTCGGCCTCGAGCTGGGAGGTGATCTCCCGCTGCATGGTCGAGACGCTGCGCTTGATCCGGCCGACCCAGAGGCCGGCGGTACGGGCTGCCTTGGGCAGGCGCTCCGGTCCCAGTACCAGCAAGCCCACGATGCCGATCAGCAGAAGTTCGAAGAAACCGATATCGAACATGTCGGTTACTTGCGCTCGGCCTTGTCGCTGGACGTCTGCGTCTCGTCGGCGCGGCTATCGAAGTTGCTGTCCTGGGTGGTGTGGTTCGCCGAGTCCTGGGAGTGGTTGATGCTATGCTGCGTCGTGCTCCCCTTCTTTTCGTCCTCGTCTTCACCGACGGCCTTCTTGAAGCCCTTGACGGCGCCGCCCAGGTCGCTGCCCACGTTGCGCAGTTTCTTGGTGCCGAAAATCAGGATGATGATCCCGAGGACGATCAACAGTTGCCAGATGCTAATCCCGCCCAGCATAACTTTCTCCTTACCGATGCGCGTTGGCGCGATGATGACTCATGAGTCTCGCTGGCGCGACGCCTTTTCGTCCAGCCCCGAAACGCCGAAGCGCCGGGCCAGTTCCGCCAGTACCTCACGGTGGTCGATATCGAGGTGCGACAGCATGACCAGACTGTGAAACCAGAGGTCGGCCACTTCGCCGACCAGATCCTGGCGGCTCTTTGCATTATCCGCCTCGACATCCTTGGCGGCAAGCAGCGTTTCCGTCGCTTCCTCGCCGACCTTTTCCAGGATCTTGTTGAGGCCTCGGTGATGCAGCTGCGCGACATAGGAACTGTCCGGGTCCGCGCTACGACGGGCGTCCAGTACCGCCGCCAGTTGCTCGAGAGTATCACTCATGAGATGACATTCCTGCTTCTGAGGCTAGATTGGCTTCGAGATTCGAGATTCGAGATTCGAGATTCGAGATTCGAGATTCGAGATTCGAGATTCGAGCTCGATGACTTCGACGTTCGGGTCATCATCATACACTCAGCGCCACGCCAGCAGCACTACGCCCAGGCCGGCCGCGATCAGCACCGGCCACGGTTGCTGTTCCGCCCACGCCAGCATCGGCTGCCAGGCCAGCGCCACGGCCAGCAGAACGGCGCCCAGGCGCAAACGCCTAGCGCGGGGGGCGGCTCGCTGAAAGCGGGCTTCCAGGCTCGTCAGCGCCTCGGTCTGCTGGCGGTTGAGCCGGCGCTGCTGCTCGCGGTCGGAAAGGGCCTGATGCGCGAGCACCGGCAGCTCCGGAATCTGATGCGCCAGTTCCGGCGCGTGCTTCTGCAGTGTCTTCCAGAAGCCCTTGGGCCCGGCGCGCTCGCGCATCCAGCGCTCGAGATAGGGCTTGGCCGTGCTCCACAGGTCCAGATCGGGATAGAGCTGGCGACCCAGGCCTTCGATGTTGAGCAGGGTTTTCTGCAGGAGTACCAGCTGTGGCTGGACTTCCATGTTGAAGCGCCGCGCGGTCTGAAACAGCCCCAGCAGCACCTGACCGAAAGAGATGTCTTTGAGCGGCTTCTCCAGAATCGGCTCGCAAACCGCGCGGATCGCCGAAGCGAACTCGTTGGCCCGCGTGCCTTCGCCGACCCAGCCGGATTCGATATGCAGCACCGCGACTTCGTAATAGTCCTGGCGGAAGAACGCGAGCAGGTTCCGCGCCAGGTAGTCCTGGTCTTCCCGGGTCAGGCTGCCGACGATGCCGCAATCGATGGCGATGTAACGGGGTTCGGTGGGGTTGTCCCGCGAGACGAAGATATTGCCGGGATGCATGTCGGCATGGAAGAAATTGTCGCGGAAGACCTGGGTGAAGAATATCTCCACACCACGCTCGGCCAGCTTCTTGAGATCGGTGCCCTGGGCGCGCAAGGCATCGATATCCGCCACCGGAATGCCGTTGATGCGCTCCTGGACCATGACCTGACGATGGGTCAGCGACCAGTGAATGGCGGGCACGTAGAGCAGCGGCGAGCTCTGGAAGTTGCGCTTGAGCTGCGAGGTGTTGGCAGCTTCCTTGTTGAGATCGAGCTCGTCGAACAGCGTCGCTTCGTAGTCCTGCACCACTTCCACCGGGCGGAGGCGACGCGCTTCGGGGATCCGGCGCATCAAGCGCGCGAAGGTGTACAGCAGGCCGATATCCTCGCGCATGATGCGATCGATACCGGGGCGAATGATCTTGACCACGACCTGCTCGCCGCTGTGCAGCTCGGCGGCGTGAACCTGGGCGATCGACGCCGAGGCCATCGGCTCGGTCTCGAACGCCGCGAATGCTTCCTCGACCGTCTGGCCCAGCTCGACCTCGACCATGGCGCGGGCGGTCTCGCCGGGGAAGGGGGGGACCTGATCCTGCAGCCGTTTGAGCTCGTCGGCGATATCCGGCGGCAGCAGATCGCGGCGCGTCGACAGCATCTGGCCGAACTTGACGAAGATCGGGCCCAGCGATTCCAGCGCCAGACGTAACCGCTTGCCGCGCGAATGGTCGCCGATCGGGATCAGGCGAACGGGAGCAAAGCGCCACAGCCAGCGAATGACTGGTGGCAGGCGCTCCTGGGGAACCAGGCTGTCGAGACGATAACGGGAGACGGTCCAGGCGATGCGAAATAGCCGCAAACTCATGAATGGGACTCCCGACGACGTTGGAGCCGAGCCACTCTGGCGCCGAGGCGATCGACGGCTTGCTGGAGTTCGGTCAGGTGGTCGCGGGCTACGGCCAACTGGTCACGTCCCGCCAGCCAGCGCCGCTCCTCGAACAGATATTCACGCATGTCCTGTTGCCATTCGTTGGCCAGAAAACGGGCCTGACGGTCGAGATGACGGATGCCGCTGGCCACGCCGTGCGCGGTGCCATTGCCCAGGATGCTGGACAATGCGCCTTCCCAGTCGATGTCGAGATCCATGAACAGGGTCTGGATTGGAGTCAACAGCCCCGTCTGGCCGGTAACCGGCAATTGCCCGCTGAACAGCAGGCGCTCGGGCGAGTCGCCCGCCATCAGACGGGTGACGACGTCTCGGGTGACGGTGATTTCGAGATCGTCCGCGTCGTGCCAGTCATGCACGCGCCCCAGCGTGACGCCATCGTCATGAAAGGCCACGCGCAGTCCGAGCCGGGCATCGGCGAAGACCAGGCGTAGGGTATGGCCGGCCAGCGCCGCCAGCCGGGCGGGCGATACGGGGTCACGTCGCAGCAGCGTGTTCAGCGAGCGCTCCAGCGCGACCAGGGCGAATGTATCCAGCATGACGCCAGCCCTCAGAGCTTGATGCCGCGGTGGAGCGCGACGATGCCGCCGGTCATGTTGGTATATTCGACGCGCTCCAGTCCGGCAGCCTGCATCATGCCCTTGAGCGTTTCCTGATCGGGATGCATGCGGATCGACTCCGCCAGATAGCGATAGCTGTCGGCGTCGTTGGCCACCAGCCGGCCCATCTGCGGCAGCAGGCGGAAGGAGTACTGGTCGTAGGCTTTCGACAGCAGGCCGTTGACCGGCTTGGAGAATTCCAGCACCAGCAGGCGTCCGCCCGGCTTGAGAACCCGCGCCATTGAACGCAGCGCTGCGTCCTTGTCGGTGACGTTGCGCAGGCCGAAGGCGATGGTGATGCAGTGAAAGCTGTTGTCCGGAAACGGCAGGCTTTCGGCGTTGGCCTGCACGTATTTGACGTTGTCGCCGACACCGTGGTCGATCAGCTTGTCGCGTCCCACGCGCAGCATGGATTCGTTGATGTCGGCGAGAATGACGCGGCCACTGGGGCCGACCCGTTTCGCGAATTGGCGGGTCAGATCGCCGGTGCCGCCGGCGATGTCGAGAACGCGGTGGCCCTGGCGAACGCCGCTGCGCTCGAGCGTCAACTGCTTCCAGAGACGATGGATACCGAACGACATCAGGTCGTTCATGACATCGTAACGCGCGGCCACCGAGTGGAAAACGTCCGCCACGCGGGCGGCTTTCTCGTCGATCGCTACTTTCTCGTAGCCGAAGTCGGTCGTGCGCTTGTCCATGTGCTTTTCTCCGAGATGACGCGAGCGGCGATCGTGCGCCATTGGGCGGTGATGTCGCTGTCTGGGCGGTGTGCTGCCAGGCGGCTCGAGCGGGTGCGAAAGGCACGCCCGCGGCCGGGGTAAATCGATGTGAATCGACCGAGTCCGCATTGTAGCGTCTGGTCGCAAACTTGTCTTTGCGCATCATGACGCGCCAAAAGAAGACGGCGGCCCGTTGGCCGCCGTCATGCTCAAGGGTCTGGCATCAGACCTGATGGATCTGGATCACGCTGGCCTCACGCGAAGCGCCGGCGCGCTGCAGGCGGGCGAGATAGTCCTCCCACCAGGCTTGCCGATGAGTCGCCATGTCGTAGAGATATTCCCAGGTGTAAAGCCCGGTATTGTGTCCATCGTCGAAATGCAGCTTCAACGCGTAGCGACCGGCCTGGGAGATATCCAGCAGCCCGACGTGGCGCTTGCCCGTCTGCAGCACGGCTTCGCTGGGATGATGACCCTGGACTTCCGCCGAGGGCGAATAGACGCGCAACAGCTCGATCGGCAAGCGATAGCTTTCGCCATCGGGGTAGCCAAGCTCGAGCTCGCGATCGCCCTTGTGGTAGTGAACGCGGTTGGGAACGGGGGCAGGCATTGGAAGACTCCTAGCTTCGACCGCGCCGGAGTTGGGGCGCGATAGAGAGTAGCTTCGAGTGAAGCCGCTTGTCGATGCGACAAGCGGCGGTCATCGTTTCGCGGCTCGCGGCTCGCGGCTCGCGGCTCGCGGCTCCTCGTCAGAGGATATACCGCGACAGGTCTTCGTCCACCGCCAGTTCACCGAGCTTCTCGTTGACATAGTCGGCGTCGATGACCAGCGGGCTGGCGAAGTCGCCGCCCTGGAACGAGGCTTCCTCGAGCAGTCGCTCCATCACCGTGTGCAGGCGGCGGGCGCCGATGTTCTCGGTGCCGTCGTTGACCTGCCAGGCGATCTCGGCGATGCGGGAAATGCCGTCTTCGGTGAACTGGACTTCCAGCCCTTCGGTGCCGAGCAGTGCCCGGTACTGCTTGGTCAGCGCGGCCGACGGTTCGGTCAGGATGCGCTTGAAATCGTCCGGCGTCAGCGCCGTCAGCTCGACCCGGATCGGCAGGCGACCCTGCAGTTCCGGAATCAGATCCGACGGCTTGGAGAGGTGGAAGGCGCCGGAGGCGATGAACAGGATGTGGTCGGTACGCACCATGCCGTGCTTGGTGGAGACGGTGGAGCCCTCGATCAGCGGCAGCAGGTCACGCTGGACGCCCTCGCGGGAGACATCGCCGCCGCTGCCGGATTCGCCGCGCTTGGCGACCTTGTCGATCTCGTCGAGGAACACGATCCCGTTCTGTTCGACCGCTTCCAGCGCGCGCTGCTTGATCTCTTCCTCGTTGACCAGCTTGGCGGCTTCCTCGTCCTGCAACAGCTTCCAGGCGTCCTTGACCGCCACGCGGCGCGTCTCGGACTTCTGCTTGCCCATGTTGGCGAACAGGCTCTGGAGCTGGTTGGTCATCTCCTCCATGCCGGGCGGCGTCATGATGTCGACCCCCTGGCTGGCCGGTGTCACCTCGATGTCGATCTCCTTGTCGTCGAGCTGGCCTTCACGCAGCTTCTTGCGGAAGACCTGACGGGTAGAGGAGTCGTCGCGGCCGGCATCGTACTCGCTGCCCCGCGGGCGCGGCAGCAGGGCGTCGAGAATGCGGTCTTCTGCGGCATCCTGTGCCTTGTGGCGAACTTCGGTCTTGGCCTGCTCGCGCACCATCTTGATCGCCATTTCCATCAGGTCGCGAATGATCGATTCGACATCGCGGCCGACATAGCCGACTTCGGTGAACTTGGTCGCTTCGACCTTGAGGAAGGGGGCGCCGGCCAGCTTGGCCAGACGCCGCGCGATCTCGGTCTTGCCGACGCCGGTCGGGCCGATCATCAGGATGTTCTTGGGCACGATCTCGCCGCGCATGTTCTCGTCGAGACGCATCCGGCGCCAGCGGTTGCGCAGCGCGATGGCGACGGCACGCTTGGCGTCGTGCTGGCCGATGATGTACTGGTCGAGCGAATGGACGATCTCACGCGGCGTCATCGAAGACTGGGTCAGCGCCGGCTGCGTGCTGGCGGTTTCCTGGGAAGGAGTCTGAGACATGGGAATGGGGCCTCGTTACAGCTCTTCGAGCGTGATCTGGTGATTGGTGAAGACGCAGATGTCGGCGGCGATGTTGATCGACTTCTCGGTAATCTCGCGCGCGCTAAGATCGGTATTCTCGAGCAGTGCCCGCGCCGAGGCCTGGGCGAAGTGGCCGCCGGAGCCGATGGCGATGATGCCGCGCTCGGGTTCGACCACGTCGCCGTTGCCGGTGATGATCAGCGAGGCAGTCTTGTCGGCGACGGCCAGCATCGCTTCCAGGCGGCGCAGCGCGCGGTCGGTGCGCCACTCCTTCGCCAGCTCGACCGCGGCCTTGGTCAGATGCCCCTGGTACTTTTCGAGTTGAGCCTCGAAGCGCTCGAACAGGGTGAAGGCGTCGGCGGTGCCGCCAGCGAAACCGGCCAGAACCTGGCCGCGATGGAGACGGCGAACCTTGCTGGCATTGCCTTTCATTACCGTATTGCCCAGCGACACCTGGCCATCGCCGGCCAGGGCAACCTGATCGCCACGGCGCACGGATACGATTGTGGTCATGCAATTAACTCCCAATGGCGCGCCGTCAAGTCTGGCCGACGGCGCCGAAAAACCGGTGTCATCACGTCCGAATCAAAGATGACGGGTACGACGCGATGCAGCATGAATCATCAAGTGCGGGCAGGGCTTGCGGAAATCAAGCCATTGGGGCGTAACGGCGGGAAAGCGGCGAGGCACAACGGGGCAAATGGAAGGGAAGGACTGTGGAGAAAGCCGCGGACGCTGGACGGCCGGCAACGAGTGCCGGCCGTATTCGGTAACGTTCCCGCGAGCTTGTCGCAGGCGCCTGGCCTGCGGGCCTCAGTTCTGCAGGCGCAGCAGTAGCGGCTCGATGCCCTGGGTCACCATCAGATCCTGCGCACGCGAGAGCTCGCGCTTGTCCTCGTAGGGGCCGACCTGGACCCGGTGCCACAGCTGATCGCCGTTGGCGCGGACATCGGTGATCTTGGCCAGCAGGCCGAAGTCCTTGAGCCGGTTGGCCAGGCGCTCGGCGTCGCCGAGATCCCGGAACGAGGCGGCCTGCAGGACGTAGCGACCACCGCTGGGCGTCGGCTGCTTGGTCTGGTTCGCAGCATCGTCGGCGGCGGCTTCCCGAGTCGTCTTGGCGGTCGGTTCCGGTGCCGAACTGTCGCTGTTGGGCGCGATGACCTCCGTTTCCGGCAGCAGCGTGTAAAACTCGAATGTCGGGGTCGCCGGCGCCGACTGTTGGGTGCTGCTGGCGCCGCCCCCGCTCTGCTGGCCGTCGCTACCGCTGGTGGTCTGAGTGGAGGTCGGGCGGGGCACGACGGCAGCGACGGGCTCCGGCGAGGAGCGATCCAGATACTGCGACAGGGCGAAACCGGCGATCAGGCCGGCGATCGCCCACAGCCACCCCGGAATGCCGCCGAGACCACCGCCTTGACTGCTGTCGGATCGGCGCGGGCGAGCCTTCGTCGTCGCGCCTTTGGGCGAAGAACGAGAGGGGGACGGGCGGCTGTTCTGAGCGGGGCGGCGTGCCATGTCTTACATCTCCTCCGGGGCGCTGACGCCGAGTAGCGCCAATCCATTGCCGATGACCTGGCGTGTCGCCAGACCCAGTGCCAGGCGTGCGTTACGCAGCTCGGCATCGTCTACCATGACTTTCTGGGCGTTGTAGCAGGTGTGGAAGTCGCTGGCGAGCTCGGTCAGATACTGCGCGATCTGATGCGGCTCGCGGGTGCGGGCGGCGCGCTCGACGACATCAGGGTAGCGTGCCAGACGATTCATCAGCGCCTTCTCCTGGGACGCATCGAGACGTTCCAGGTTAGCCATCGCGACGGCGTGGTCGAAGGCGAGATCGTCGCTTTCCGCCTTGCGCAGCACGCTGCAGACGCGGGCATGAGCGTACTGAATGTAATAGACCGGATTATCGTTGGTCTGCGACCGTGCAAGATCGATATCGAACGTCAATTGGGAGTCGGCGCGTCGTGCGGCGAGGAAGTAGCGCGTGGCATCGCGGCCCACCTCGTCGATCAGGTCCCGCAGCGTGACGTAGCTGCCGGCACGCTTGGAGAGCTTGACCTCGACGCCGGAACGGGTCACCAGCACCATCTGATGCAGCACGTAGTCCGGCCAGCCCTGCGGGATGCCGGCTTCCAGCGCCTGCAGGCCGGCGCGCACACGGGTGACGGTCGAGTGGTGGTCGGCGCCCTGTTCGTCGATCACGGTAGTGAAGCCGCGCTGCCACTTGTTGTAGTGATAGGCGACATCGGGCACGAAGTAGGTGTAGTCGCCGTCGCTCTTGCGCATCACCCGATCCTTGTCGTCGCCAAAGTCGGTGGTGCGAAGCCAGAGCGCGCCGTCGGCCTCGTAGGTGTGCCCGCCGGATACCAGCGCTTCGACCGTCTCCTCGACCCGGCCTTCAGCGTACAGCGACGATTCCAGGAAATAGACGTCGAACTCGACCCCGAACGCCTTGAGGTCGAGATCCTGCTCGCGACGCAGGTAGGCCACGGCAAAGGCGCGGATGGCATCTTCGTCTTCCGGATCGGCCTTGGCGGTGACTTCGCGGTCGTCGGCGGTCACGGTTTCGCCGGCCAGATAGGCCTGGGCGACATCCTTGATGTAATCGCCGCGATAGCCGTCCTCGGGCCAGCCTTCGTCGTCGGGGCCGAGGCCGAGGGCGCGGGCCTTCACCGAGCGCATCAGGTTGTTGATCTGGGCGCCAGCGTCGTTGTAGTAGAACTCGCGGGTCACGTCGAAGCCGGTCGCTTCCAGCACCCGGCACAGGCAGTCGCCGATCGCTGCGCCACGGCCATGGCCGACATGCAACGGCCCGGTCGGGTTGGCGGAAACGAACTCGACCTGCACCTTTTCGCCGGCGCCGATCATGCTGCGACCGAAGGTGTCTCCGGCATCCAGGATCTGGCTGACGATGCCCGCAATGGCATCGGTCGCGGCAAAGAAGTTGATGAAGCCCGGCCCGGCGATCTCCGTCTTGCGGATCGCGTCGTTGTCGGGGAGGGCCGCGACCAGCTTGTCGGCGAGATCGCGCGGTTTGCAGCCGGCCGGCTTGGCGAGCACCAGTGCCAGATTGCTGGCGTAGTCGCCATGCGCCTTGTCGCGGGTCGGATCGACCTTGATCGCCGGACTCACGTCCGCCGGTAGATCGCCTGTCTGCTGCAGCTTGGCGATGGCGGCTTCGAGCAGTTCTGTAATCGTCTCTTTCATGGGTTACTTCGTAGTCGTGGGGCCTGGGCTTGGGGCTCTCGGCCCGACCCGGCGCGGGGTGCCGCGGATCTGGGCGTCGTGAACCTGCCGTCACGACGCGGGAAAAGGGCGGCCATTATCGGTGATTGCGGCATGGCTTTAAACCCTAACCACCGAGCTTCGAGCTTTGAGCTTTGAGCTTCGAGCTTCGAGCTTCGAGCTTCGAGCTTCGAGCTTCGAGCTTCGAGAAAGGGATTGCGAACTTCGTGAGTTGGCGAGGATCGTTTTCGCGGCACGCGGCACGCGGCACGCGGCTTCAACTCAACGTCATCGGGTCGATATCCAGCGACCAGCGGACGCGTCGCGAGGCGGCGTTCTCAAGCCAGCCGACCAGCCAGGCGCCGGCTTCGTGCAGGGCGCTGCGTTTTTCCGCCGACAGCATCAGTTGCAGGTGATACCGGTTCTGGCGCCGTTCCATGGGCGCCGGCACGGGGCCGAGACAGTGGACTGCCAGACGACGTTCGGCAAGCCAGGTTCGCACGGCATCACCGGCCGCGTCTGCGGTCTCGCGGGCGTCTTCCTCGCGGGTGGCTTCGAAACGCGCCAAGGCCAGATAGCGATAGGGCGGCAGCCCGGCCAGGCGTCGCTCTTCCAGCATCTGATAGGCCAGCGCGTCGTAGCCGCTATCCGCCAGCAGGCGCAGGTTCGGGTCGTCGGGATGCAGCGTCTGGACCAGCACGCGGCCGGCTCGGTCCGCCCGCCCGGCGCGTCCGGCCACCTGCACCAGTAGCTGGGCGCTCTGCTCGAGCGCGCGGAAGTCGCTGGCGTAGAGGCCGGCGTCGGCATTGACCACGACGACCAGTGTCACGTGGGGAAGATGGTGGCCCTTGGCCAGCATCTGGGTGCCCACCAGGAGGCTCGGTTCGCCGCGGCGGATCTCGGTCAGCAGCTGGTCGAACGCTTCCTTGCGCCGCGTGCTGTCCCGGTCGATGCGATAGACCGGGACGTCCGGAAACAGCGTAGTCAGCGTCTCCTCTGTGCGTTCGGTCCCGGCGCCGAGCGGCCTCAGGTCCGCACTGTCGCAGCTCGGGCAGGCGTCCGGCTGCGGCGTCTGGTGTTCGCAGTGATGGCAGACCAGCCTGGGCGGCTGGCGGTGCAGGGTCATGCGCGAGTCGCAGTGGCGGCATTCGGCGATCCAACCGCACTGGTGGCAGGCCAGCGAAGGCGAGAACCCGCGCCGGTTGATGAAGACCAGTACCTGCCCCTCGGCTTTCAGTGCCTGGCGGATGGCATCGATCACTGGCGGAATCAGGCCGCCCTGGCGCAGGCGGCCGCGCAGATCGACCAGCTCCAGCTTGGCCGGGGCATGACGACTGGCGCGCTGGGTCAGGCACAGGTGCCGGTAGCGGCCGCTGCGTGCCTGGGCCAGCGTTTCCAGCGATGGCGTCGCGCTTCCCAGCAGGATCGGCACCCCGTCGCGTTGCGCGCGGGCCATGGCCAGGTCGCGGGCGTGGTAGCGCAGGCCGTCCTGCTGCTTGAACGAGCCGTCGTGCTCTTCGTCGACGATGATCACGCCGGGCCTCGCCAGTGGCGTGAAGATGGCGGAGCGGGTGCCGATGATGATCGGAGCGCGTCCGCTGCGGGCGGCCTCCCAGGCATCCAGCCGCTCCAGGTCGGTCAGCCCGGAATGCAGTGCCACCACCGGCGCGCGAAAGCGCTTGCGAAAGCGCGATAGCGTCTGCGGTGTCAGGCCGATCTCCGGCACCAGTACCAGCGCTTGGCGGCCCTGTCCGAGCACGCCTTCGATCAGTTGCAGGTAGACCTCGGTCTTGCCGCTGCCGGTAACGCCATGGAGCAGGCAGGGGTGGAAGCGGTCCAGCCCTTCGTGTAACGCGGCCAATGCTGCCGACTGCTCGCGATTGAGCGGCAGGGCGGGTTCGGCCAGCAGCGCTCCCGACCACCCTTCGCCGGCGGTCAGCGGCTCCCGAATGCAGCCGATCAGCGCCTTGTCGAGCAGCCCCTGCAGTTGGGCGCGGGTGTAACCTTGTGCGGTTATTGCGGAGGTGATCATGCCGTGGCGATGCTGGGCCAGGAGCTTTACCAGTTCACGCTGGCGCGGCGCGCGGCCCAGTGCGTCGAGGGCGAGGGCTTCCGAGGTGTTCAGTTTCCAGCGTTCGCGAATCCGGGCCTCGAGCGGCCGCCCCTGGCGTAGCGGGCCGGGCAGGGCATGATGCAGCGTATCGCCCAGCGAATGCTGGTAGTAGCGGGCGGTGAACTGGCACAGCCATAGCCAGTCCGCCGGCAGTGGCTCGTCGTCGAGGCGCTCGGTGATCGGCTTGAGCTGATGGGCGGGCAGTTCGCTGTGCGTGGCGCATTCCATCACGATCCCGACCAGGTAGCGCCGGCCGAACGGGATCTTGACGCGCAGTCCCGGCCGCCACCCGCCAGCGGGCGGTTGACCGGCGGGACGATAGTCGAAGAGACGCCTCAGCGGCGTGGGAACGGCAACGCGAAGAATCCGAGGGGGCGGTGGCGCGCTCTCGGGGGCGATACTGGAATCTGCCAATTGGCCTCCATGAAGAGTTCTGATAAAATACGCCGCCTTCCGACGTAGGGTGCGTCTCTTATCCGTGGTACAGTTATCGCCTGGCGATGCTGACTACGGGATTCCAGGCGGGCCGGTCGCGCGGGAGTGAACCGCGATTCCCTATCCGTGTACGGTGCCTGGCAAGAGATCAGGTGGCGGTACACCGCAAAGCGAGGCTTCACGATGAAACAGTCTATTCATCCCGAATACAAGAAAGTCACGGCGACCTGTTCCTGTGGCGCGACCCATTCGATCGGCACCACGGCCAGCGAAGATTTCCATGTCGACGTCTGCTCGCAGTGTCACCCGTTCTACACCGGCAAGCAGAAGCAAGCGACCACCGGTGGCCGCGTCGAGCGTTTCAACAAGCGCTTCGGTGCTGCAGTGCGTCGCGGTTAAAACGCGTCTCACTACAACCGATTGGTTGTCGAAAAGCCCGCCTTGATGGCGGGCTTTTTTGTGCCCGCTCGATGGCTTTTTAAGTTTTAAAAGGCAAGGGTTAAGTTTTAAAAGATAAGGGGTATCGAGATTTATCGACTGTCCCGAGGAGATGGATAAGGAATATTTTATGGCTGGGCTTCCAAGTATAAGTGTCGCCAAATGCATCCAAGTGGTTCAAACAGGCGCTTAAAATTCGCGAAAGGCAGAGAATGGGCGAAAGTTGTGTAAGGTGGTGTTTTTCTATAATCTGACATGACTTCAGGCAAGACATTGCCGAGAATTCCCACCATTGTCTTTGGAAAATCCTCATGAGTGACGATAAGAGACAGGCGGCGCTCGATTACCACGCGAAGCCGATTCCGGGTAAGTTGTCGGTCGAGCTGACCAAGCCGACCAATTCCGCCAAGCATCTGGCACTGGCCTACAGCCCCGGCGTGGCGGAACCGTGCCGGGAAATCGCGCTGGATCCGGAAAACGCCTACCTCTATACCGGTAAGGGAAACCTGGTAGCCGTCGTTTCCGACGGTAGCGCCATTCTGGGTCTGGGTAACCTGGGCCCGCTGGCGAGCAAGCCAGTCATGGAAGGCAAGGGCGTTCTGTTCAAGCGCTTCGCCGGCATCAACTCGGTCGATATCGAGGTCGAGGCCGACTCTGCCCAGGCATTCATCGACACCGTGGCCAACATCGCCAATACCTGGGGCGGTATCAACCTGGAAGATATCAAGGCGCCGGAATGCTTCGAGATCGAAGCGGCCCTCAAGGAGCGCTGCAGCATTCCGGTATTCCACGACGACCAGCACGGTACTGCGATCGTGACCGCGGCAGGGTTGCTCAACGCGCTGGATATCGCCGGCAAGACGCTGGCCGACGCGCGCATCGTCTGTCTCGGGGCCGGGTCAGCCGCCATTGCTTGCATGAAGCTGCTCATCGAGTGTGGCGCCAAGGCCGAGAACATCTTCATGCTGGATCGCAACGGCGTCATCCATAGTGGCCGCAACGATCTCAATCAATACAAGGCGCAGTTCGCGACCGAAACGCCGCTGCGTACGCTGGATGACGCGATCGAAGGCGCCGATGTCTTCGTCGGCCTGTCCGGGCCGAGCCTGTTCAAGCCCGAGCAGCTCGAGAAGATGGCCGCGAATCCGGTGGTCTTCGCCTGTTCCAATCCGGACCCGGAGATCCACCCCGACGTGGCGCGGGCGACCCGGAGCGACGTGATCATGGGCACGGGGCGCTCCGATTACCCCAACCAGGTCAACAACGTGCTGGGATTCCCGTTCATCTTCCGTGGTGCGCTGGACGTTCGGGCCACGGCCATCAACGAGCAGATGAAGATCGCGGCCGTTCATGCCCTGAAGGACCTGGCGCGAGAGCCGGTGACCCAGGAAGTGCTGGATGCCTACGAAATTGACTCGCTTGAGTTCGGTCGCGGCTACATCATCCCGACGCCGGTGGATTCGCGCCTGCTTGATAAAATTCCGGCGGCCGTGGCTCAGGCCGCGGTGGAATCCGGCGTGGCCCGGAAGCCTTATCCCGCGCATTACCCGCTGAAGAGCGTCAAGGAGATCTACGGCTGATCGCGAGCCTGTCATCTCCAGACGACGATGCCGCCCACACGGGCGGCATCTTGGTTTTCGGCGTCTGGCAGGTGTCTTCCTATGCTGTTCCACCAGGATCATCCTGCGGCTCGTGGCTCGTGGCTCGTGGCTCGTGGCTCGTGGCTCGTGGCTCGTGGCTCGTGGCTCGTGGCTCGTTACCAGCCGTAGAGAATCGATACCGACGTCGTGGTGTCGGTGCGCGCTTCGGCATCGGGCGGCGGATGCGTGTTGCTCCTGACATCGTAGGAGATGCGTAGCGCGAGATGGGAGTTCAATTGCGATGTAATCGTCGACAGCGAGCGGGTCGTGACGCTGATATGCGTCGCTTCCGCGGATAGCTCCTGGTCGAAGGAGATGTCGTCACTGAAGTTGTAGGTGTAGTCCAGTGCCGAGTAGACCAGGGTCAGGTCGTCGCTGCCACCGGCCGCGTAGGCATCGTGACGATAGCCCGGACCGACTTCGGCGGAAAGCGTATGGGTGGGCCCGTCCAGCAGCTGGCGGCCGTAGCCGGCGATAGTGGTGAGCTGCGAGTCGTAGCCGCTGAACCGGTCGCGTTCCCAGCGCGCGAAGCCGAACAGGTAGTTGTTGTTCTCCAGCTCGTAGCGTTCGCGGGCGCCGACCAGATACCGCTCGGACGTGGTGTTGTCGTTGTCCTGGACGCTACGGGTCTCGGCGCGGAACGTGTGGGTGTTGCGCCCGGTCAGCCAGGTCAGGCGAGCCTTGGCGAGCAGCGTCTGGGTATTGGTATTGCCGGTCAGCTTGGTGTAACCGAGTTCCGCACTGCCGCTGAAGTTGGGCGCATTCTCGTCCGGCGCCGGCGGTGCGTAGAAAAGCTCTGCGTATGACGGTGATGCCATCAGGCAGGTGGTCAATAGCCACCAGCGGCAACTGGGCAGGGGCATGACATTTCTCTCAGCGTCGCTGCGACGTCCTGTTGCGGTGAAGAGCGAGTGTGGAACGAAAAAGTCGGGGCCAGGGCCCCGACTCATGTATCAGAAGATCGCTTCGTAAGTGCCGGTGCCCTGCGAGCCGCTCTCGTCTTCCAGTTCCGGGCGAATGCCGCGCGGCTGATATTCAGGCAGGTTGTCCTTGCGGAATATCTCGCTGATGCCGCCGGGCTGGTCGTCGTGCAGGCGCTTGCCGGTATCCGGATCGATGCGAACCTGAACGATGTCATCGGGAGCCTCCGGAACCACCTCGGGCGTGCCTTTCAGTGCCGGACCCATGAACGCTTTCCAGATCGGCAGGGCGGCTTGAGCGCCGTATTCCGCCGTGGTGGTGTTGTCGTCCTTGCCGACCCAGACAGTGGTCACGAGCGAGTTGTTGAAGCCGGAGAACCAGGCGTCTCGCTGATCGTTGGTGGTGCCGGTCTTGCCGACGATGTCGCTGCGATCGAGCGACAGGGCGCCGCGTCCGGTGCCGTGTTCGATGACGTCGCGCAGGATGCTGCGCAGGATGTAGAGCGCATCGGGGTCCACCACACGAGGCGCGATGCGACGCGGCTCGCCATCGATCTCGGTCTGTGTCGCGTCGGGCGCACAGTCACGGCACGCCACCAGCGGATTGGCCTGTTCGACCACGGTGTTCTGGCTGCCCTGGGTAATCTTCTGAATGTACCAGGGCGACACCTGGAAACCGCCGTTGGCAAGCACGGCATAGGCGTTGGCGATCTCCAGCGGAGTCAGCGAGGCGCTGCCGAGAGCCAGGGAGAGGCCATGCGGCAGGCGGTCTCGCGCAAAACCGAAGCGCTCGAGGAAGTTCAGCGCGTTGTCGAGTCCGAGCGACTGCAGGACGCGGATGGTCACCAGGTTGCGCGAGGTATAGAGCCCGACGCGCAGGCGAGTCGGCCCCTGGAACTGGCGCTCGGCATTTTCCGGGCGCCAATCGTCGCCGCTGAACTGCGACATGACCACCGGCGCGTCATTGATGATGGTCGCCGCGGTCATGCCGCCTTCCTGCAGCGCAGCCAGATAGACGAACGGCTTGAAGTTGGAGCCGACCTGGCGCTGGGCCTGAATGGCGCGGTTGAACTTGCTGGCGGCGAAGCTGAACCCGCCCTGGAGCGCCTCGATGGCACCGGTCTGCGGATCGAGAACGACGATGGCCCCTTCGGCGCCGGGGCGCTGCGACAGGCGCCAGTGATCGCCTTCCTTGAGGATGCGTACCAGATCGCCGCGGCTCGCGATTGCCGCGGCGTTGGCGGGGACATCGCCGCGCCACTTGGCGCTCTTGTACTCGCGCGCCCACTTCAGGCCATCCCAGTCCAGCGTGATCACCTTGCCGTCGGCATTGAGCACGCGCATCTGCTTGCCGTCGGTGGCGGTGACGATGGCCGGCTGGAGCGGGCCGAACGACGGCGTGCGCTCGAGCACCTTGAGCCAGTTGCTGACGTCGCCATCGACACCCTCGATCGTGGCCTGACTGCTCTGGGCCGCCTGGCGGGCGGTTTCGATGACCTCGGGGGACTCCGACAGCTCTTCTTCCAGGCCTTGGCGTTCGGTCCGGTCCTGCGCTTCGACCAGGCTCGGCGGTACGTCCTTCTCCTCGGGGCCGCGCCAGCCGTGGCGAGTATCGTAGTCGATCAGGCCCTGCACCAGCGCATCGCGGGCCTCGGTCTGCAGACGGCTATCGAGGGTGGTGGTGATGCGAATGTTGTCGGTATAGGCCTTGTCGCCGAAACGCTCGACGGCGTAGGCGCGCGCCATTTCCGCGACGTAGGGGGCATCGACTTCCGAGCGTGCCGTATGGCGGCTGGCCGTGATCGGTGCCTTGACGGCCTGATCGTAGCTGGCCTGGTCGATGGAGCCGAGCTCGCGCATGCGATAGAGAATCCAGTTGCGGCGGATCAGAGCGCGTTCCGGATTGGTCAGCGGGTTGAAGCTCGACGGCGCCTTGGGCAGACCCGCGATCATGGCGTACTGCGGCAGGGAAAGATCTGCCAGCGGCTTGCCGTAATAGGTGTTTGCTGCGGCGGCGATACCGTAGGAACGATGGCCCAGATAGATCTTGTTGACATAGAGCTCGAGAATTTCCTGCTTGTCCAGGATCTGTTCCATCTGCAACGCCAGCAGAATTTCACGGATCTTGCGCGTGAAAGTCTGATCCAGGGTCAGCAGGTAGTTACGCGCGACCTGCATGGTGATGGTGCTGCCGCCGGACTGGATGTCGCCCGAGGAGGCGAGCTCGACCGCGGCGCGCAAAAGCCCCTTGGGATCGACCCCGGGGTGGTTGTAGAAGTTGGCGTCTTCGGCAGCCAGCAGCGCGTCGATCAGCGACTTGGGGATCTCGTCGTAGCTGACGGGCATGCGGCGTTCCTCGCCGTATTCACCGATCAGCTTGTCGTCTTCCGTATAGATGCGCAGCGGGGTCTGAAGCTCGTAATTCTGGAGCTGGCGCACGTCGGGCAGGCCAGGGGCGAAGTAGAGCCCGGCGCCAATGACCGCCAGCACCACACCGGCGCAGAGCGACAGCAGGAGCCAGAAGGCAGTCGTCAGTAGGCGGGTAAAAAGCTTCATATAAAGGGGTGATCCTTGACTGGTGGCGGTCCGGCCGCGTGCTCGCTATCCCTGGCGTCGGACATGATTCAGCATCGGGGCATTATATGGATGCGGTGGAGCCGGGGCCAGTTTCGCCCCCGCCACTTCCTGCAAGTAAAGCGAAATAAGTGTAACGGAACGTCTCAAGTTGGCTGTGTCACCGCCGTTAAATCCGATTAGGCTTTTCCAGTTCCGGCGAGGTGAGACAGTGTTGCGCTTGAAAAGATCCTCGAAAGGATTGGTGGGAGTGGACATCACGTCCGCCACCGTCAAGCTGCTGGAGCTGGAACATCGCGCCGGTGGCTTGAGAATCGACAGTTACGCGGTGCGCCCGCTGCGCGAGGGGGCCGTGGTCGAAAGGCGCATTCGCGACAAGAGCGAAGTCGTGGATACGCTGGGTCGGGCGGTCGATCACGCCCGCTTGCAGTCCCGGCGCGCCGTGGTCGCGGTGCCCAACTCGGCAGCCATCACCCGGACGCTGTCGTTGCCCGCATCGCTGAGTGACGAGGACATCGAAGCACGGATTCAGATGGAATCCGACAAGTACATCCCGTTTCCGCTCAATGAAGTCGCCTTCGATTTTCAGCGACTGGGCCGCCATCCGCGTTACGACGACCAGCAGGAAATCATGCTGGTGGCCTGCCGAATGCAGGATATCGATACGCTGACGTCGGTGCTGGACGCCGTGGGGCTCGAGACGGTGGCCGTCGATGTCGAGGGCTTCGCGCTGGAGCGCGTCTGTCGTGCGCTGCAGACCTCCGAAGATGAAGAGGGAGATAGCACGGCACTGGTCGATATCGGCGCCAACCTGTGCGCGTTCCATGTGATCAAGGAGGGGCGGATCGTCTACAGCCGCGACAACCTGTGCGGCGGGCGGCAGCTCACCGATGCCATCAGCAAGCGCTACGGCATGAGTTTCGACGAAGCCGGTCGCGCCAAGAAGCGTGGTGGATTGCCCGACGATTATCGCCAGCAAGTCCTGCTGCCTTTCATCGATACCCTGATCCAGCACATCGGACGCTCGCTGCAGCTTTATTACACCTCTGCGGGCCAGCAGCAGATCCGCCGTCTGATCCTGGCCGGTGGGTCGAGCGCGCTGCCGGGGTTTGCGGAACGGCTGCGTGCTCAGAGCGGGCTGGAAGCAACGCTCGCCAATCCTTTCACGCACATGCGGATCCATCCGCGGCTGGATGTCACCGCGTTGGCCGCGGACGCGCCGGCCATGCTCACCGCCTGTGGGCTTGCCATGCGAGCGCTGCCATGACGATCGAAATCAACCTGCTGCCATGGCGGGAGCAGCGCCGCCTGCGGAAGACCCGACGATTCAAGCAGGGCCTGCTGCTGATGCTGCTGCTCGGGTTGCTGGTCGGTTGGGGCATCGCCCAGTACGAAAAATCCATGGTGCGGGCGGGGCAGGCCCGGTTGGCGCTGATCCAGCGGGAGACCGATGCGCTCACTCGCGATATTCAGGAGATGCGCAATTTCCGCCAGCTGCGAGAACGCATGTTGAAGCAGATCGATCTGATCGGCGAGCTGCAGTCGAGCCGACCGTTGACCATCCGCGTTCTCGATCAGCTGACGGCCACGCTGGTCGATGGCGTCCACTATACCGAGCTGAATCGCAGGGGTAGCCGGCTCGAGCTGAGCGGCGTCGCGACTTCGAATCGCCAAGTTTCCGACCAGATGCGAGCGCTCGACAACAGTTCCGCGTTCGACATTCCGTTGCTCTCGGACGTGCAGTCCGCAGAAGGGCCGGCAGCGGCCAAGCGTTTTCACATGAGTGTCGATGAGCATCCCGTCGATGAAGCCAAGCCGGGAGCTGGCTCATGAAGCGCCCGACGCTGGAAAGCCCACGATTGAATGCCTTGCGAGAGACGTTCCGGGAGCAGTGGCGCCAACTGCGTGAACTGCAGTGGCGTGAACTCGACCTGAAAGAAGCGGGAAGCTGGCCGGCCAGCCTGCAATGGCTGATCGCGCTGGGCGTGCTGCTGGGATCGATATGGGCCACGCAGTGGCTGCTCGCCTCCTCGCCCCGGGAAACGCACGAGAGCCTGGTCATGCAGGAGCAGCAGGCGTTACAGCGCTTCGAGACGCTCTCCTACCAGGCGGTCAACCTGCCGGCGATGGAGCATCAGATGGAGGTGCTCGAGGGGCGCATGCAGAGCGTGCTCGAAATGTTGCCCAGCGATGCGGAAGTGCCCGCGCTGCTGGATGCCATCAGCGAGGCAGCGCGGCAGCAGCAGCTCGATATCGACAGTATCAAGTTGCGACCGGCGGTCGAGCAGGAGTTCTATGTCGAGCAGCCCTTCGATATCCAGGTGCGCGGCGATTTCCACCAGATCGCGTCGTTTCTGGCGCGCGTTGCCGCGATGCCCCGCATCGTCACGCTTCACGACTTCACGCTGACGCCGGTGGGTGACAGCCTTCGGCTGGCCATGCTGGCGAAGACGTACCGCTATCGCGAGGATATCGACCCGGCCAAGGGGGGTAAAAAGCCTTGAGTTCGAATCGTGGCATTCTCACCGGACTGTTGCTCGCAAGCATCGTGCTGAGCGGATGCGAGGACGCCGATCTGGGGGGATTGCAGGCTCGACTGGATGCCCTGCGGAACAACCCGAAGGGGCAGATCGCCTCGTTGCCGGAGATGCCCCGGTACGCTACTGCCAGCTACGACCAGCAGCAACGACGGAGCCCGTTCGTGGCCGAGCAGCCAGCGGAGGCGGCAGCCGCCGATCCGGCCGAGGCGTCGCCGCTGCCGGATGCCGACCGGCCGCGCCAGCCGCTCGAGGCCTTCGAGCTGGACAACCTGAGCCTGGTCGGCACGATGATCGTGGGCAAGACACCCTCGGCACTGATTGCTGCGCCGGACGGCAGGGTCCACCGGCTCTTCGAGGGGGATTATCTGGGCCGGGACTACGGCCGCATCATCAGCGTGGAACCTCGCGGGTTGACGCTCGTCGAGACCGTGCGCGGTTCCGGGGGAGAATGGATCGAGCGTCGCCAGCGCCTGGAAATGGCAGGACAAGACTCCGACGGTACCAGCCGGCGGCAACAGTAGCAGGGGACAACATGACTTCTCGACGGCGCCTGGCCGCAGGCCTGGCAGCACTGACATTGTGGGGACTGGCGTTTTCTGCCTGGGCGGCACCGACCTTGACGGCGATGACCTTCACCGATCAGGGGGCCGGCCGCCTGGACGTCGGGCTCGATTTCGTCGGCGGCGTCCCGGAAATTCGCGGCTATCGCACGGATGCGCCGCCGCGGCTGGCGCTGGATCTGCTGCAGGCCCAGAGCGGCCTGTCGCAATCGAGCTTCGCCATCGGCAGCGCCGGCGTCGATTCCGTCAGGGTGCTGGGGTCGGGAGCGCGTACGCGGCTGGTGTTCGATCTGGCCTCGCCCACCGATTATCGGCTCGAACGTCTGGATGAAAGGGTCATCGTTCACTTCGGTGACGAAGCTGCGCCAGCTGAGACCGACGCGTCGGCCGAGCGGTCCGCGGCGGCGCTGCCGCGCCAGCCGGAGGTGACCTCGATCGATTTCCGCCGGGGCGAGGACGGGGTCGGCCAGCTTGACCTGGCGCTCGACCGCGCCGGAGTGGCGGCGGAAGTCTCCGGCCAGGGGCGTCAGGTCTCGGTCTCGCTACCTGGCGTGACCTTGCCCGACGACCAGTATCAGACGCTCGATGTCAGCGATTTCGGCACCGCCGTCCAGCGCATCGTGCCGCGTCGAAGCGCCGATGGGGTCACCTTCGATATCGTGGCATCCGATGCCGTGGAGCCGCTGGTGACCCAGAACGGGCGTCGTTTCACGATCGAACTGACCTCCTCGGGCAGCATCGAGCGCCCCGAGACGGACTCCGGCCCCAGCTATGCCGGTCACCGTATTACCCTCGATTTCCAGGACATCCCGGTGCGTGACGTGCTGTCGATCATCGCCGAGGAGTCGGGGCTCAACGTGATCGCCAGCGATGGCGTGCAGGGCAACGTGACTCTCAATCTGACCGATGTGCCCTGGGATCAGGCGCTCGATCTGGTACTGCGCAACCACGGCCTGTCGGCGCGACGTGAAGGCAACGTGATGATGGTGGCGCCGACCGGCGAGCTGGCCAATCTGCAGCGCCAGACGCTGGAAACCCGCGAACAGACGAAACAGCTGGCTCCGCTGACCACGGAGTTCGTGCAGATCCGTTACGCCAAGGCCGAGGATCTGGCGGCGTTGCTGCGCGGTGGCGAGGGCGTCGGCATGATGTCGGAGCGCGGACGCATCACCGTCGATCCGCGCACCAATACCCTGATTCTGCGGGATACGCGGGAACAGATCGATGCCATTCGGCGAACCATCGAGCATCTCGACGTCCCGGTGCGTCAGGTGCAGATCGAGGCCCGAATCGTGATCGCGAGGGATAGTGCCACCCGAGAGCTTGGCGTCAACTGGGGCATGTCGGCCAATGGCGGGCGCCATTTCGATCTCGACGGCGCCGCCGATGGCGATGCCTCGACGGTGCCCACGACGTCGGACGATCCTGCCTCCTACGGTGGCGGGCTGGCGGTGGATCTGGGCAATGACACCAACCCGGCCAGCGCGTTCAGCTTCGGTTATCTTTCCGGCGACATCCTGATCGATCTGGAGCTGCGGGCGCTGGAAAGCGAAGGCAAGAGCCAGACCATCTCCCAGCCCAAGGTGATCACCGCCAACCAGCGCACGGCGATCATCAAGCAGGGCCAGGAAGTGCCTTATCAGGAAGCTTCGTCCAGCGGCGCCACCTCCACCGAGTTCAAGGAGGCCGTGCTGTCGCTCGAGGTGACACCGCAGATCACTCCGGACGATCGCATCATCATGGATCTGCGTATCAACAACGACGATATCTCCGACACCCGCTACGACGGCGCGCCGGCCATCGATACCAACGAGATCCAGACCCAGGTACTGGTCAACAACGGTGAAACCGTGGTGCTGGGCGGGATCCTGACCTCCGAACAGCTGCGGACACTGTTCAAGACACCGTTCCTCGGCGACCTGCCGGTCATCGGCAATCTGTTCCGCTATACCCAGAACAGCAACGAGAAGGTAGAATTGCTGGTATTCATCACGCCCAAGATCATCGAGGACGGACTGGCCATTCGCTGATGCGGTCGCTTCCCAATCTTTTTCTCATCGGTCCCATGGGGGCCGGCAAAAGCACAATCGGCCGCCTCCTGGCGGCCGAATTGCAGCGCGAATTCCTGGATAGCGACCATCAGATAGAGGCTCGCTGCGGGGCGAATATCCCATGGATTTTCGATGTGGAGGGTGAGCAGGGCTTCCGGGACCGCGAGACGGCCATGATCGACGAACTCACCCAGCGCAGCGACATCGTCATGGCGACCGGTGGCGGCGCGATCATGCGCGAGATCAATCGCCAGCTGCTGCGGGAGCGGGGGACGGCCGTCTATCTCGCCACCACCGTCGAACAGCAGATCCGGCGCACCTCCCGGGATCGCAACCGGCCGCTGCTGCAGACAGCCAACCCCGAGCAGGTGCTGCGGGATCTGTTCGCGGTTCGCGATCCGCTCTATCGCGCGACGGCGGATATCGTCGTGCGTACGGATCGCCGAGGCCCCAGGAGCGTGGTGAACGACATCCTGCGTCGGGTTTCGCATCTGACGGAGCCGCTCGGCGAATCGGTATCTCTTTCGCACCAGAGGTGATGTCTCTTCCTCATTGGTCTTTTCCACGTCCGTCTTTCCTACACTCGTCTTCCTACATCCGTCTTTCCTACAACAAAGGTAACGCCCATGTCCTCCGTCTCGTCGCTTCCCGTGGAATCGCTGAACGTTTCGCTGGGTGACCGCAGTTACCCGATCCACGTCGGCGCGGGCATTCTGTCGAGTCGGGAACATCTGCTGCCTTATCTGGCCGGACGTCAGGTCATGATCGTGACCAACGAGGTGATCGCGCCCCATTATCTCGCGGCGCTCAAGGCGACGCTTGCCGATGCCGACCTGGATGTCCGGGAAGTCGTTCTGCCCGATGGCGAGGCGACCAAGACGCTGGCCTCGGTCGAGCGCATCTGGGACGCCCTGCTGGCGGCCGGATTCAACCGCCGCAGTACCCTGATCGCGCTCGGTGGCGGTGTCATTGGCGACATGACGGGCTACGCCGCCGCCAGCTATCAGCGCGGGGTCGCTTTCGTCCAGATTCCCACCACGCTGCTGGCGCAGGTAGACTCCTCCGTGGGTGGCAAGACCGGGGTCAATCACCCGCGCGGCAAGAACATGATCGGCGCGTTCTGGCAGCCCCGGGCGGTGATCATCGATACCGATACCCTGCGAACGCTGCCGGCGCGCGAGCTCTCCGCCGGGCTGGCGGAAGTGATCAAGTACGGTCTGATCTGGGATTCGGCGTTTCTCGAATGGCTGGAGAACAACCTGCCCGCGCTGCGCGCGCTCGAGGAATCTGCCATTCGCCACGCCATCCGGCGCAGTTGCGAGATCAAGGCGGAAGTGGTGGCCGAGGACGAGACCGAGCAGGGCGTGCGAGCGCTGCTCAACCTGGGACACACCTTCGGCCACGCCATCGAGGCGCATCAGGGCTACGGCAACTGGCTGCACGGCGAAGCGGTGGGTGCCGGCATGATGATGGCCGCGCAGCTCTCCTTCGAGCGCGGCTGGCTGAGCGAGGCCGATGTCGAACGTGTCGCTGCGATTCTGAAGGCGGCGGATCTTCCGGTTACGGCGCCGGCCAACATGCAGACAGAGGATTTCCTTTCTCGCATGCGGCTCGACAAGAAGAACCTCGACGACCGGCTGCGGCTGATTCTGCTCGAGGCGCTGGGTAAGGCGTGCGTTCGAGACGATACGGACGCCGAGCGGCTCGAACGTCTGCTGGTGAATTTCCCTCGAGCCTGACCGGATCGTTCCTCGGGTGCCGGATCGCCCGTGATCCGACCCCGGTCAGGCGAGGCCGGCTTTCTCGTCTCTGTCGATGATCTTGCCCGCTGGCGCCGATCGGCGCCTGTTCCCTATCGTTCCCTGCTGTTCCCAAAACCGCCGGTCCGGTAGCGCGGTCGTCCGGACAGGAACGCTCGACGCCGTTCCTCGTTTTCTGTTGATGCATGCTGGTGCGTGCGGCCGGTGCCGCGTGTCGACAACCTTGGTCGCCGCTGCTGCTTTTTCGAGGCGTTGACGATATAATTGGTATGCTCCATGCCGTATCGGTATGGGGTCCGCGCCACGATCTCACCCTGATCGGGCCATGGCTCAAAAAATTAAGACTTTAGTCTTACCTGCAAGTCTAAGCCTTTGAGCTAGCAGCGTATTTTGGCCGATATTCCGCTAAGTCTTCGATTTTAAATGCGTTTGCGGGGAAAAAGCCCGGCGGCTCAATTGCGCTGTGGCGGGTAACTGGCTATCCTGTCCGGCCCTTTGGCGACCGTCAGTGACGATATTGTCGGTATCTCGAGACGAAAATGAGCCGGATATTCAGTCATTAATACGGCCATAAAAATAAAAAAACCAAAAATTATCTCTTTTTATTCGATCGAATACAAGACCCTGTATTCTGACACTGCTTTGTGAGGCACGCCCATGATGAGAGGTCTTCACCAGCCCGGCGAATTCCGCGACAACTGCGGTTTCGGCCTGATTGCTCATATGGAGGGGCAGGCCAGTCACGATCTGCTCAAGACGGCGATCGAATCCCTGACATGCATGACCCACCGCGGCGGTATCGCGGCGGACGGCAAGACCGGCGACGGTTGCGGCCTGTTGCTGAAGATGCCGATGAGCTTCATGCGAGCGCTGGCCCAGGAGCAATTGGACGTGACCCTGGGCGAGCGCTTCGCGGTCGGCATGGTGTTCTTCCCCGATGACGACGCTCGCGAGCAGCATGCACGGGAAATCCTGGAAGGCGAGCTGGCCGAGCGGGGCTTGAGCGTCATGGGCTGGCGCGACGTGCCCACGGACCCCAGCGTCTGCGGGCCGATGGCGCTCGAGTGCCTGCCGCGCATTCGTCAGGTGTTCGTCGAAGGGGAGGCGTCCCAGTCCGACGCCGCGTTCAATGTCGAGCTGTTCATGGCCCGTCGCTTGGCCGAGCAGAAGCTGCGTCAGGAAGAAGAGTTCTACGTCTGCTCGCTGTCGTCCAAGGTGGTTTCCTACAAGGGCCTGATGATGCCCGTGGACCTGCCTACCTTCTATCAGGATCTGGGCGACGAGCGTCTCGAAACCGCCGTCTGCGTCTTCCACCAGCGTTTCTCGACCAATACGGCGCCGCGCTGGCCGCTGGCGCAGCCGTTCCGCTTCATGGCGCACAACGGCGAGATCAACACCATCGAGGCCAACCGCGGGTGGGCCAACGCGCGCAAGGCCAACTTCGTCAGCGAGCTGCTGCCGGACATCGAAGGCCTCGACGAGATCGTCAACACCACCGGTTCCGATTCGTCGAGCATGGACAACATGCTGGAAGTGCTGCTGACCGGCGGCATGGATCTCTACAACGCGGTGCGCATGATGGTGCCGCCGGCGTGGCAGAACGTGGAGACCATGGACGGCGACCTGCGCGCCTTCTACGAGTACAATTCCATGCACATGGAGGCGTGGGACGGTCCCGCCGGTATCGTCATGACCGACGGCCGCCATGCCGTCTGCATGCTCGACCGCAACGGCCTGCGTCCGGCGCGCTGGGTGATCACCGACAACGGCTACATCACCCTCTCCTCCGAGATCGGGGTATGGAACTATCAGCCGGAATCCGTGGTGGCCAAGGGCCGTGTCGGGCCGGGGCAGATTCTCGCCGTCGATACCCAGACCGGCGAGGTGCTGCATACCGACGATATCGACCAGCGGCTCAAGTCCGCCTATCCGTATCGCCGCTGGCTCAAGGAGCACGCGCACTATCTCGAGTCGGCGCTGACCGAACTGGCCCGCTTCCAGCCGATGGAGACCGACGAGCTCAACGTCTATCAGAAGATGTTCTCGGTGACCTTCGAGGAGCGCGATCAGCTGCTGCGCCCGCTGGCCGAGAGCGGTCAGGAAGCGGTCGGCTCGATGGGCGACGATACGCCGATGGCGGTGCTGTCTCGGCAGAACCGTCTGCTCACCGATTTTTTCCGCCAGAAATTCGCCCAGGTCACCAACCCGCCGATCGACCCGTTGCGTGAAGCGATCGTGATGTCGCTGGAAACCTGCATGGGCGCGGAACTCAACGTCTTTCAGGCCACGCCCGAGCATGCCAATCGCCTGATCCTGACCACGCCGGTGCTGTCGCCGCGCAAGTTCACTGCCCTGGTGACCCAGGAAGATCCGGCGTTCACCTCGATCCGGCTGCCGCTGCACTACGACCCGGAGACCACCTCGCTGCGCCAGGCGCTGGTAACGCTCTGTCAGCAGGCCGAGCAGGCGGCCCGGGATGGCAAGGTGATCCTGGTGCTGTCGGATGCCGAGCTCGAAAAAGGCAAGCAGCCGATCCAGGCGCTGCTGGCCACCGGCGCGGTGCATCATCATCTGGCCAGGCTGGCGCTGCGCCCGCGCGTCAATATCGTGGTCGAGACCGGCTACGCCCGTGACGCGCACCAGATGGCGGTATTCTTCGGGGTCGGCGCCACCGCGGTCTATCCGTACCTCGCCTACCAGGTGATGGCGGACATGCACCGCATCGGCGAGCTGGTCGGCAACCCGGCGGACGCGCGCGAGAACTACCGCAAGGGGATGCAGAAGGGGCTTTACAAGATTCTGTCGAAGATGGGCATCTCGCAGATCTCTTCCTACCGGGGTTCGCAGCTGTTCGAAGCCGTCGGGCTGGGTTCCGAAGTCATGCAGATGTGCTTCGACGGCATGATGTCGCGCATCGAGGGCACCGGCTTCAGCGAGCTGCAGATGCAGCAGACGCTGGCGGCCCGCGATGCCTGGATTCCCCGTAAAGGCATCCGCCAGGGCGGCCTGGTCAAGTTCGTCCACGGGCACGAATACCACGCCTACAATCCCGACGTGGTGATGCTGCTGCAGCAGGCGGTCCAGCAGGGCGACTACGCCAAGTGGAAGGCCTTTGCGCGGCTGGTCAACGAGCGTCCGGTGGCCACGATCCGGGATCTGCTGAAGCTCAAGCCGGCTCCCGAGCCGTTGCCGCTGGACGAGGTCGAGCCGGTGGAAAACCTGCTGCCGCGCTTCGACAGCGCCGGCATGTCGCTGGGCGCGCTGTCGCCGGAAGCCCACGAGGCGCTGGCGCAGGCGATGAACGAAACCGGCGGCCGCTCCAACTCCGGTGAAGGCGGCGAGGATCCGGCCCGCTACGGCACCATCCGCTCGTCGAAGATCAAGCAGATCGCCTCCGGCCGCTTCGGCGTGACGCCAGCCTACCTGGTCAACGCTGAGGTTCTGCAGATCAAGGTCGCCCAGGGCGCCAAGCCCGGCGAGGGCGGCCAGCTGCCGGGCGGCAAGGTCAACGAAACCATCGCGCGGCTGCGCTATGCGGTGCCGGGCGTGACGCTGATCTCGCCGCCGCCGCATCACGACATCTATTCGATCGAGGACCTGGCTCAGCTGATCTTCGATCTCAAGCAGGTCAATCCGAGCGCTCAGGTTTCGGTCAAGCTGGTCTCCGAGCCGGGCATCGGCACCATCGCCACCGGCGTGGCCAAGGCCTACGCGGACCTGATCACCGTCTCGGGCTACGACGGTGGTACCGCGGCGAGCCCGATCACCTCGATCCGCCATGCTGGCAGTCCGTGGGAGCTGGGCCTGCCGGAAGTGCACCAGGCGCTGCGCATCAACGGCCTGCGCGACAAGATCCGGCTGCAGACCGATGGCGGCCTGAAGACCGGGCTCGACGTGGTCAAGGCAGCCATTCTCGGCGCCGAGAGCTTCGGCTTCGGCACCGCGCCGATGGTGGCGCTGGGCTGCAAGTATCTGAAGATCTGCCACCTCAACAACTGTGCGACCGGCGTCGCGACCCAGCATCAGGAGCTGCGGGATGAGCACTTCCGTGGCACGGTCGACATGGTCAAGCACTACTTCCGCTTCATCGCCGAGGAAGTGCGTGAGCTGATGGCGCTGCTGGGCGTACGCCAGTTGACCGACCTGATCGGGCGCACCGATTTGCTGGAGATGCTCGAAGGCGAGACGGCGGCACAGCGCAAGCTCGATCTGAGCCCGCTGCTGGCCAACGACTTCGTGCCTGAGGACGCACCGCAGTTCTGCCAGGTCAGCCGCAACGTGCCCCATGATCCGGGTGCCAAGAACCAGGAAGTGTTCGACGCGCTGCTGCCGGCGATTGAATCGAAGTCCGGTGGCGAGTTCTCGTTCACGATCACCAACTGCGACCGCTCGGTGGCGGCTCGGGTTTCCGGCGAGATCGCCAAGCGCTATGGCGAGGCGGGGCTGGAAGACGCGCCGATCACGGCGCGCTTCACCGGCGTCGCGGGGCAGAGCTTCGGCGTGTGGAACGCGCGGGGGCTGAACCTATACCTGGAAGGCGATGCCAACGACTACGTCGGCAAGGGAATGAACGGTGGCAAGGTGGTGATCGTGCCGCCCAAGACCAGCCGCTTCCAGAGCCATGAAACGGCGATCATCGGCAACACCTGCCTGTACGGTGCCACCGATGGCAAGCTGTTCGCTGCCGGCATGGCTGGTGAGCGCTTCGGCGTGCGCAACTCCGGTACCCACGCGGTGATCGAAGGCGCTGGTGACCACTGCTGCGAGTACATGACCGGCGGTCTGGTCTGCGTGCTCGGCAAGACCGGGATCAACTTCGGTGCGGGCATGACCGGTGGTTTCGCCTACGTACTCGACGAGGACCGTGGTTTCGTCGACCGCTACAACCACGAGCTGGTGGAGATCCATCGGATCAACACCGAATCGATGGAAGCTTATCGCCGTCACCTGCGCGAAGTGATTACCGAGTACGTGGAAGAGACGGACTCGCCACGCGGGCGGGCGATTCTCGAGGATTTCTCCGACTTCATCCGCCACTTCTGGCTGGTGAAGCCCAAGGCCGCAAGTCTCAACGGTTTGCTGGCCCAATCCAGGCGGCAGCCTGAATAAGAGGCGGCGACAGCCCGAACGGCCCCCGGCGTCAGTCACTGGGGGCAGAGGCAAAAGCTGCAATCCGAGAGCGTCGTCGGCCCAGTGAGGAGAAAAGACATGGCAAACCGTTTGAGTAACGACTTTCAGTTCATCGATGTGGGGCGACGCGATCCGCAGAAGAAGGATGCGCGCAGCCGGGCGAAGGAGTTCGCCGAGATCTACGAGCCGTTCAAACCCAGCGAGGCGGCCAGCCAGGCCCATCGCTGCCTGCATTGCGGCAACCCGTACTGCGAGTGGAAGTGCCCGGTTCACAACTACATTCCCAACTGGCTCAAGCTGGTCAGCGAGGGCAACATTCTCGAAGCGGCGGAGATGTCGCACCGCACCAATTCACTGCCCGAAGTGTGTGGCCGGGTCTGCCCTCAGGATCGCCTGTGCGAGGGCGACTGCACGCTGAACGACGGCTTCGGCGCCGTCACCATCGGCTCGGTGGAGAAGTACATCACCGATACTGCCTTTGCCATGGGCTGGCGTCCGGACATGTCCAACGTGACCATGACCGACAAGCGCGTGGCCGTGATCGGTGCGGGACCGGCCGGACTGGGCTGTGCCGATGTGCTGGTGCGCAACGGCGTCAAACCGGTGGTGTTCGATCGCTACCCGGAGATCGGTGGCCTGCTGACCTTCGGCATTCCCGAGTTCAAGCTCGAAAAGCACGTGATGGAGCGCCGTCGCGCGGTATTCGAGGAGATGGGGGTCGAGTTCCGGCTCAACACCGAGATCGGTCGGGACATCACCTTCGAGCAGCTCAACGATGAATTCGACGCGGTCTTTCTCGGCATGGGCACCTACAAGTACATGGTCGGCGGTTTCCCCGGCGAGGAGATGGACGGCGTCTACAAGGCGCTCGACTTCCTCATCGCCAATGCCAACCACCACATGGGCTTCGAGAAGGATCCGGCCGACTACGTGTCGATGGCCGGCAGGCGCGTGGTGGTGCTCGGGGGCGGCGATACCGCGATGGACTGCAACCGCACCTCGATTCGTCAGGGCGCGGCCAGCGTGACCTGTGCCTATCGTCGTGACGAGGAGAACATGCCGGGCTCCAAGCGCGAGGTGGCCAACGCGCGCGAAGAGGGCGTCGAGTTCCTGTTCAACCGTCAGCCGGTGGCGATCGTCGGCGAGGGCAAGGTCGAGGGCGTCAAGCTGGTACGCACCCGCATGGGCGAGCCGGACGAGAAGGGCCGGCGCAGCGCGGAAGTGGTGCCGGGCTCCGAAGAGATCCTGGCCTGCGATGCGGTGGTCATCGCGTTCGGCTTCCAGCCCAGCGAGATCGAATGGTTCGACACGCACCAGATCGAGGTGGACGAGCGCGGCCGCGTACTGGCACCGGAGATTCCGGCGCAGATGGAACGCTTCGCCTATCAGACCAGCAACGAGAAGGTGTTTGCCGGCGGTGACATGGTGCGCGGTTCCGATCTGGTGGTGACGGCTGTCTACGAAGGGCGTCAGGCGGCGGAAGGCATCCTCGACTATCTCAAGGTTTGACGGTTGCGGCTCGTGCCGGCGGTAGCGTCGGCACGAGCCGCCCGGCACGACCGATCGCCCCCAGCGGTGGTATAAAGTCGGGTGAGCCTTTACAGTGGCGCGCTCGAAACGAACTGCAATTCTTAAAAGGTCACACCATGATCAGGCTTGAACGCAACATTCTCGACCAGGCAAACACGCAACTGCGAGCGCTGGAAGACCATGTGCTGGATCAGGACGGCGGCTATCAGGCCACCATGATCAGTGGCCAGTTGAAGGCCCTGTTCTCGCTCGCCAAGCTGCGTGACAGCGGAATGTCGGACGAGTGTGCAGGGATGCTCGAGGAGATCGAGCGTCGCTCCAATATCCTGGTTTCCCGCCTGCCCGAATCCAACTGACGCCGAAGGTCACCAGGCCCGGTTACCGAGTTGCCGGATCAAAAGCGCCAACGTCATCGTTGGCGCTTTTTCGTTGAAGGCAGTCGCAGGAATGTCAAAGGCATTCGCATGATTGTCATGCCGGACGGGATCACGACCGGGCAATACGGCCCATCAGGGTATCGGAGCGCTGCGGTGACTTGTCCGCCAATACCTCGCGCGCCTCGTCGAGCTTGTCGGCTTCCAGGTTGAGCAGCAGTACGCCGATGACGCTCTCATTGTCGAGATCGTGGTTGTCGAGATAGTAATAGACGCCTTTGTCGTCTTCCACGTCCTCGACGGTTGTCAGCGAACTGTCGAGCTTGCCCACGGCTTTCCAGGCGAAGTCAAAGACGTTCGAGTAGAAGTAGGGCGTGTAATCGTAGGTCTCGTCGCTGCTGGCCATGATCCGGCCGACTGTCGCGCCCATCTGGTTGGCGTTGTCGACGTGCTCGGCGTGCCAGCGGCCGAGAATGCGATCCGGGTAGGTCACGATATCGCCGGCGGCAAAGATGGCGTCATCGCTGGTCTCGAGGCGTTCGTTGACCACGACCATGCCGTCATCGACCGCCAGCCCTGCCTGAGCTGCAAGCTCGACTCGCGGCTTGACTCCCAGCCCGAAGACCGCCGCGTCCACCTCCAGGCCGTTGCCATCGTCGAGTTCGAGCGTGACCTTGCCGTCGGCCTCGCGCCCGCCGCTGACCTTGCGGCCATTCAATAGCTCGACGCCCTTGTCGAGATAGGTCTGGTGGAAACGGTTGGCGAGGCTGGGCGGGAACATCTGGCTTCCCAGTACCTCATGGGGATGTATCAGGGTCACCCGGCACCCATTCTGGATCAGTGCCGCGGCCAGTTCCGTACCGATATAGCTGCCGCCAATGACGGCAATGTGCAGCCCCTTGCCGGCAAGCCTTCTCAGGCAGTCGTAATCCTCGACCGTGCGGAAATAGCGCACGCGATCGCTCGCCGGCAGATCGATCGTCATCGGTGCGCCGCCAGTCGCCAGCAGCAGTTTGCCGTAGCCGATGGTGTCGCCGTCATCCGTCGTCACCGTTTTCTGGTCGCGATCGATGGCCGTGACGCGAGTGCGGGTATGCAGCGTGGTGCCGTCGTCCTGCTCCGGCTGCATCCAGATCTTGTCGTAACCGAATTCGGGGTCGGTCCAGAGCTTTTTCGTTAGCGCTGGCCGCGTGACCGGGCCATTGGGCTCGGCGCCCAGGATGCCGATCGTGCCTTGGGTGTCCTTCTCTCTGATGCCTTGAACGGCATTGGCGGCGACCATGCCGGCGCCGACGATCAGGTAGTCGTAGCGTTGCATATCCACTCCCTGGCATGCCTTGAGTTTAGACGAGACACCACCGTTCAAAGTGGCATCGCTCGCTCGGTATTCCCGTTCGATCCTTGGGGTCGATGGTGTCAGCGTAGTTCAGTCGTGAGGCACTGTGCCAAAAACGCGAGGTCGGGAGGCATCCCGCCATCGCTGAAGGTAGAATGCGCGTCGGGTCGGTTATCCGCCGCTCGTACATACAACAATCGCTTTCACGCATTCGGAAATCGCCGGCGTCGACCGGTCGTTTCCCTGGAGAACAAGTTCGATGTCATCCTGGTTCCCCCGCTGGCGCCGCGTCGATGCCGCTCGCCAAGATCTGGTCGCACCCGACGAGACGCTGCCACCCGCGCAGACGCTGTTGATGGGCGTGCAACACGCCGTCGCCATGTTCGGTTCCACCGTGCTGGCGCCGCTGCTGATGGGGTTTGATCCCAACCTGGCGATCCTGATGTCGGGGATCGGTACGCTGCTGTTCTTCGTGATCGTCGGCGGGCGGGTTCCCAGCTACCTGGGGTCGAGTTTCGCCTTCATCGGGGTGGTGATTGCCGCCACCGGTTACGGCGGGAGCGGCGGCAATCCGTCGATCGGGCTGGCGCTGGGCGGCATCATCGCCTGCGGCGCGATCTATGCGGTCATCGGCCTGATCGTGATGGCCATGGGCACGCGCTGGATCGAGTTCCTGCTGCCGCCGGTCGTGACCGGAGCCATCGTCATGACCATCGGTCTCAACCTGGCTCCGGTAGCCGTTTCCAGCGTGGCCGGCTCCAACTTCGATGCCGCGATGGCGCTGGTGACCATCCTCTGCATCGGCCTGGCGGCGGTGCTGACTCGCGGCATGCTGCAGCGGCTGCTGATCCTGGTCGGGCTGGTTGCCGCCTACGCGATCTATGCGCTGGTCACCAACGGCCTGGGCTGGGGCACGCCGATCGATTTTTCGATCATCGAAGAGGCCGCCTGGTTCGGGATGCCCGCGTTCACCGCCCCGACGTTCAGCCCGCACGCCATGGTGCTGATCGCCCCGGTCGCGATCATCCTGGTGGCGGAAAACCTGGGCCACATCAAGGCGGTGGGAGCGATGACCGGGCGCGATCTCGATCCCTATATCGGCCGGGCCTTCCTGGGTGACGGACTGGCGACGATGGTCTCCGGGGCGTCCGGCGGCACCGGCGTGACGACCTATGCCGAGAACATCGGCGTGATGGCGGTGACGCGGGTCTACTCGACATTGATCTTCGTCGCGGCGGCGGGATTTGCCATTCTGCTCGGGTTCTCGCCGCGCTTCGGCGCGCTGATCCAGACGATCCCCGGCCCGGTGCTTGCCGGCGCTTCGATCGTGGTGTTCGGCCTGATCGCGGTTGCGGGCGCCCGCATCTGGGTCCAGAACCAGGTCGACCTGGGGGAAAATACCAATCTGATCGTCGCGGCGGTCACCCTGGTGCTGGGCGCGGGCAACTTCTCGATCGATTTCGGCGGCTTCACGCTCGACGGAATCGGTACGGCGACGTTTGGCGCGATCCTCCTGCATCTCGTCCTGCGTCACGGCACCGGAGGCGGGCGGGGTCGCGCGATCTGACGTTTGCATCTCGTCCAACTAGCGCTTCGCTTTGCGCCCGTTGGACGTTAGTCTGGGGTGATGGCATCGCCACGTCGATGCCATCACCCTTGTTTTCCATGAACGTATCGATCGCGCCCGAGATTAGAGTCCCAATGAGTGAGCCGCAGCCCAGCGCTATCAGTGTCGATGAAGAAGAGACTTCCGCCGGAAAGTCGATCGCCATGACCCGCGAGGTGCTGGAGCAGGATCTGATTCGTCGCCACTTCGAAGCCGTCTACCCCGACGTGGCCTTGAAGAGCCACGAAGAGCTGCAAAGCTCGATCCATCAGGTGCTGGCCTCGGCGCCGCCCGGCGTGCAGTGTCGCGACGGTGTCTATCTGTTCGCCTACGGCTCGTTGATCTGGAACCCTTGCGTGGAGGTCGACGAACGCCATACCTGCCGCCTCTACGGCTACCATCGCGATTTCTGCCTCAAGCTCGACCACGGCCGTGGCACGCCAGATACGCCCGGACTGATGCTGGCGCTGGCGCCGGGCGGCTCCTGCCGTGGCGTCGCGCTGCGGGTTCCCGGTGACAATCTCGAACGCGAGCTGACGCTGGTGTGGCGGCGCGAGATGCTGACCGGCGCCTACCGCCCGCGCTGGATCAAGCTGAAGACGGACGTCGGCCCGATCTGGGGCATCGCCTTCGTGATCAACCCGCATCACGACCGCTATATCGGTCGCCAGCCCGACGAGACGGTAGTGCATCTGCTACGGACCGGCCGCGGCGTGCTGGGGTCGTGTCGCGAGTATCTCGACAACACGGTGGGCGACCTGCATGCGCTGGGAATCCGGGATCGTCGCCTGGAGTCGTTGCAGCGCGCGGTGGCGAACTGACGTCCGGATGTCGGCGCGGCACGCGATCCAAAATTGAGCCTTTCGATCGAGTCTGGTAATCTGACGTCCCATCCTGGCCCGACTTCTCCCCCGGGTCTTTTCTCACGAGCTTTACGACCACGATTCGACAGGTTTTCCATGACACGATATATCTTCGTGACCGGCGGCGTTGTGTCCTCCCTGGGCAAGGGTATTGCCTCCGCTTCGCTGGCTGCGATCCTCGAGGCCCGCGGCCTCAAGGTCACCATCCTCAAGCTGGACCCGTACATCAATGTCGATCCGGGCACCATGAGTCCGTTCCAGCATGGCGAGGTGTTCGTCACCGAGGATGGCGCGGAAACCGATCTCGACCTGGGCCACTACGAGCGCTTCATCCGTACCAAGATGACCCAGAGCAACAACTTCACCACCGGCCGGGTCTACGAGCACGTGCTGCGCAAGGAGCGCCGTGGCGACTATCTCGGCGGTACGGTGCAGGTGATTCCGCACATCACCGACGAGATCAAGCATCGTGTGATCAAGGGGGGAGAAGGTTACGACGTGGCGCTGGTGGAGATCGGCGGCACCGTCGGCGACATCGAATCGCTGCCGTTCCTGGAATCCATCCGTCAGCTGCGCAGCGAAGTGGGTGCCAACCGCGCGCTGTTCATGCACCTGACGCTGGTGCCCTACATCAAGACCGCCGGCGAGACCAAGACCAAGCCGACCCAGCACAGCGTCAAGGAGCTGCGCTCGATCGGTATCCAGCCCGATATCCTGATCTGCCGCAGCGAAGTCGAGCTCGAGGAGAGCGAGCGGCGCAAGATCGCGCTGTTCACCAACGTCGAAGAGCGTGCGGTCATCCCGCTGCAGGATGCCGATACCATCTATCGCATTCCGCTGATGCTGCATGAGCAGGGTCTCGACGATATCGTCTGCGACAAGTTCCGCCTCGAGGCGCCGCAGGCGGACCTGGCCGAGTGGATCCACGTCCTCGACGCCAAGCTCAATCCGCTCAAGACGATCAACATCGCCATGGTCGGCAAGTACATGGAGCTGCTCGACGCCTACAAGTCGCTCAACGAGGCGCTGATCCATGCCGGCATCCAGACGCGGGTGAAGGTCAACGTCGAGTACATCGATTCCGAATTGATCGAACGTCACGGCACCGAGCGTCTGGCCGGCAAGGATGCCATCCTGGTGCCGGGCGGCTTCGGCGAGCGCGGCGTGGAAGGCAAGATCCAGGCCGCCCGCTTCGCGCGCGAGAACGACGTTCCCTATCTCGGCATCTGCCTCGGCATGCAGGTCGCGGTGATCGAGTTCGCGCGCCACGTGGCGGGTTGGGAAGACGCCAACTCCACCGAATTCACCCGCGATACCCAGCATCCGGTGGTCGGCCTGATTACCGAATGGATCAACCCGGAAGGGCAGATCGAGTTGCGCGACGAGGCCTCCGACCTGGGCGGCACCATGCGTCTCGGCGGGCAGGAATGCCGACTCAAGCCCGGTTCCAGGGCGCACGAGGTGTACGGTCTGGACACGATCACCGAACGTCACCGTCATCGCTTCGAGGTCAACGAGCAGTTTGTCGAACAGCTCGAAGCCGCGGGCCTGATCGTCTCGGGCAAGAGCGGCGATCAGTCGCTGGTCGAGATGATCGAGCTGCCGGACCACCCCTGGTTCCTGGCGTGCCAGTTCCATCCCGAGTTCACCTCCACGCCCCGCGACGGCCATCCGCTGTTCACCGGCTTCGTCAATGCGGCGCTGGAGCACAAGGCGCAACGCCAGCGCCAGCATGGCATGGCGCATCAGGAGTGATCGAATGACCGGCGGGGGATGAAGCGATTCATCCCCCGCCATCGTTGGAGACGCTGGACCTGACCCGCCAACGCTGGATAAGCTCCAGAACTGCTACCATGACCGAATCATCGCGCCCGGAGTCCGCGCAAGAGCCGGGCGCTTCACCCTCGATCATTGATTTTTCAACCGACAGGACGACGTAACATGGCTGAGATCGTTGATATCCGCGCCCTCGAAGTACTCGATTCCCGCGGCAACCCCACCGTCCAGGCACAGGTCACGCTGAGTGGCGGCATCACGGGCAGCGCCTGTGCGCCCAGCGGTGCTTCCACCGGCTCGCGTGAAGCGCTGGAACTGCGCGACGGGGACAAGTCGCGCTATCTGGGCAAGGGCGTGTTGAAGGCCGTCGACGCCGTCAACGGCAAGATCCGCGAGCGCCTCCTGGGCATGGATGCCAGCGATCAGCGTGCCCTCGACGACGCCATGCTGGCGCTGGATGGCACCGACAACAAGGCAAGCCTGGGCGCCAACGCGATTCTCGCCGTCTCGCTGGCCGCGGCCAAGGCAGCGGCAACCGAGAAGGGCGTGCCGCTCTACGCCCACATCGCCGAGCTCTACGGCCAGCCGGGCCAGTACACCATGCCGGTGCCGATGATGAACATCCTCAACGGCGGCGAACATGCCGACAATAACGTCGATATCCAGGAATTCATGATCCAGCCGGTGGGCGCGCCGAACTTCCGCGAAGCGCTGCGCACGGGCGCCGAGATCTTCCATTCGCTGAAGAAAGTGCTCTCTGCCAAGGGGCTTTCCACCTCGGTCGGCGACGAGGGCGGTTTCGCGCCGAACCTCTCTTCCAACGCCGAAGCGCTGGCGGTCATCAAGCAGGCGGTCAGCGACGCGGGCTACACTCTGGGCAAGGACGTCACGCTGGCGCTCGACTGCGCCTCCAGCGAGTTCTTCAAAGACGGCACCTACGATCTCGCCGGTGAGGGCAAGCAGTACGACGCCGCCGGCTTCACCGACTATCTGGCCGATCTCTGCGACCAGTATCCGATCGTCTCCATCGAAGACGGCATGGACGAGTCGGACTGGGATGGCTGGAAAGCGCTGACCGACAAGCTCGGCGACAAGATCCAGCTGGTCGGCGACGATCTGTTCGTCACCAACACCAAAATCCTGAAGCGCGGTATCGACGAGAAGATCGGCAACTCGATTCTGATCAAGTTCAACCAGATCGGTTCGCTTTCCGAAACGCTGGATGCGATCAAAATGGCGCAGGATGCCGGCTTCACCGCGGTCATCTCCCACCGTAGCGGCGAAACCGAAGACACCACCATTGCCGATCTCGCCGTGGGCACCGCCGCCGGCCAGATCAAGACCGGCTCGCTGTGCCGCTCCGATCGTGTCGCCAAGTACAACCGCCTGCTGGTGATCGAGCAGGAGTTGGGTGAGAAAGCCGCCTATCCGGGCCTAAAGGCGATCAAGGGCCAATAAATGCCTGCACGGGCAAATCACTACGTTGCACGGTGCGCGGAATCCTCACCTATAACCCATAGGCTCCGGTTCCTGTGCGCCGTGCGCCTTGTGCTTTACTCCGTTCGGCTATTTATTCAACTTTCACTAAGCACGGTTTTCGCTTCAAGTCAGTCGAGCGACATCGATGGCGATCTAAAAGTAGCTTGCTGAAACTCGTAGCGAAGACTTTGGTTTGTAAATGCAAGAAGGCCGCTCATTGAGCGGCCTTCTTCGTCTGGTGCTGACATCCGATCAATGCCGGAATTAACGCTCCAGCAGTTCGATCTTGTTCGGCTTGCCATCCCACTCCTTGGCGTCCGCCGGCGGGTCTTTCTGTTCGGCGATGTTGGGCCACACCTCGGCGAGTTCGGCGTTGAGTTCGATGAACTGCTGCTGGCCTTCGGGCAACTCGTCTTCCGAGAAGATCGCCTCCGCGGGGCATTCCGGCTCGCAGAGCGCACAGTCGATGCACTCATCGGGATGAATGACGAGGAAGTTGGGGCCCTCGTAGAAGCAATCCACCGGGCAGACTTCGACGCAGTCGGTGTATTTGCACTTGATGCAGTTCTCGGTGACGACGAACGTCATGGGTGTTCTCTCCTGATTGACGGCCCGGCCACGTGACTGGTTTTGCCACAGCCCTAAGTCGAAGCTCTATGTCACAGCTCTTGGTCACGGTATTGGCGGATAGGAAGACGTTGTTGAAATCACCGTTTCCACGGTGCCGCCGCATGCTGTTCGAATGGCGCCATATTTTAGGCGGGTGGCGCCAGCGTCGGCAAGCCGCGGCGTGAAACATCGAGGAATGGTGTTATAGCCACCGGGCCATTCAGCACTGCTCGCGCCAGGCATAGAGCAGGTCCAACGCGGCCCGCGGCGTCAGCGAGTCGACGTCCAACGACGCCAGCGCTTCCAGTACCGGGTGCGGCGTCGCGGCAAACAGATCCGCCTGCTGCGGCCCGGCGGGCTGCGTGCGGGCGTCGGTGGCGACCGGCATCGCCGCGGGCTGTTCGAGACTGGCCAGCTTGTCGCGGGCACGGGCGATTACGGTCTGGGGCACGCCGGCGAGCTGGGCGACCTGCAGGCCATAGCTCTGGCTGGCCGGGCCCTCCTCGACGCGGTGCATGAAGACGATGCCGTCCTTGTGCTCGGCGGCGGTCAGGTGAACGTTGGCCACCGTTTCCTGCTGTTCGGCCAGCGCGGTCATCTCGAAGTAGTGGGTCGCGAACAGCGTGAAGGCGCGCTGGGCCGCCAGGTGTTCGGCGCTGGCCCATGCCAGCGAGAGACCATCGAAGGTGCTGGTGCCACGGCCGATCTCGTCCATCAGCACCAGACTTTCCGAGGTGGCATTGTGAAGAATGCTGGCGGTCTCGGTCATCTCCACCATGAAGGTGGAGCGCCCGCCGGCCAGATCGTCGCTGGAACCGATCCGGGTGAAGATGCGATCCACCGGGCCGATTTCGGCGCTGTCGGCGGGCACGAAACTCCCGGTGTGGGCGAGCAGGGCGATCAATGCCGCCTGGCGCATGTAGGTCGACTTGCCGCCCATGTTGGGGCCGGTGATGACCAGCATGCGGCGGTCATCGTCGAGACGCAGGTCGTTGGGCACGAACGGATGCTGGCTGACGTGTTCCACCACCGGATGGCGGCCGCCCCGAATGTCGAAGCCTGGCGTCTCCAGCAGATGCGGGCGCACGAATTCCAGATGCTGGGCGCGCTCGGCAAAGGCGCAGAGCACGTCCAGCGCGGCCAGCGCGCGTCCGGTGGCCTGCAACGCATCGAGATCGGCGTTGAGCGTGTCGATCAGGCTCTCGTAGAGCAGCTTCTCCCGAGCCAGCGCGCGGGACTTGGCGGAGAGAGCCTTGTCCTCGAACTCCTTGAGCTCGGGAATGATGAAGCGCTCGGCATTCTTCAGCGTCTGGCGGCGGATGTAGTCGGCCGGCACCTCGCGTGCCTGGGCGCGGGGGATCTCGATGTAGTAGCCGTGGACCCGGTTGTAGCCGACCTTGAGACCGGGCAGGCCGGCGCGTTCGCGTTCGCGGACTTCGAGCTGGACCAGATAATCGCCGGCGTGCTCGGCCAGGCCGCGATACTCGTCGAGCTCAGCATCGAAACCCTCGCGGATGACGCCGCCGTCCCGGATCACCACCGGCGGGTTGTCGATCAGCGCCTGGATGAGCGTCTCGGCGAGCTCGGGATAGGGATGAATATGGCGGGCGAGATCGTCCAGCGCGCTGTCGCCCTCGATGCGCTGCAGTTCGCTCTGGAGCGCCGGCAGCACGTTGAGGGCATCGCGCAGGCGGGCCAGGTCTCTCGGCCGGGCGCTGCGCAGCGCCACACGGGCCAGGATGCGCTCGACGTCGCCGACCTCGTTGAGAGGCTCGCGAATCAGCAGATACTGGTCACCATCCAGCAGCAGTTGCACGGCGGCCTGGCGCCCGCCGATCTGGGCGCGATCCCGTAGCGGGCGATTGAGCCATCTCTTGAGCAGCCGCGAGCCCATTGGCGTGACAGTGGTGTCGAGTACGCTGGCCAAGGTGTTGTCGCCGGTGCCGCCGAGATTGATGTCGATCTCGAGATTGCGCCGGCTGGCGGCATCGATCACCACGGATTCGTCGCGGCTCTCGACGCCCAGCGCGGTGACATGCGGCAGGCGGGACCGCTGGGTATCCCGCGCGTAGTCGATCAGTACGCCGGCCGCGATCAGCGCGGTCTCGAGATGCGTGCAGCCGAATCCTCGCAGATCGGCGACCTCGAACTGGTCGCACAGCAGCCGGTGGGCGGTCTCCAGATCGAAGTGCCAGTCGTGCTGGCGGCGCAGGCCGGTTCGGTCGGCGAGCGAGGGCGGCAGGTCCAGGCTCTCGGCGGCGAGCAGTTCGGCGGGCTGAAGGCGGTGGATCTCGGCCAGCATGTCGGCCTCGCCGTCGACCTCGAGCACGCTGAAGCGGCCGCTGGAGAGTTCGAGCCAGGCGAGCCCCCAGCAGTTGCCCGTCTGGTGCAGAGCCACCAGCAGGTTGTCGCGTCCGGCATCCAGCAGCGCCTCGTCGTGCAGCGTGCCCGGCGTGACGATACGCACGACGCGACGCTCGACCGGCCCCTTGGAGGTAGCGGGATCGCCGATCTGCTCGCAGATCGCCACCGATTCGCCCGACTTCACCAGCCGGGCCAGGTAGGACTCGGCACTGTGGTAAGGAATGCCGGCCATGGGGATGGGCTTGCCCGCCGACTGGCCGCGCGCCGTCAGCGTGATGTCGAGCAGCCGCGACGCCCGCTTGGCATCATCGAAGAACAGCTCGTAGAAATCACCCATCCGGTAGAAGAGCAGTACATCAGGATGCTCGCGCTTGATCTTGAGGTATTGCGCCATCATCGGCGTATGCTGAGTGCTCTTGCTGGAGGCCGCGTCCTGCATGGTGTCTCGGTAAGCTCCGTCGATTCTTGGGGCACAGAGGAGGCATCGAAATGCCGGGGGCGTACGGTGAAGGGCAAGGTTACCACGCCGTGGCCGGGTCCAGCACGGCGCGGGGCGACGGCCTGCCTTAGAGGGGATCATGCCTCAGGTCTAGTGATTTCAGCCTGAGTGCCTGTCGATAACTCGTTACAGTGTTCGAAACCGGCACACGAGGACTCCCATATGGCCCGGTTGGTGCTCAACCACCTCAGCGACTCCACCTATCGACTACTGGCGACCGAAGCCAGCAAACGTAACGTCAACATCAGCGAGCTGGCCGTGGTCCTGCTGGAGATCGCCGTCGCCGAGCTGGCGGCCCGTCAACCGACAACCGTAACGCCGCCCGTTGGAAAGCCCCGCGAGCCGTAATAGTGCCCGCGCCAATGGCGGGACTCGATCAAGCCTGTCTTTCGAGCCGGCTCGCTGCCGGGCGGCCGGACGAACATCTTGCCGGAGGCATTAACCGTTCACCTCGGTACCGGAAAGAGCGATCAATACATGCCGCCATTCACCGCGATCACCTGACGCGTGATGTAGGCTGCATCCGCCGAGCAGAGAAAGCTCACGGTGCCGGCAACTTCCTCGGCCGTACCGGTGCGCTGCATGGGAATCAGCTTGCGAATCTCGTCGCGGGGCAGCTCATCGGTCATGCGCGTCTCGATCCACCCCGGCGCGACGCAGTTGACCGTGATCCGGCGTTTGGCCAGCTCGACGGCCAGCGCCTTGCTGGCGCCGATGATCCCGGCCTTGGCCGCGCTGTAGTTGACCTGGCCGCGATTGCCTATCAGTCCGGACATCGACGAGAGCGCCACGATACGACCGGGCCGGCGCCGCTGGATCATCGGCATGACCAGCGGATGCAGGACGTTGTAGAAACCGTCCAGGTTGGTTCGCAGCACGCCGTCCCAGTCCTCGCCCGTCAGCGCGGGGAATGGCTTGTCTGCGGTGATGCCGGCGTTGCAGACCACGCCGTAGTAGCAGCCGTGTTCGGCGATGTCCGCCTCCAGTACCGCCTTGACGGTTTCCCGCTCGGCGACGTCGAAGTGGACGATGCGCGCCCGGCGTCCTTCGGCTTCCACCGCAGCCTTGACCGCATCGATGTCGTCGCCGGGGCGCCGGCAGTGCAGTACCAGATCGTGACCGTCGCGGGCCAGGCGTCTGGCGATCGCTTCGCCGATGCCGCGATTGGCACCGGTGACCAGAATCGTCTCGGGATGTCGTTCTTCCATGGGGCCTCGCGCGTAGAGCTGCGGATTGTGAAGTCAGGGGCGTCAGGCGCCGTTCAATGTCGGCATCGCGGCGGGGCGATAGAGCGTCAGGCTGCCGCGAGCCAGCGGCTCGGCATCCTCGGGCATCGCCGTGGCGTGCTTTCCGATGTCATACTTTTCGATGGCATGCTTTTCTATGGCGTACAGGGCGCCACTGACCTGCGTGACGCCGTTGTCGGCGACGAAGTCGATGGTGACGGTGATACGGATCCGCTGGTCGAAATCGAAGACCGGCACGCGCGCCCGGTAGCGTTTGGCGCCCAGCAACAGACCCGGGGCCGGCGCCTCGCCCGATGCGGCGGCCCGAAAACCGGCCCAGGCGGCGACGGCCTGAGCCAGCCACTCGACACCGACCCAGGCCGGAATGCCGTCGGGCTCGGCGAACAGATCGTCGCGCCGGGTCACGGTTTCGGCAGTCGCCCCCTCTTCGCGGACCTCGACCAGCTGCGTCAGCAGGCACATGCCTCTGGCGTGGGGGACCAGCGGTGCAACGGGGCAGGGGAGCGAAGGCATATCGGATGCAGTCAAGGGAATTCCGTCGTCGTTCTTGCGTTTCTCTTTCCGGGCAAACCGGCGCTTCATTCGGCCCGGGACAGCAGTAGGCTGGCGTTGTTGCCGCCGAAGGCAAAGCTGTTGCTCAGGGCATGATGCAACGGGCGAGCCGGCATGGCATCGGCAGTCACCAGCGGCAGGGCGGGAATGTCCGGGTCGTATTCACCATCGAAAACGTGCCTTGGCCGCTTCCCCTGCTCGAGTGCCAGCCAGCAGAACGCCGCCTCCAGTGCGCCGGCCGCCCCCAGGGTGTGGCCGGTCAGCGCCTTGGTCGAACTGCAGGCGGGGGGCGTGGCGAACAGCGTCGCGACGGCTGCGGCTTCCATGCTGTCGTTGAGTCGGGTGCCGGTGCCGTGGAGGTTGAGATAGTCGATCTCCGCCGGATCGCGTCCGGCCATCGCCATGGCCTGGCGCATGGCCTCGGCGGCGCCGCTGCCGTCGGGCCGCGGTGCCGAGATGTGGTGCGCATCGACGCTCTCGCCGACGCCGGCAAGCTGGATGCCGCCGGCTTCCGGAGTGACCACGAACAGCGCCGCCGCCTCGCCGAGATTGATCCCGTCGCGATGGCGGGAAAAGGGCAGGCAGGGCGCGTCGCTGACGGCCTCCAGGCTGGCGAAGCCGTTGACCGTAAGGCGACACAGGCTATCCGCGCCGCCGGCGATTACCGCATCGCACTGGCCGCTCTTGAGCAGTCGCCTGGCGCTGGCCAGCGCTCGGGCGCTGGAACTGCAGGCGGTGGAGAGGGCGTAGCAGGGCCCGGTGATGCCCAGGCGCTCGGCGATGAAGCGTGCCGGCGCGCCCAGTTCCTGGCGGGCGTAGGCGAAGTCTTCCGGCAGCGGCCCTTCCCGGCCGCTGTCAGCCAGCGCCAGCTCGGTTTCGCCGATGCCGGAAGTGCTGGTGCCGATCACCACGCCGATCCGGTCGCGGGGAACCCTAGCCAGCAACGGTTCGAGCTCGGCCGCGATTCGCTCCAGCGCCAGCGCCAGCAAGCGGTTGTTGCGGCTGCGGTGATCCTTCGGCCAGCCGGTGGCGTCCGGCAGTTCGCCGACGACCCGGCCCAGGGGCAGGGGGCGGCCCGGCGTGAAGGCATCGCTGATCGTCAGGCCGCGTTCCCCGGTAAAAAGGGCGCGAGCGATCGTGTCCAGATCGTCACCCAGCGAGCAGACCACGCCGGGGCGGGACAGGCGACAGGGAAAGGCAGCACTCATAAGTCAGCGCTCTTCTGCATCAGTTCTTCTCCATTGGCTCTTCTCCATCATCGCGCGCCCGCATCGGGTCGATCGTCAGTCGATAGTCGCCCTGGCGATCGTCCAGGGTGAGCGTCCTGGCGTGGTCGCGATCCGGCACCGGGGTGATGCGGGCGGCCAGCTCGCCACGATAGAGGATGTCGCGATGCGTCGAGCTGTCGGCGACCTGCCAGGCGCTTCCGTCGAAGGCGTCGCGCAAGGCGTCGAGCGGCCACAGGCTCCATTCCAGGCGCGATGCCAGCCACGCTGGCGGGATCGGTAGCGGCGATTCGCCCGGGGCATCGCCGGCCTCGAATCGCGCGCCGTCGGCATCGCGGACCAGCGTCGTCACGCGCTGGCCGTACGGCGTCACCAGCACGGCTCGCAGTCGGTCGGGGTCGATTTGGATGAAGGCGATCAGCGTACGGGATTCGCCTTCGTCAGGCTGGAACGTCAATCGACTCTTCAAGGTGTCGGTGGTGGTCGCGGCGGCCAGGGGCGGCGTCGGCGACAACGGCGGCGTCAGGCTACAGGCGCTCAGGACCAAAGCCAGGTAGAGCAGTCCTAGCGGTCGCAGGCTGCGTTTCATGGGCTGCTCTCCGTCGTCCGGGCGGCCGGCCGCAGGGGCCCGGCCTGTGTCGTCGAAGACGCCGCCTGCCTCTCGCAGATCGCGGCGAGCGTGTCGATATGGCGGCGTGAAGCATTGGCAAACGGATTGCTTCGGTCCCACGCGTAACCCGCCAGAATCGCGCTGATGCGGCTCTTGATATCGCTCGGCGCGTTGGCATGGAAGATGATCGTCTGCAGGCGACCGTCGTACCAGGCATCGACGAAGGCGCGAAACGTCTCGATACCCTCGCGCAGCGGCACCTCGAACTCGGCATGCCAGTCGACCGTATCGCCGGCCAGTTGGCGGTCGACCAGCGGCGCTGCCAGGCTGGCCGATCGCAGGGCGATGGTCACGCCGGACGAGAACACCGGATCCAGAAACTCGCCAGCGTTGCCCAGCAGCGCATGGCCGGGGCCGTGCAGACGCGTCACGTCGGCGGAATAGCCGCTGAGCTCGCCCACCGGACGCGTGAGTCGGGCGCCTTCGAGGAGCTGGCAGAAACGGGGTTCGGCGTCGATCAGCGCTTGCCATCGTGCTGCCGGGGTCGCGCCGTAGGCTTCGAGACGCTCGGTCTCGCCGACCACGCCCACCGAGGCACGCTGGTGCCGGAACGGGATCAGCCAGTACCAGATGCCGGCATCGTCGGGATGCACACCGATCAGGATCTTTTCGCGGTCGTGGCTCGAATCCACAGGGCAGGCCTCGAGGTGGGTGAACAGCGCCGTGCGGGGATCCTGACGCGCGTCGCGCTCGAGATGCTCGAGCCGGGTCAGCACACGGCCATAGCCGCTGGCGTCGAGCACGAAGCGGGCGGTCAGCGTACGGGCGTTGCCGGATTCATCGACCACGTCGACCTGGGGGCGGTCGTCGTCGGCCCGGAACGCGGTGACGGTGAGGCCGAATTCGACCTCTGCACCCTGGTCGCGGGCGCCGTCGATCAGCCGCTGGTCGAAGTCGGCACGTTCGACCTGGAACGTGGTGCCCCAGCCCGGGGTGAACTTCTCGCGGAAGTCGATCGCCGTCTCCCGGCCGTTGCGAGTGAACGCGGCACCATTCTTGGGCTGGTAGTCGGCGGCCAGGACGCTTTCCAGCAGGCCGGCCTCCTCGAGATGGCTCATGCACTGCGGCAGCAGGCTCTCGCCGATGGAAAAACGGGGGAAGTGGCTGCGCTCGACTACCAGCACGCGTCGGCCGCAGGCTGCCAGGCGTGCGGCGGCCGCGGCACCGGCCGGCCCGGCACCGATGACGATGACATCGTGGTCGACTTCACCCATCTTCGTTCTCCTGTTGATGAATCCGGTCTGGATCGACAGGTCGTACCCAGGGAACCAGAACCCACACGCTGGCCAGCCCGATCAGGCAGGTCAGGCCCAGATAGTGCAGCGCCGGCGTGACGCTGAAGGCGAGCATGCCGAACGCCAGCAGGCTGGTAAGCGTCGATAGCGTGATCGCGAGCCAGGCGGATGGCTGTCTGGCGTGCTCCACGTTGAAGATACCGGCATCCAGCCCGATCCCCAAGACCAGCAGCAGGCCCAACTGGTTGAAGATATTGAGCGGAACGCCAGCCAGAGCAAACGCGGTCAACACGATCAAGGTGGCACCGAAGGGGGGGGCGATGACGCGCCAGGCGCGGCGCCGATAACGCCACACCAGTGCCAGTGTCATCAATGCCATCGCGAGCACGACCCAGACTGCGGTATGACGGCGTAATTCGCCGAGCAGGGCGCCGATCCGATCGACGCGATCGACATATTCGACCCTGACTTGCGGGCTGCCCACGGCGTCGGCCACTGCCTGCAGGGTGCGCCCGGTCTCGGCGTCTCTAGCCCCCGAGACGACCACCATCGCGGCGACGCCGCCATCCGGTGTCTCGCCCAGCCATAGCCGCTGCTGGTACTGGCCCAGCGGCGTGTCGAGCCAGTCGGCCACGGTCAGCGGGGCAGAGGTGTCGAGCCGCGCCCTGGCTTTCTCGGCCACCTCGGCCGGTAATCCTGCGCGTTGGACGAGGTCGTCCAGCGGCTCGCCATAAAGGGAACGCACCCGCGCCAGGTTGGCCTGCTGCTGCGCTGCCGTCGGCACCGAGCCGGCCAGCGATTGATACTCGACCCGGAGCCCGTCGGCAATGGCGCGATCGAGCGCGGCGTCGAGCGTGTCGAGCCGGGTCAGCAGGGCCTGGGTATCCTCGGCCTGAACCAGGAAGTAGCGGCTGCCGGTATCGCGATCGAGCAGTTGCTGTACCCGCTGTTCGTCCTGCATCAACGCCGCCGGAGACGGGTTGAGCAGCTCCAGGCTGTCGTCGCTGGTCAGGCGCAGAACGCAGATGACGACCAGCACGACGGCGCCGACCAGGGCGAGCCAGGGCGGCAAACGCCAGCGAGGTTGGCACAGCCGCCACCAGCGTGTCGCCAGACGCGCGGTGAACGGGCTGGCATGGAGCGTGAAGCGAGGCAGCCACAGCACGACCGTCAGCCAGGCACCGACGAGGCCGAAGGCGGCGAAGGCGGCCATCTGGCGCAATCCCGGCATCGGCGTCAGCGCCTGCGCCACGTAGGCGACGACGCTCGAGATCAGGCCCAGCGCGAGGCTCGGCAGCAGCCGGCGCAGGCGAAACCCGGCGCCGGCGATGGCGCGATCGCACTGCAGGTGCAGTACGTAATCGATGGCGATACCGATCAGGCTGGCGCCGAAGGCGAGCGTCAGCAGGTGCAGGCGGCCGAAGAAGCCCAGGGTCAATGTCAGCGCGAACAGTGAGCCGGCCAGCAGTGGCACCATCAATTGCAGCAGCACCCGGGGCGAACGAAAGACGAATCCTATGATCAGCAGCACCCCGAGCAGGGAGGCCGCGCCGATGGTGGACATCTCGTGCTTCGCCTGACGCGCGCCGGCGGCGGCGTGGAACACCAGGCCGGAGCGCAGCAGCTCGGCGTCGGGATGCCGCTGCTGGAACTGTTCGAGCGTCGCGTGCAGGGCGTTCTGCATCGGCAGGTCGTAGGGCGAGCCCTTGAGTTCGCCGATCAGCACGCTCCATTGCCGGCCGTCGCGATCCAGCGTCAGCAGGCCATCGGCGGCACCGATCGGGCTGCCGGGCAGCCGTGCAAGCCAGGTATCCAGCAAGCCGAAAGGATCGGCGACGGGGTCCGGGCGCGCCGTCGGCGAGAACAGCCGGCGCAGCGCCGGCTCCACCAGCGTGCCGGCGTCGCCGCGATCGATGATTTGCTGCCATGTCGGCGTCAGTAGGCGATAGCGCCACTGGCCCATCCAGTCGTGGGGATCGGCGTCGGCCAGGTCCAGTTCGCGCCAATCGATGGCGGCGAGCTGGCCGTCGTCGACCAGCGTCTGCAGCGCCTGCCCCAATGCCCGGGTCGTCGCGACGCGCTCGTCGTCGCCGAGCAGCAGCAGGAAGCGATTCTCGAAGCCGCGTCCCAGTTCGCGGTCCGCCTGCTCGATCAACGGCGCCTGTCGATCGGCAGGCAGCAGCGCGGTGAGGTCGGTGTCGGCGGGTAATCCGTGGCGAAGCATCCACCCGAGCCAGATGGCGCAAAGCGTCAGTATCGCGAACCAGAGCCAGCCGAGCCGGCGATAGCCCGCGCGCGTCATGAACCGTTCAGCGGATGCTGGTCGAACAAGCGGACCTCGAGCCGGTCGCCGTCCGGCGTGCGCATGTCGAGACGGTCGATGGTGCGATCACCCTGCAGGGTGATCCCGGCGATACGCTCGCGCAGCGCCGCCTCTTTCGGCGTCAGCGCGACCTGCCAGGCGTCCTGGTCGCCGGAGAGCGCCAGCGTGAAGCGCGACTCCAGCGCCTGCCAGTCGCCTTCCAGCAGTTGCAGGAACAGCTGGGCCACCTGTTCGCCACCGGGGGGCGCACTTTCGCCGCTGCCATCGGTGATCGCTTCCGGAGTGAGCTCGATGCGCTCCTCGACCGGGGTTTCGAGCTGCCAGACGACGCGCTTGCCGCGCTCGAAGAGGAACGTGCCCCGGCTGGTGAGAGAACTATCGAGATCCGCCAGTTCGCGCCGCTGTTCGAAACTGCCTGCCAACGCCGGCGTGGTGGCGAGCTGGCGTTGCAGGTCGTCCAGATCGAAGGCTTGGGCGCTCAATGGCGCCAGTAGAAGCAGAAGCGTGATCAACCATCGACGAAGCGGCATGCGAAAGTCCTTGTGGGGTTTCAGATCTCGAATGGCGAGGATCAGCCGACGGGGCGCCCGTCCTCGGAGCCGGCGTCCGAGTGGGCGTCGTCGCAATCCAGCCAGAAGGGAAAGAAGTTGAACCACTGCAGCGGCGTCTTCTCGCATTGCCGTGTCAACCAGTCGACATAGCGCTGCATGGCGCCGTCGATCCAGGCCGCCCGATCCCGTCGGCTCAATTCGGTGGTGTCGTCGAAGTGATCGAAATCGATCCGGTAGCTGGTGGCCTCGCGAAAGCAGCCGATGGTATAGACCGGACAGCGCAGCAGGCTGGCCAGCCAGAACGGCCCCTCCGGGAATCGTGCCGGGTGGCCCAGGAAGGGCAGGGTTCGGGCACGGCCGCTGTCGCTGATCGGCACGCGGTCGGCGGCGATGACCACGAAGCCGCCTTCCGCGATCCGGCGGCCCAGCTTCATTGCCGTCGTCGGGGTGATCTCGCTGACTTCGATGATCTCCGGCGGGTTCTCGCGGTGGGTCGAGCGCGCCAGGACCTCGTCGAACTGCTGTGCGTTACGCGTGTGCATCAGCAGCGTCGCGCGGAAATCGTCCTGCATGTCGCTCATGGCGGTACAGATTTCCATGTTGCCGACATGAGAAACGAACATGATGCCGCCGCGCCCGCCGGCGACTGCCTGGCGAAACCGCTCTCGAGTGTCGCCCTCGAAGCTGAGCGTGGGTGGAATGCCGCTCCAGGCGTCGATCTTGTCCATCAGACTCTGGCCGAAGCTGCGGAAGTGGCGCAGGCTCAGCCAGGTCAGATGGCTGGGCGCCCGACCGTGGAGATGCCGCCACAGCCGGGTCAGGTAGGTATGGGAGGCGCGTCGATGCAGACCGTGGGCGATGTAGTAGTAGACGATCACCAATAGCAGCATGATCTGGAACGGTAGCCGACCCAGCTTGCGCCGGATCCAGACCATGGTGCGAATGCCGCCGGCGGTGCCGGTTTCGCGGATTCTCGACCAGTGATTGGGGTTACTGCTGACCGGTGTCATGAAGGCGTTTCCTGGCGGCGTCGCAAGAGGGTGGGAAGGCGTCCGAGCATGCCGAGCACCAGGCGTAGATGCATGCGGGCCAGCAGCACATTGTCTCGCCACAGCTTGAAGTGGGAGACGCCGTCGATCGGATAGTGGACCCGGACCGGCAGATTGCCGACGCGCCCGCCCTGCCAGTGCCAGCGAACAGGAAGCTCGCTGTCGAACTCCATGCGATCTCCGCAGGGGTATTCGGCGATCAGGCGATTGACGGCGGCAACCGGGTAGAGCTTGACCCCGCACATGGTATCGCGGAGGTCGAACGACAGCGTCGCCAGCCACACCAGCGAATGGGTGATGTAGCGGGAATAGAAACGATGCCTGGGAACGCTGGCGTCGAATCGCGGATAGCCGAGCAGCAGGGTTTCATCGTCGGCGCGAAGCCCTTCGACGAAAGGCGGCAGGTCTCTGGCCTCGTGCTGGCCGTCCGCGTCCACCTGGAGCACATGAGTCAGCCCGCGCTCGGCGGCTCGCGCCAGCCCGGCGCGAATGGCGGCGCCCTTGCCGCGGTTGACAGGCAGCCTGACCAGGTCCATCTGTGGGTCGCGGGCGAGATCGTCCAGTACCCTGGCGCAGTGGGCGTCGCTACCGTCGTCGACCAGGATGATCGGCAAGCCCAGCAGCTCGAGCCGAGACAGCGTCTGGCCGATGGCTTCGGCGTGGTTGTAGACGGGGACCAGCACCGCGATGCGGGCGGTATCTTCACTCGACATCGACTACCTCTTCAACTCTTGCCGCGCCGTTAGCGCGATGCGGCCGCTGACGTGCTTGCCGCGCTGGCTGTCGCACTCGATGCGCAGGCTCCCTCCGGCGTCGTCCTGGCGATGACCGAGCGTCATCTCGAAGCGGTCGCCGGGCAGCAGCGGCTGCGGGAATCGCAATCGCTCGAGGCCGCTGAAATCGGCATTCAAAGCGAACAGTCGGCGCGCCTGCCGCATCGCCCAGTGTACCAGCGCGATGCCGGGGAGGACGGGCTGGCCGTCGAAGTGGCCGTCGACATAGGCGCAGTGCTCGGGCACTTCCAGCGTGATGCGCCAGCCGTTCTCGTGCAGGCACTCGCCCAGCCAGCGCGGTGCGCGTCGGTCTTCGAGATCCTGAAACAGCCGCTGGCGAATCTCCGCGCTCAGCTTGCCCTGGGGGTTGGTGGGCCAGTCATCCACGAAGCGCCAGTAGCGGGGCAGCGATGGCGTCTCGAATCGCGCGCCGAGTGCCCGGCGCAGCCGTTTTACCGTTTCGCGATGCTGTCGGTGGTCATGTGGCATCGCATCGGGCGTCAACTGAATGACCGCGGCCAGTCGCAGGTCGCGTCGCTGCAGCGTCCAGGTGGTCGCCCGCTCGACGTCGGGCAGTGTTGCGAGGGCGCGATCCATGGCCGTCAGCGAGAGTCGCTTGCCGCCGATCTTGACGATGCGGTCGGCCCGGCCCAGCAGCTCGAACCCGTCATCGGTCAATGCGATCAGGTCGGCCTGGCGCTGCCACTGGTTCGGCGTCTCCAGATGACGGGAGCGCAGCCACAGGCGGCTCTCATCGTCATGACGCACCTCGACGCCGGGCAGAGCGGTCCATGCCGCGCCGCGCTGCTGAACACGCCAGCCGATGCCGCCGGTCTCGGAGCTGCCGTAGATCTCGTGAACCGGCTTGCCGAGTCGCTCGAAGACCTGGTCGCTGGCGTCCTTCGATAGCGGCGCGCCCGAACTGTAGATGGTCGCGAGCGCTGTGTTTACCGGTTGCCACTCGAGCGCTTCCGGTAGCCGCGATAGCGCCGGCGGGGCGCTGACGAGAACGATCCGGCGACCCTCTGCCTCACAGCACCGCAGCCAGGTATGCAGGGTCTCCGGGTAGCGGCAAGGCTGCGCCGAGAAGGGGCTAGCCTCGCAGAGCGGACGCAGAATCGAGAACAGCAGCCCGTAGATATGCTGATGACTGACCTGGCTGACGACCAGTCGGCCGAGCAGGGGCCAGAGCGATGCCTGGGTGGCGAGTTCGGCATCCAGCTGGTCGAAACGCTTGTCGATACGCTGCGGGTCACCGCTGGACCCGGAGGTATAGAGCGAAACGGCGACGGCGGGCAGCAGTTCGGACGACCACCGAGGCGGTCGGCTCGGGAGCCTCGTCGACGAGCCTTGTTCGGGCGTCTGTCCGCTCGACCCCAGAACGACACCCGTATCGCGCAGGCCAGACAGCGTTTCCGGCTGGTTGTCCGCCGGCAGAATGACGCGATCGCCGCGCTCCCAGATCGCAACCAGTGCGGCGCTGAATTCGATCGGATCCGGTTCGTAGAGTCGCCAGCTGTCGCTGTTGTTGGGTGTATCGAGCAGGTGCTGCTGCCAGGCGCCGATCCGCTCGTGCCATGCGCCGACGCTGAACCAGCGCGCGGGCGTATTGCCCTCCGGCGGTAGCCAGGCGAAGGGCTCCGAAAGAGGGCGATGGCGCCACGGGCGTGCGGTCAATTCACGAAACGTCATGCGGCCTCTTTTCGTCGTGTCCTGCTGCGTCATGCATCCTCTCGTCGTGCGCTGCGGCCCGGCGCTTGACGCGCTGGCGGATGCACCATTCGCCCAGGAACATGACAAGCATCAGCGCGTAGACGATGCCGCCGTTGTACCAGGCCCAGACGTCGAGATCGGCATGGATCGCGGTGATCAGTGCCACGCTGCCGTTGAGCACGAAGAACACGCACCAGGCCTGGGTGACCCGACGGGTATAGCGTACGGCGTGAGGCGGCAGATCCGGTTCCTGGCGACGGGCGAACCGCTCGATCAGCGTTGGCGGATGGCGCAGGCCGTGGGAGAAGAGCAACAGCAAGGCGAGGTTCACCACCACAGGCCATAGACGAAGCCCCAGCTCGGCACTGTCGGTGATCAGCAGCAGCAGAATCAGCGGCAACAGACCCCAGCCCCAGCGACGCTGTGCCGGCGGCAGGCGCCACCAGGCAATGGCGGCTAGCGCGATCAGCAAGGGCCAGGCGCCGTAATGCGGCAGCAGGTAATGCACCACCAGCGGCCAGAGCAGGCCAACGAGACCCGCCGCGGCCCACAGAAGACGGTTGCGGCCCTGGGCAGGCGCTGACGGAATCAAGAGGGCACCACCGGGTTCATTTCTGGCGACGCGATTCGACCAGTGCCGCCAGGCTTCGCAGGTTGGCGAAATGCTGGCGAGACGATTCCGCTTCGGATTCCAGCGTGATGCCATAGCGCTTCTGCAGCGCGAGCCCCAGTTCCAGCGCATCGATGGAGTCGAGCCCCAGCCCTTCGACGAACAGCGGCTCGTCGGGGTCGATGTCATCCGGCGTGACATCCTCCAGTTCCAGGGTCTCGATGATCATCTCTTTGAGTTCGTGTTCCAGCGCTGTCGTTGCCATCGGTCTTGGTCGTCCTTGTCACTCGTTCATTATCAGTTGCGGGCGGCCGATCCCGCAGCGGGCGCGTTGCCGGTGTCGTCCGGCGTAGCAGGCCTGTCACTTTGGCCTCGGGAGGTTCCATGCGGTGATCGTCGTGTCATGGGCAGCGGATCATGGCCGAACGTTGGCGAGTTGCCAACCACGACGGCTCATGGGACACGCCACGTCTGCACGCTTGTCCATCAACCAGTCGATGATATCGAGGGGTTGCAGGGTCGAGGCCTCGGTCGTGACCGGAGTTTCCACGATTCGCCCGGCATCCAGCGATGCGTCGGCTGTCGGCGCCTGACCGATACGCAGCGCGACGGCGGCGAAAGGCGACTCCGGGGCATGAGACGCGAACCGCGCCGGGACTGGTTGATCGCTGAAAACGATCACAAGGCTCGAGTGGGTGTCGGCGAGATATCCGCGGGCTTCTGCCATCAGCGCCGCCCACTCGCCGCCGCTGGCGGCGATGGCCTGCTGGCTGCGTCGGTTGCCACTGGCAATGGAGTAGACGCCAACGGTGGCGTTATGCACCGACAGGCCGAAGCGCGCCGGAGACAGCGGCTCGCCTTCGTTCAGGCCATATAGCATCTCCAGCGTGCGCTCGCCGTCGCCATGGCGCGAGGCGTGAAGCACGACGCTGTCGGCATCGGGATCGAGGTCCGAGAGCATGTCGCAAACCGCGCGTCCGAGCAGGTTGAGACGACGCCGCAACATCGATGGGATGGCCTTGCCGGCAGGCTTGTCACTCGTGTCGAGCCGGGAATCCCCTTCCGCCTCGCGATGGGGTGTCCAGGCTCGCCAATCCTGTAGGTAAAGGTCCGTCATGGCGTCGTTTCAACGATCCGTATTGCGACAACTTTACGCATCATAACGGAAAAGAAGGCCTGCGCGGTGCAAGCTTTATGCATTCTGAAGGGTGGTGGTGCCATGGGGCGGAGGGCATCAGAGCGCCGAACCGGGGTTCGACGCACCCTGGGAGGACGATCCCTTGGGCCTGGATAAGCCTATCCTCGGTTTTCTCGATTGAACTTGATGCAGATCAAATATCGGCGGGCGTTGGCCCACAAGCCGGCCTCTAGCGACTGCAGGGATCGTCGAGCGGGACTTGGCGAGGCCGGAAGCGGCGGGATAGAGCGTCGATGGTGATGTTGAGGCCGGCGGTCACCAGCAGCAGGAAGAAGGCGTGGTCGAACATCAGGTACTGAAAGCTGGAGTCGATGTAGAAGCCCAGCGTGGCGACGCCCAGCATGCCGAGCAGGGCGGTCTCGCGCATGATGACTTCCGCGCGATAGCAGAGCAGTGCCAGCAGGTTGGGATAGAGGCGCGGCAGCAGTTCGTACGCGTAGCGTCCGGAAGCCGGCAGACCTGCCATGCCGATCGTCAGGCCGTCGGCGTGGCGTGCGACCAGGAAGGCGATCACGGCGCCGTTATGCAGGGCGAGGGCCAGCCATGCGGGCAGCATCGAGGGGCCGAGCATCAGCAGGAAGATGAACGCCAGCATCAGTTCCGGCGTCGAGCGCAGCACGATCAGCATCAGTCGCCCACCCATCCGTTGCCACGGCCGGCCGAAGTGACGGCTGGCCAACGGCCACAGCAGCAGCGCCAGGATCAGGCTGCCGACGGTACCCATCAGCGCCAGCAGCAACGTATTGCCGATCGCCGGCAGCAGATCGGGCAGGCTCGTCACCCATTCGCCCAGGCCGGCTAGATCGCCATCGAGCAGGGGAGCGGGCCATAGATCCTGGCTGACGAAGCGCCACAGCAGGTCGCTATCGACATCCGGCCACGGGCCCAGGCAGAACAGTGCGCCAAACAGCAATAGCGGCAGCAGGCGGCGGTGCCCCCACCACTGCAGCGTGGCGATGAGCGTGTAGAAAACCCACAGCAGGGCGCCGGCTTCACCGAAGCGTCCTTCGCGGAAGGCACTTTCGAGATAGAAGCCGAGGGTCGGTAACCCCACGAAGCCGAGCAGCACGCTGGCGCGCATGGCACATTCGAAACGGTAACGGGTGTAACTGGCGAGACGATCCCACACCAGCGGCAGCTCGGCATAGAGAAAACGCGACAGCCGGTCGACGCCGCCGGGCAGCGCGTCGGTCGGGGCTCTGGGCGTGAGTTCCAGGATTTCCGCATAGACCTTGGCGAAGATACCGGCATAGGGGATCGCCAACGCGGCGAGCGCGGTGACCGCGGAGAGGCCGAAGACCTGCAGGAACAGCAGCGCCCAGAACAGCTCATGGATGGCGCGCACGAAAGCGCAGAACGCGCGCACGAGTCTCGAGCGATGAAAGATCAACGCCAGCGGAAAGCCCAGTAGCGCACCGATGAGGGTTCCCCACAGCGCGACGCTGACGGTCAAAACGATCGCTCGAAGCGGGCTTTCCAGCGCGACGAAGTCGGGCCAGACGAAACCTTGCACCATTCGCCACAGTTCGCCCCACGGATCGGCGGCGATGACCCGCAGGTCGGCGAAGGGGAGCAGCAGCAGGCACAGCAGAGTCAGCGCCAGCGAGCGTCGGGCGAGCGTCAGGCCGGGGCTAGTGCCTTGCAGCAGTCCGGGAGGCGCGCTCATGTCGTGGCATCTACCTCGGTCTCGCGACTCGATTTTCCCGCGTCCGGGTAGAGCGCGTCGAGGTGCGCCAGCGTCAGCTCGCAGGCAGGCGCGTTCAGCACCACGCGCCCGTCACGCAGGCCGACGATGCGGTCGAAATGCGCCAGTGCCAGCCGATGCTGGTGCAGGGCAATGATGCTGGAGGCATGGCGAGTCTGGATATGCTCCAGCAGTCGCAACGCCTGATGAGGATCCACGCTGGCCAACGGCTCGTCACCGAGGAAGATTTCGCGCTGCTGGTAGAACGCTCTGGCGATCGCGACCCGCTGACGCTGACCGCCGGAAAGCTGCGCCACGGGGCGACGCAGCAATCCTTCGAGGCCCAGCTCGTCGGCCAGGGTCTCGATGGCCTGCCACGCCTGGCGACGAGGCTTGAGGAGATTGCAGAGGTTGCTCAGCGCGGTGTGCCGTTCGAGCTGCCCCATATAGATGTTGTGATACACCGACAGCAGCGGCACCAGCCCGTATCCTTGCGGGCACCAGGCGGCGGTATTGCCCAGCCGGCGGCGAATCTCGGCAAGCAGCGTCGACTTGCCGGCGCCGCTCTGACCCAGTAGCGCGACGCGCTCGCCAGCCTCCAGGGAGAGCGTCAACGCCGGCAGCACTACCTGCGTCCCGTAGCCCAGGTCGGCGCTATCGAAGGTTAGTAGCGGCATGGGGTCTCAGCGCAGCAGGCCGATGGATTTCCCGACCGACTCGATCGGGCCGTAGTCATCGTTGCTGGCCGGAATGAAGCCCGAGCGCGGGAAGCTTTCCAGCAGTGCCGGATCGGTCATGTCGACCAGTGCCTGCTGCACCTTCTGGGTGAAGCCTTCGCCGTAACGCTCGTCGGCGTCGCCGCGCAGCGTCCACTGATAGTCCGGGTAGGTCGGCGACTCCCAGATCACTTCGACCTTGTCGGTATCGACGCGCCCATCCTCGACGGCAGCCTGCCAGACGGTGAAGTTCACCGCGCCGACATCGTAGGTGCCGGATTCCACCAGCGCGATGGTGCGCGTGTGATCGCCGGAGAAGCCCACGCGGGAGAAGACCTGCTCGGGAGCCTCGTCGAAACGCTGGCGGATGAAGTGCTCCGGCATCAGTCGGCCGGACGTCGAGGTCTTGGCGCCGAACGTGAACGAGTGGCCGACCACGGATTCGGGCAGCGCTTCCTGCTGCGGCTCGATACCGGTGGCGGTATTGGCAATGAAGTAGCTCACGAACGCGGCATCTTCCTTGCCCTGGGCGATGGCTTGCGAGCCCGGTACCAGTTGGCGGGCCTGAACGCCCGAGAGGCCGCCGAACCAGGCCAGTTGTACCTGATCGTTGCGGAAGGCGGTGACCGCGGCGCCGTAGGACGTGACGGGGACGTATTCGACATCGACGCCGAGCCGATCCGAAAGGTAATCGGCCACCTTGGAGAAGCGCTCGACCAGGCGAGACTGGTCTTCGTCGGGAATGGCGGTGAAGCGGAACGTCGCGTCGGCATGGGCGAGCGAACAGCCGATCGATGCGATCGACAACAACAGGGCAAGCATCCAGCGCATGGGGAAGAGCCTCGATGTTTTTGGAAGGGAATGGTGTCGGAAGGCGCCCATGATAACCGCATGAGCGCATCGGCGTTAAGCCGCGTGTGGTTATCCACGTTGATGGACGTCTGGCTGCCCGGTGACTCGAAGGCCGAGAGACTGTCGTCACTTATCCTTCGGCGGGAATTTGGTCGGCCGCAGGCTCTCCTTGATCTTCTTGAGATGAGGCAGGAACGACTCGCCTCGGCGCAGCGTGACGCCTGTCGCGAGCACGTCGATCAACGCCATGTGGATCATCCGCGAGCTCATCGGCATGTAGACTTCCGTGTCTTCCGGCAGGTCGACCGGCAGGATGTCGGTGCAGACTTCCGCCAACGGCGACCCATCGCGGGTGATGCCGATGACCAGTGCACCGCTGTCGCGGGCCACCTTGGCGACTTCCACCAGTTCACGGGTGCGGCCGGTATAGGAAATCACCACGATGACGTCGCCGGTATGGGACGCCGCCGCGATCATTCGCTGCATCAACACATCGTTGTAAGCGCCGACCGGCAGGTTGAAGCGAAAGAACTTGTTCTGCGCATCGAAGGCTGCCGGCGCCGAAGCGCCGAGGGCGAAGAAGCTGATCTGGCGGGCCTGGGAAAGATGATCGACGACGCGCTCGATCCGCTTCGGGTCGATCTCGCGGCGAGCCTCGTCCAGTGCAGCGATCGTCGCGCCAATGATCTTGTCGGTATAGGCCGCCGCATCGTCGTCGCTCTCCACGCTGCGGCTGACGTAGGGCGTTCCGCCTGCCAGACTCTGGGCCAGCTGGATCTTGAAGTCCGGATAGCCTTTGGTTTCGAAATTGCGGCAAAAGCGGTTGACCGTGGGTTCGCTCACCGTGGCAGCCTGTGCCAGAGTGGCTATGCTCATGCCAATTGCCGCGTTGGGGTCCTGCAGGATGACGTCGGCGACCTTGCGTTCCGAGCGATTGAGGTCGTCGACCCGCGAACGAATGCGGGCGATGAGATCGTGCATTGCCATGGTTGCGGGGCATCTCCTTGCGGCGGATTGACGGGTGATTCATCACAGGCTCTGCATCCTAGCCTCTGCCGGCAACAGCGCCAAGCGGTGATAGGCCAGAGGTGTACGCGCTCGGCGGCCCTGCGGCGCGGTATACTGGTACGAGAACGGTAATTTAATGACGAAGTCGAATGTCAAATGACGCCTGGATGGCGTATTTTATTCGTAAATTAACGACTCTGGCGGAGGGAGGCAATGACTCGAGAGGCAACGCCCAACGTGGATTTGGCTCTGTTCGGTGCGCTTGGCGACCTGGCACTGCGCAAACTTTACCCCGCGCTCTATCATCTGGATCGCGATGGCCTGCTGGGCAACGACACCCGGATTCTGGGGCTGGCACGTCGCGAGCATGACGTCGACAGTTTCCGCAACACCGTACTCGGGACGCTCAAGAAACGTATCAAGCCCAAGGAGCTGGAGCAGAAGTGCCTCGATCGCTTTCTGGCCCGGCTCGAGTACACGCAGCTCGATTTCGACACCGTCGACGGCTACGAGAAGATTCGGGACTGGCACGCCCAGAGCCCGGATGCCCAATGCCCGCTGACCATCTACCTTGCCGTGCCCGCTAGCATCTACGGGGCGATCTGCGCCAATCTCGAGCAGAGCGGCAGCCTGGATGGCGAATCGCGGGTGGTGGTCGAGAAGCCGATCGGTTATGACCTCGAGTCCTCGCACGAGATCAACGACGCCATCGGTGCCGTCTTCCCCGAATCTCGCATTTACCGTATGGATCACTATCTGGGCAAGGAAACGGTCCAGAACCTGATCGCTCTGCGTTTCGCCAACCCGATGTTCGGCAACCAGTGGAACCAGAGCCAGATCTCCCACGTCGAGATCACCGTGGCCGAGCAGGTGGGCATCGAAGGGCGCTGGGGTTACTTCGACAAGGCCGGCCAGCTGCGTGACATGGTCCAGAACCATCTGCTGCAACTGCTGACCATGCTTGCCATGGATCCGCCGGCCAATCTCGATGCCGACGCCATCCGCGACGAAAAGGTCAAGGTGCTCAAGGCGCTCAAGCCGCTGGAAGGCGACGACCTGAACCGCCATGTCGTGCGCGGCCAGTACGTGGCCGGCTCGATCGCAGGCGAGAACGTACCGGGTTATCTCGAAGAGCCGGACGCCAATACCTCCAGTACCACCGAGACCTTCGTCGCCATGCGCCTCGAAGTGGCCAACTGGCGCTGGGCCGGCGTGCCATTCTATCTGCGTACCGGTAAACGCATGCCGGAGAAGCTGTCGCAGATCGTGATTCACTTCCGCCAGCAGCCGCACTACATCTTCGACCCCGACCAGCGCAATCTCGCTGCCAACAAGCTGGTGATCCGGCTGCAGCCGGAAGAGGGCATCGCGTTGCAGGTGTTGACCAAGGACGGCGGTCTCGACAAGGGCATGCGCCTGCGCCCCGGCCCGCTGCATCTGGATTTCAACCACGCCTTCCCCAAGGAGCGGATTCCGGACGCCTACGAACGCCTGCTGCTCGAGGTCATGAAAGGCCAGCAGTATCTGTTCGTGCGTCGCGACGAAGTCGAGTACGCCTGGAAGTGGGTCGATCACCTCATCGCTGGTTGGGAAAAGCGCGATATTCCGCCGCGTCGCTATCCGGCGGGATCCTGGGGGCCTGTCGCCTCCATCGCGATGATCACGCAGGACGGTCGTTCCTGGTATGAAGACTACTGATAGCGCTCGCGAACAGATCGGGGCGCAGCTGGCTTCTGCCGCCGCTCATGCATTGGCGACGGATCTGGCCAGCCAGCCGCGTGCGCTACTGGTCGTTTCCGGCGGGACGACACCGGAGCCGTTCCTGCGTCGCCTCGCCGAACAGCCGCTGGCGTGGTCTCGGGTCGATATCACCCTGACCGACGAGCGCTGGGTGGCCGAGGATCATCCAGACAGCAACGCGCGCCTGATTCGCGAGACGTTGCTGGTCGGGCCAGCCGCCGCGGCGACCTTTCATCCGCTGACGACACCCGATGCCACACCGGAGCAGGGCGCAGCGGCGGTTGCCGCCCGCCTGGCGACGCTGCCTTGGCCAGCCAGCCTGATCGTGCTCGGCATGGGCAATGACGGCCATACCGCTTCGTTGTTCCCGGATAGCGGCGAGCTCTCGCTGGCGCTGAGTACGGATGAGAGCGTCGTCGCAGTACGCGCGCCCAGCGTGTTGCAGCCTCGCATCACCTTGAGCGCGGCGCGACTGCATGACGCGCGCCGCCTCGCGCTGCATCTGGTCGGTGACGCCAAGAAGGCGGTGCTGGCCCAGGCGCTCAGTGGCGACGATGCTCGCGAATTGCCGATCAGAGCCTTTCTGACCTGCCCCCTGACCCTCTACTGGGCGCCCTAGCGCTCGCCGGCATCTGTTCGCCGATCGGGCGAGTGCCGGATATTCTTCAAAGGAGTCTCCTCTCTATGTCATCCGCTCAACCTTTGTCATCCACTCAACGTTTGCCCGCTTCACACATCGAGCGCCTGGATGAAATCTGTCGTTCCGGCGCCATCATTCCCGTTCTCGTCATCGAGCGTCTCGAACATGCCGTACCGCTGGCCAAGGCGCTGGTCGAGGGCGGTCTCGATGTCCTCGAAATCACGTTGCGTACCGATTGCGCGGTCGAGGCCATCAAGCAGATCAAGCAGGCGCTGCCGGATGCGATCATTGGCGCGGGCACCGTGCTTGGCATCGATCAGTACCGGGTCTGCGAGGAGATCGGCGTCGATTTCGTCGTCACGCCCGGCACGACGCCGGCCCTGTTCGAGTATGGCGCCGGTAGCGACGTGCCGCTGCTGCCGGGTGTGGCCACCGTCTCCGAAGTCGTGACCGGCTGGGGGTACGGCTATCGTCGTTTCAAGTTCTTCCCGGCGGAAGCGAATGGCGGTGCCAAGGCGCTGAAGTCCTTCGGCGGTCCGCTGCCGGAAGCGCTGTTCTGCCCGACTGGCGGGGTCACCGTGGACAACGCCGCCGACTATCTGGCGCTGCCCAACGTGATGTGCGTCGGCGGCTCCTGGATGGCGCCGAAGTCGCTCATCGATAAAGAGGACTGGGCGGGCATCACTGAACTGACACGAGCCGCCACGCAGCGTTATCCGCGCTGAACCGCTATCGAGCGTCCGACCTTCCGGTCTCGGGCGCTCGGGTCGCGCTCCCCGGTGATCGACCGGGTCGACCGGGGAGCGCGATGCGGTATCAGTCCTCGAGATGCGCCAGAAGGCGCTGACCGCGACGCGAGCGGCGGGTACGCCGCATGCCAGCCGATGCCAGTTTCCAGCCGACGATGCGAGCCATTCCTACCGCCATCCCGGATGCTGCCCCCCAGAACAGCGCCTGGCGCCATTCGACATCATCCTCGTCGGGATTGATCGGCGGCTCGAAAACGCCCTTGCGAAAGGTCTGCTTGAGGCTTTGACGAGCCAGCACGCCGGATAGAACCGCCGTGCTCGTGCCAACGATGGTCCACAGTGTCTGAGGCTTCACGAAACACTCCTTCCTGGATAGATTGTCCCGATAGTCTGGTCGATCCTTCGAAGACTCACCAGTCGAATGCCCGAGGCGCACGCCGGTCGAATCCAGCGGCCAGGGCTTACGGTTTTGGGAATCACGGCTTCGGAGGATCACGGCTTCGGCCGGCCCGACGGCGTTCTGCCGTCTGTCGTTCTGTCGACTACCGTTCGATCGCCGTCGCCACGCCCTGGCCGCCGCCGATACATAGCGTCGCCAGTCCTCGCCTGACATCGCGACGCTGCATCTCGTGCAGCAGCGTTACCAGAATGCGGGCGCCAGAGGCACCGATCGGGTGGCCCAGCGCGATGGCGCCGCCGTTGACGTTGACCTTGCTGCCGTCCCAGCCGAGATCCTTGGCTACCGCCAGTGTCTGGGCCGCAAAGGCCTCGTTGGCCTCGACCAGGTCCAGCTCGTCGATCGTCCAGCCGGCGCGTTCCAGACAGCGCCGGGTCGCCGGTACCGGGCCGATGCCCATGGTTGCCGGGTCGACGGCGGCGTTGGCGTAGGCACGGATCGTCGCCAGCACGGGTAATCCGAGTGCCTTGGCCCGCTCGGCGCTCATGATGAGCAGGGCGGCGGCACCGTCGTTGAGCGAAGAGGCGTTGCCGGCGGTGACGCTGCCGGTCTTGGAGAACGCCGGCTTGAGCTTGCTCAGCGATTCGGCGGTGACGCCGTCGCGGGGCTGCTCGTCGCGTTCGACCACGATGGGGTCGCCGCGCCGCTGGGGCACGCTCACCGGCGTGATCTCGGCATCGAAGCGTCCGGCTTCGCGGGCCTGCGAGGCGCGCCGCTGGGACTCCGCTGCATAGGCATCCTGATCCTCGCGGGAGATGCCCCAGCGCTCGGCCACATTCTCCGCCGTGATGCCCATGTGGTAGTCGTTGAAAGCGTCCCACAGGCCGTCGTGGATCATGCTGTCGAGCAGCTCGGCGTGACCCATGCGCAGCCCGGTGCGGGCCTTGGGCAGCACGTAGGGTGCCAGACTCATGCTTTCCATGCCGCCAGCGACGATGGCCTCGGCATCACCGCAGCGGATCGCCTGGACCGCTAGGTGCACTGCCTTGAGCCCGGAGCCGCAGACCTTGTCGATGGTCATCGCTGGCACGCTGTCCGGCACGCCGGCTTCGATCGCGGCCTGGCGTGCGGTGTTCTGGCCCAGGCCGGCGCGCAGCACATGCCCCATGATCACTTCGTCGACACCGGCCGGGTCGATCCCTTCGAGGACACGACGGATGACGGTCGCCCCGAGGGTGACGGCAGGCACGCTGGAGAGGCCGCCCTGGAAGGTGCCGATCGGCGTGCGCGTGGCGGCGACGATCACCACGTCGCGCATGGATGTGGTCGGTCCGGAAACGTCAGGCATGGGAAGTCTCCCGTTTGTCGATCAGCTTGCAGCCCGTGGCCGCGGAAATTTCCTCCAGGGTGACGTCGGGTGCCAGTTCGACCAGGGCCAACCCTTCCTCGGTGATATCCATCACGCCAAGGTCGGTGATGATCCGGTCGACCACGCCGACCCCGGTCAGCGGTAGCGTGCATTCGCTCAGGATCTTGTGTTCGCCCTTGGCCGTGTGGCTCATCAGCACCACCACGCGCTGCACGCCGGCAACCAGGTCCATGGCGCCGCCCATGCCCTTGACCATCTTGCCGGGAATCATCCAGTTGGCGAGATCGCCTTTCTCGGAGACCTGCATCGCGCCCAGGATCGCCAGATTGATATGGCCGCCGCGGATCATGGCGAAGGATTCGGCGTTGTCGAAGTAACTCGAGCCGGGCAGGGCGGTGACGGTCTGTTTGCCGGCATTGATCAGGTCGGGGTCGACGGTCTCTTTGGTCGGGAAGGGGCCGATGCCGAGCAGGCCGTTCTCCGACTGCAGCCAGACGTCCATGCCCTCGGGAATATAGTTCGCCACCAGTGTCGGCTGACCGATGCCGAGATTGACGTAGAAGCCGTCACGCAATTCGCTGGCGGCGCGTTCCGCCATCTGTTCCTTGGTCCAGGCCATCTCAGTTCACCTCCCTGAGCGTGCGTTTCTCGATACGTTTTTCCGGGGTCGGGTTGTGCACGATGCGATGCACGAAGATGCCCGGCAGGTGGACGTCATCGGGGTCGATGTCGCCGGTCTCGACGATCTCCTCGACCTCCACCACGCAGACCTTGCCGGCCATCGCGGCCAGCGGATTGAAGTTGCGCGCGGTCTTGTTGAAGCGCAGATTGCCTGCCTTGTCGGCGACCTGCGCCTTGATCAGGGCGACATCCACCGGCAGGCCGCGCTCCATCACGTAGTGCTCGCCGTCGAATTCGCGCACCTCCTTGCCTTCGGCGATCCTGGTGCCGTAGCCGGTCTTGGTGAAGAAGGCGGCGATGCCCGCGCCGCCCGCGCGCAGCCGTTCCGCCAGGGTGCCCTGCGGGCAGAATTCGAGTTCCAGTTCGCCGGAAAGGTACTGGCGCTCGAACTCCTTGTTCTCGCCGACGTAGGAAGAGAGCATTTTTCTGATCTGACGCGACTCTAGCAGCAGCCCGAGGCCGAAGCCGTCGACGCCGGCGTTGTTGCTGGCGACCGTCAGATCCTTCTTGCCCGTATCGCGAAGAGCGACGATCAGGGCTTCAGGGATGCCGCACAGGCCGAAGCCGCCAACGGCCAGGGTCATGCCGTCTTCGATCAGGCCTTCCAGCGCTTCAGCGGCGCTGCTAAACACTTTGTCCATGAGTCCTCGTCCTGTGAAACGGAAGTCGCGCAAAAGATCGTTTCGAAGCCGCTGTGCCGCAACGTGCGCTCCGTTCAGATGGCAATGAACGTGCGGACACGCGCTGTCGCAAGCGACCGATGGAGGAAGACATTACCACCCGAGCGGGATCGACGTAGGCGGGTTAGACGATAGTAGCAAGCGCCGCCAGGAAGGCGGCGCTGGCTGTCTCTATGGTTGTCTCTATGAAAGGTGGATAGCGGCCTAGCGGGGCAGGTCGTCGAGATCGTCGGTACCGGGCAACGAGACGAAGGCGCCGGCACGAGTAGCGGCGAAGGCGCCGCAGCGGCAGGCGAACGTCAGCGCCTCGGTCAGCCGGGCTTCGTCGGCCAGCCAGTCGGCAAGTGTCTCGCAGGTCACGTCGTCTCGCGCCAGGGAGGCCAGCAGGCCGCCGATGAAGGCGTCGCCGGCCGCGGTAGTATCCACTGCCTGAACGCTGGGCGGGGTCGTCTGCAGCTGGCGATCGGCCAGGTGCGCGCTCACCGGCCCCGGACCGTCGGTGATCACGATCAGTCGGGTGCCCTTGGACAGCCTGGCGCTGATCCATTCCTCGGCGCTGCGATCACCGCGCAGGATGTCGAGCTCTTCGGTGGAGAGCTTGATGACATGAGCGCGTTCGAGCAGCTGTTCGACCAGGGGCACATCGATCTTGCCCTGGGGCCACAGCATCGCACGCAGGTTGGCATCGACGCTGATCAGACAGCCGCCGCGCCGCGCAATGCTGGCGAGATCCAGCGTGGTGCGGGCAATGGCGGCATCGGTCAGGCTATTGCTGCAAAGATGGACCAGCGCGGGCTCGGTGAAGATGCCCGGCGGCAGGTACTCGCGACGGTAGAGCAGATCCGCGGCGGGCGGACGGTAGAAGTCGAACTGGCGCTCGCCGTGGCTGTCGCGGGAAACGAAAGCCAGTGCCGTGCGAGCCTCGCGGGTGCGCACCACGTATTGGGTGTCGACGCCGTAGCGGGTCAGCTCGTCGATCAGGAAGTCGCCGAAACGGTCATCACCGATCATGCCGAGAAAGAGGCTGGGGACACCCTGGCGGGCGCAGGCCACGGCAGCATTGGCGGGCGCGCCGCCGGCGTAGGGTGTAAAGGTCTCGGGGCCGCTGTCGTCACCCAGACGGCTGGACAGCATGTCGACGAGGGCTTCGCCGAAGGCGATGATGGGAGTCATGGGTCAACCGGCTCTCTATGTCGAACGAAAATCGAGGTGCGGCGTGCTTGATCTCATCGAAGCTGATTTCATCGAAACTGGTCTCAAACAGGATGCCGCACCGAACGTCATCACGGTACGCGGTGACTGCGCGCTTCCTCGAGCAGCGCGAACCACGTCGGGCGATCGAGTTCGAGATTACCGCTCAGCAGCAGATTGTCGATACGCCTTTCATTCAACGTTCCGATCACTGGAATCGGCTTGCCGGGCAGGCGCCGCAGCCAGGCCAGTGCCAAGCCGGCCGTGGTCGAGTTGAGCTGGTCGGCCAGCCGCGACAGCGCCGTGCCGAGAACGTCTTCGAACACCGAGCCGCCGCCCAGCGGCGACCAGGCCATCGGTGCCAGTCCGTCGGCCAGGACGGCGTCGTAGAAACCATCGAACAGCGCGTCGGGATGGGCCAGCGAAAGCTCGAGCTGGTGAGCGCCGAGCCGGTGATGCATCGCGGCTTGCAGGCGCCGCCACTGTTCCGGCAGGAAGTTGGAAACGCCCACGGCGCCGACCTTGCCGGCGGCGATGGCGTCATCCAGTGCTCGGGCCGTGGCTTCGGCATCCATCAGTGGGTCGGGGCGGTGCAGCAGGAAATGATCGAGCCGGTCGACGCCGAGGCGGGAGAGTGAACTGTCGATGACCTGGGTAAGATAGCGCTCGGACGTGTCGTAATGCTTGACTCCGAACGGAGAGATGTCGCGATGCGGCAGGACGATATCGCCTTTGGTCACCACTCGAACCCGGGACTTGAGCGCCGGGCGATGCGACAGCGCCTCGCCGAACAACTGCTCGCACTTGTGGTTGCCGTAGATGTCGGCGTGATCGAACCAGTGCAGGCCCTGATCGACGCGCGCTTCCAGCCAGTCGGCGAGCTTCTCTGGCTCGTTGAAGTCGGGCCTTTCGTGCAGCCGCATCATGCCCAGAATGAACGGGGCATCGAAGTAGAGATCTTCGCTCACGCCGGGGTTTCCTCTCGGCTGATCGTGGTGGCGAGCAGATGCTGGCCATCCGGCACCAGCCAGACGGGATCGACCCGGGTGCAGGCCGCTTCGATGCACAGAAAGCGCTGGCCGACGGCGGCGGGGGTATCTCCCGGCAGGCCGTCGCCCGGATGCCAGACGACGGTGGAGTCGCTGCCCTGCTTGCTGATCCGCAGACGACGTTGGCCATCGTCGAGAACGACAGGGCGGTTCGACTGGTAGATACGGTCCAGCGCGCCACGAATGCCTAGTTCCCCCTGCTGATGATGCTCGGCAAAGTGTTCGAGCTTGTCCAGATAGCGGGCGCCGGCCAGCCCTTCGATACGGCACCGGTGCGTATCGGCGACGGCAAAATAGGTGTGCAGCGCGCCGGTCAGCTTGACCGGGGTGGTGCCGGCGTGGCGAGTCATCAGTTCGACGCTCAGACGCTGGGCGTTGGCGTGAACCACGGCATTAGGAACGAGCTGATCGTGCAGCCGCTCTTCGGGGGAGAGGTGAATCTCGACCCCGCCGCCGGTCACGCTCTCGTCGACGGCATCGATGCGCCATTGCGCTGTGCGGGCGGGGCCATGCATCGGGCCCTTGCCGTCCGGCGACTCGTCGGCGAACCACGGCCAGCACAGCGGGATCCCGCCGCGAATGGCACCGGGCATCGGCTGCGGCCTCGGGGTGACCCAGAGCCAGCCATCCTCCGTGCCGGGCGCTGGTGGGGCGCCTGCGGCTCGCCCGGCTTCGGGGGCGAAAGGTAAAAAGTGCAGCACCTGAGCGCCCTGTAGCGAAATCGCCAGCTCGCCCCAGTCGGCATTGATCAGCAGCACGCGCCGACCTTCCCAGTCGGCTTCCCGCTGGCCGTCCGTCGCGTCGATCAGCTGCCGCAGCGTATCGGGAATCATGTCACCTCCTCGTTGTGCAGGGCTTCCGCCGCGCCCAGCAGGCCGGTCCACGGCGCCGTCACCACCCAGGTGGGAATACCCGCATTGTAGGCACTCAGTCGGCCCTTGTCGGCAAAGGCGCGACGGAAGTCGCTGCGCGGCAGCCACTCGATCAGACGCGGCGTGATACCGCCGCAGAGATAGACGCCGCCCAGCGCGCCGAGGGTCAACGCGGCGTCGCCGGCCACGCTGCCGAGGATCTTGAGAAAGCGCATCAAGGTCTCGCGGGCAACGCGATCGCCCGCCCGGGCGGCCCCGGTGATCTCCGCCGGCGTGTTGTAGTGGGCGGTGACATTGAGCAGTGCAGCGTGGGCGAGATAGAGGTCGAGCAGACCCTGGCCGCACAGCAGGCGTTCGATCGAGACTCGGCCATAACGGGCACGGAAATAGTCGAGCAGTTGGATTTCGCGCTGGTCGGTGGGGGCGAAGGTGGCGTGGCCGCCTTCGGTCGTCAGCGGAATCCAGGCGCGCCGACTGGGCACCAGTCCGGCGACGCCGAGCCCGGTTCCCGGGCCGATCACCAGGCGCGGGCGCCGAGGTTCGGCCTCGCCTTCACCGATCTTGACCAGTTCCTCGTCACCGATGTGCGGAATGCCGAGCGCCTGGGCGGTGAAGTCGTTGATGACCTTGAAGTTCGACAGGCCGAGCTCTTCGGCGACGGCCTTCTTGGAGAACGCCCAGTCGTTGTTGGTCATCTTGACCCAGTCTTCGTGCACCGGGCAGGCGAAGGCCAGGCACGCCTCGACGGGCGCCTCGGCGCCGACCTGTTGCAGGTAGGCCTGGATGGCTTCGACCAGCCCGCTATAACGCGCGCAGGGTAGCGTCTCGATCGATTGCAACTCGACACTGCCAGGCATGACCAGCGCGAAGCGCGCGTTGGTTCCACCGATGTCGCCGATCAAGGCGGGAGTCGTCATGTGTGCCCTCCGGGCAAGTCGGCGGCGTCGAAGCCGCCAAAGGTGGCCGCGCCTTCCTCGGCACCGCCGACCAGCTGGCGGAAGCCGGCGAACAGTTCGCGGCCCATTCCATGATGATAGTGGTCCAGGTCGCAGGTTGCCGGTTCGCGTTGCGCCCAGGTTTCGGCATCCACCAGGGCCTCGAGCACGCCGTTATCCGGGTCGAGCAGCACCGTATCGCCATCGCGCAGATAGGCGATCGGGCCGGCATCGACGGCTTCCGGCGTGATATGGATGGCTGCCGGTACCTTACCAGAGGCACCGGACATTCGCCCGTCGGTGACCAGCGCGACCTTGTGTCCGCGATCCTGCAGCACACCGAGAAACGGCGTCAACTGGTGCAGTTCCGGCATGCCGTTGGCGCGCGGTCCCTGGAAGCGCACGACGACGATGACGTCGCGATCCAGTTCGCCGCTCTCGAACGCGGCCTTGACCTGGCTCTGGTCGTCGAAGATCCGCACCGGCGCCTCGACCCGGCGGAACTCCGGCTTGACGGCGGAAACCTTGATCACGCCGCGTCCCAAATTGCCATCGAGCACGGCCAGCCCGCCGGTGGGGGAGAAGGGGCGCGCCACCGGCCGCAGCACGTCTTCGTCGAGGCTCTGCCGGGTGCCTTCGCGCCAGATCAGCTTGTCGCCTTCCAGGAACGGCTCCTGGGTGTAGGCGGTCATGTCGGTGCCGAAAGCGGTGTGGACATCGGCATGCATCAGGCCCGCGGAAAGCAGCTCGCGGACCAGGAAGCTGACGCCGCCGGCGGCGTGGAAGTGGTTCACGTCCGCCTGCCCGTTGGGGTAGATCCGGGTCAGCCCGGGAATCACTGTCGAAAGCTCGGCGAAGTCGTCCCAGGTGATGGTCAGGCCGACGGCGGCGGCCATCGCCACCAGATGCAGCGTGTGGTTGGTCGATCCACCGGAAGAGAGCAGCCCGATCATGGCGTTGACGATGGCATGGGCATCGATCTGCTTGTAGAACGGGTGATAGCTGCCCCCCTGGTCACTCAAGCGGATCACCTGCTCGGTGCTGAATCGGGTGATCGCGTCGCGCAGCGGCGTGTTCGGGTTGACGAACGAGGTGCCCGGCATGTGCAGGCCCATCATCTCGAGCATCAGCTGGTTGGAGTTGGCGGTGCCGTAGAAGGTGCAGGTGCCCGGGCTGTGGTAGGAGTCCGACTCGGCTTCCAGCAGCGCATCGCGGCCAACCTTGCCTTCGGCGTAGAGCTGGCGGATCCGGGACTTCTCGGCGTTGGGCAGGCCGCTCGGCATGGGGCCGGCGGGAACGAACACCGCTGGCAGGTGGCCGAAGCGCGCGGCACCGATGAACAGGCCCGGCACGATCTTGTCACACACGCCAAGATACAGTGCGCCGTCGAACATGTTGTGCGACATCGCCACGGCCGTCGACATGGCGATCACGTCGCGAGAGAACAGCGACAACTCCATGCCGGGCTGGCCCTGGGTCACCCCGTCGCACATGGCCGGCACGCCGCCGGCGAACTGCGCGGTGCTGCCCATGCCGCGGGCGGCTTCCTTGATCAGGTCGGGGAAGTGCTCGAGCGGCTGATGAGCGGACAGCATGTCGTTATAGGAAGAGACGATGCCGACGTTGGCGCTGTTCATCAGCTTCAGGCTGTTCTTGTCGCCGGCATTGCAGGCGGCGAAGCCATGGGCCAGGTTGCCGCAGGAGAGTTCGGCGCGGTGGACGCCGCGACGATGCTGCTGCTCCATGCGTTCTTCATAGAGGCGGCGGCGATCGGCCGATCGGGCCTCGATGCGTCGGGTCACGCGGTCGACAGTGGGGTTGAGCGTCATGGGGTTGCCTCATCGAGCTGTCATGGTTGTTTGGTAAACTTACCAAAAATTATGGCATTTGTTCGCGGATGGGCCTTTTGTATTAGTCTTTCGGAGTAATATTTTTTCATTCGTCGATGTTCTAGACTGGTGTTCTAGACTATTGGCAGTTTCGCGGTGATCGAGCGCTGTCGTTCGATCCGCGCCATTCACGAATGCGTGATCAGGCGCGACCGTGCCACATTCCCCAAACGTTCGAGTTACGTCATCAGGAGGAGAGCACCATGACATTGCGTGTCGCCATCAACGGATTCGGTCGCATCGGCCGTAACGTACTTCGTGCCATGTACGAAAACGGTTATCGCGACCGGATCGAAGTCGTCGCCATCAACGACCTGGGCGATCCGGCGCTCAACGCGCACCTGCTGCGTCATGACAGCGTGCATGGACGTTTCGGCTTCGACGTCACTCACGACAGCGATACCCTGAGCGTAGACGGAGATAGCATTCGCATCCTCTCGGAGCGCGATCCGTCGCAGCTGCCCTGGAAATCGCTGAACGTCGACCTGGTGATGGAGTGCACCGGGCTGTTCACCAAGCGCGAGGCCGCAGCCAAGCACATCGATGCCGGCGCGGAGCGTGTGCTGATTTCCGCACCCAGCGGCGATGCCGACGCGACGATCGTGTTCGGCGTCAACGAAGGGACACTGAAGGCGGAGCATCGGGTGGTTTCCAACGCTTCCTGCACCACCAACTGCCTGGCGCCGGTAGCCCAGGCGCTGCAGGAGAGCGTGGGTATCGAGAATGGCCTGATGACCACGGTGCATGCCTACACCAATGACCAGAACCTGTCCGACGTCTACCACAAGGATCCGTACCGCGCGCGCAGTGCCACGCAGTCGATGATCCCGACCAAGACCGGTGCCGCCGCAGCCGTCGGGCTGGTGCTGCCCGAACTGAACGGCAAGCTCGACGGGCTCGCGGTGCGGGTGCCGGTCATCAACGTGTCGCTGGTGGACCTGGTCTTCACTGCCGGTCGCGAGACGAGCAAGGAAGAGATCAACGAGATCGTCGAGAAGGCAGCGGCCAAGTCGCCGGTACTGGCAGTGAACTCTCAGCCGCTGGTGTCGATCGACTTCAACCACGACGCCAACTCTTCCACCTTCGATGCCAACCACACGCGCGTGAACGGGCGTCTGGTCAAGGTCATGGCCTGGTACGACAACGAGTGGGGCTTCTCCAACCGCATGCTGGATACGGCGCTGGCCATGCAGGCCGCCAGCTGAGATGAATATCGTTTTCGCTGGCCTGAACGCCTGACAAGGGTGGCCCGCAAGCGATAGTCGGCGACAACGAAGCAGGATCGAGGGGTGGCAGAGCGTCTGTCGCCCCTCTTTTTTGGTATTTTCTCCCTCCGGACACCCGCGCGACGTGTCCCCCTCGGCTAGAAGGGGGCAGGCGACCGAGTCGCATACCATCGAAGTAGCGCCAGTTTTGCGTTCAAGTCATCCAATCCGTTGTCGATAGAACCCTGTATGCTGGGCAATTGCGTTGGTGGGCTTGGACTTGTCAGGCTGACCCTCTAGTGTAAGTCCGAACATGCCCTATCTTTCCACCATGCATTGAGGTTGGCGGCGTCATGCAGGACAACATCATCAACGCGCATCGCCTGATTGGCGAGACCATTCGCGACCCTGAAGAGAAGCGGCTCGGGAAGATCGTGGGTGTCGACCAATCGCGTTCCGTGCCAGTAATTTTCGTGATCTGGCAGGAGCAGGCGGGCATGCATCGTTTCGAGCTGACTCGCGACGAGCTGCGCCAGCTGGCGGATGCCTGCTGCCATGCTCAGTCGAAGAGTCGCGATCATCGAGCCAGGGGTGACGATGAGGCGCGAAGCTCATCTGATGATGCGTCCTCTTCGCCCGCGGTCGCTCAGCGTCGTGTCGGCTTTCGCTGACACGATCTCGTTTTACCACCCAGCCGCTTGGAAACAGCACTGCGGCTAGACGAGGCCGGAGTGCATGGATTCACGGGATGCCTTCGTGCATGACGATGAAGTTTCGGGCGCGGACGCCCGACAGTGGCTGCAATGCTTGCCGGGCACGGTCTATGTCACCGACTCGGCCTGGTGGCTGGGTGAGCTGCGCTTCGTCGCCGATTCCATCGACGCGCTGGGCCATCGTCCCGCCACGGACTACCTTTCCCAGCCCGAGCTGTGGCTGGCGCAGATTCCCGAATCCGAGCGCAGGCCGCTGCTCGAACGATTGCAGCAGGCCCTGACCGAGGGCGAGCTCACGGCGCGGCTGTCCTACGTCATCGAAAGGCGAGATGGCTCCGAGTGTCAAGTCGACGACAGTATCAGCATCCAGCGTGACGCGGACGGCGAGGTCGTAACACTCATCGGTTTCCTGCAGCCGCGACTGCCTGCCGCTCCCGCGAATGACGACGGCTTGTCCCCGCAGTCCCTGCTCGATCACAGCGGCGATGTGATCTTGGCGCTCGATGAGGATATGGAGTGCCATTACGCGGCGGGTAACACCCAAGGCGCGCTCGGTGTCAGCGCAGCGTCGCTGCTGTCGACGTCTCTCTTCGGCCTGATGGCGCCCGAGGATGGCTCCCGGGTTCGGCGCCTGCTGATCGAAGGAGCCGCCGAGGCGAGTTCTCCCATGGTGGAGCTGCGTCTGAGACACCGGGATGGGGTGTACCGCTGGTTCGAGATCCACTTTTCGCCTTATCCGCTGCCGTTGGGGCAGACGCTGGAGCCCCCGGTCATGCCGGGCTGGGTTGCCATCGCGAGGGATATCACCCAACGCCGCCACCAGTCGCTGCAGTGGAATGCGTACACCGCCACCGACGAATTGACCTCGGCGCTCAATCGAGAGCCTTTCATGGGCCTGATGCGGCATGCGTTCGCAAGTGGAGACACCGGCGCTAGGTTTACGCTGATCGTGTTCGATGTCGACCATTTCAGCGATATCAACCGCGATTGGGGGCGCGAGGGCGGCGATCTCGTGCTCAGTTGCATCGGCGAAATGTGCCGGGCGACGTTGAGAGAGCGGTTCAGCTTCGGCCGATTGGGCGACGATTCCTTCGCGTTGCTGATGAGCGGCAAATCGCTGCAGGAAACGGCCACCATCGCCGATAAACTGCGCGGGCGTCTAGCTTCGACCCGGGTGGAGTTTCATGGTCATTGGCTGTCGTTCTCGGTTAGTCTTGGGGTCGCCGAACGGCGCAGTGACGAGACCGCGGAAGCCATGCTGGCGCGTGCCGAGGCGGGAATGCAGAATGCCAAGCAGCGCGGGCGGGATCGCGTTCAGCAGGCGCCATGAGCCGCTGTGCGAGTCGACGTCGAGCCAGCCGAACCTGCGCCAAGCCAGTCAAAGAAGGAGAACGATGATGGGACGATTACTGCTGGCCTTGCTGCTCAGCCTGATGTGTCTGCCGGCGTGGGCCGACGAGGTCGAAGGTCCACGCGTCCAGGGCGAGACTTTCGAATATGCCACGGGCGGCCAGACCTACCAGGGGTATCTTGCCTACAACGCCAGCGATGACGAGCCTCGTCCCGGCGTACTGCTGGTCCATGAATGGTGGGGGCTCAACGACTACATCAAGCACAAGGCCGATCAGCTGGCGGCACTGGGCTTCGTGGCACTGGCGGTAGACATGTATGGCGGCGGCAAGGTGGCCCAGCACCCGGAGGATGCCAAGGCGTTCTCCAGCCAGGTCATGCAGGACTGGCCCTCCGCTCGAGCGCGGCTGGAAGCGGCGATGACAGCGCTGCGTGAACATCCTGCGGTGCGCGAGGATCGCATGGCGGCGATCGGCTACTGCTTCGGTGGTGGCGTGGTGATGAACATGGCATTGGCGGGCATGCCGTTGGAAGCGGCGATCAGCTTCCATGGCAGTCCGACTCAGGTCGTCACCAACCCGCAGCCGTTCGACGGCCTGGTGCGCATCTACAACGGCCAGGACGATTCGCTGGTCGACCCCGAGGCGCTCGACAGCATGGCGACGGCATTGACGGAAGATGGCGCGGACGTTCGCGTGGTGCAGTATCCCGGTGCCAAGCACGCTTTCACCAATCCGGATGCCGACAGGCTGGCCGCGGAGAACGAACTTCCGCTCGGCTACGACGCGGCGGCGGATGCTGCCTCCTGGCAGGCTGCGTTGCTGACGCTGGACAAGGCGCTGAATCAGTAGACTGAATACGAGCTACGAGCTACGAGCTACGAGCTACGAGCTACGAGCTACGAGCTACGAGCTACGAGCTACGAGCTACGAGCTACGAGCTACGAGCTACGAGCTACGAGCTACGAGCCAGACAGCAGAAAGCCACGAACGACCGCGTTCGTGGCTTTTTCGTTGGCGAGCTGCAATCTATTCGTTGGGGCGACTGAGGGCGAGCACGCGCTTGGCGAGGGCAATCATTTCCGGGTCACCGGTGTGCTTGTCGGGCACGTCGGAAAGCTTGACCACGGGCAGCCAGTGCTGGCCTTCCGGTCTCGCCTCGACCATCTTGATCACCATGTTCATCGGCTCGACGCCCACGTCATTGGTGAAGTTGGTGCCGATGCCGAACGCCATGCCGACGCGGCCTTGGCAGAACGACTGGATCCGCTCGACCTTCTCGGGTGTCAGCGCGTCGGAGAAGATGATCGTCTTGCTGCGCGGGTCGATCCCCAGTTTCTCGTAATGCGCGATGGTCGAGGCCGCGAAGTCGATGGGGTCCGCGCTGTCGTGTCTGACTCCATCGAAGAGCTTGGCGAACTTCTTGTCGAAGCTCTCGAAGAAGGCGCGGGAAGTGAACGTGTCGGTCAGGGCGATGCCAAGGTCGCCGCGATAGACATCGACCCAGTGCTCCAGCGCCAGGCTGTTGGCCATCTTGAAACCGAAACGGGCGCCGTGAAACATGAACCATTCGTGGGCGTGGGTGCCGATGGGCTTGACGCCGTGGCGCATGGCCAGCAAGACGTTACTGCTGCCGCTGAAGGCTTCGCCGCCATGATGGCGAAGCGCGCCGACCACCCGGTCGTGAACGTCGAAGGAAAACCGCCGCCGGGTGCCGAATTCGGCAATTTTCAGGCCCAGCCGCTGATACTGTTCGATCTTGGCTCGGGTGCGTGCCTCGACCGTTTCATCGTCGTCGCGCTTGACACCTCGCAGGCGATACCAGAGCTCGCTGATCAGCGCCATCAGCGGGACTTCCCACAGGATGGTGCGATACCACAGCCCCTCGATAGCGACCGAGAGTTCGCTGCCGGTCTGCTCGATGATGACTTCGGCGGGGTTGAAGCGAAAGCCGGCCAGAAAGTCCAGGTAGGTCGGATCGAGATAGGGACAGGTAACCTCGAGATAGCGCTTTTCCGCGTCGGTGAGCACGAGGCTGGCCATGGCATCGACTTCGCGTCGCAGGGCGTCACCGAATCCTTCGGGAAACGCATGCTCGCCGCGATTGATGAAAGCGTAGCGGGCCTGTGCATAGGGGAAGCGCTTGATCACGGCGTTCTGCATCGTGATCTTGTAGAAGTCGTTATCGATAAGCGAAGTCAGCATGAAAACTCGTCATCAGCGTGAACACAATCCGCGGCCGTTGGCGCCAGCGAGCGTTTCCTCAATGAGATTCGGCTACATGAAAGCCATGATACCGAACATTGTCGCGACGAAACCGCCGAACAGCAAAAGACCGGCCAGCGAAAGCAGAATCAACAGATAGCCCAGTATCAAACCGGCGAGCGCCCAGCTATCGCCGGATTCCTGCCTCTGGCGAATCTGGCGCCGAGCCAGATGGCCGCAGACCACGCCGCCCAACGCCGCTGGCGGCACCAGAGTGCCCAGCACGCTAAGCGCGAAAGCTGCCAGCGCCATGATATTGGTGGGCGGTGGCGTTGACGGGCTGGGAGGCGTCGGGGTGGGTGTCATCGGGTTGGGGTGGCTCTCTGTCTTGGCTGTTGCCAGAGTATCGCACGCTTGCCCGCGGCTCTCGAAGTTTTCAACATAGACTGAGCGACGAGCGACGAGCGACGAGCGACGAGCGACGAGCGACGAGCGACGAGCGACGAAAGACCGGAAAAGCAACGGGGGAGATCGGATGGCATTGCGGGTCGAGAATATCGGTAGCCTCGCGGCTACCCGTGCGTCGCTCTGGAATCATGTGGTCGGCGATCGTTATCCGTTTCTGCGCCACGAGTTCCTGGTGGCGCTGGAAGCCTGCGGCTGTGCCGATACGGATACCGGCTGGGAGCCGGATCACTTGATGGTCTTCGACGACGACCGGACGGTGGCGGTCTTGCCGCGCTACGCCAAATACCACTCGCGAGGCGAGTACGTATTCGACTGGTCCTGGGCGGATGCCTGGGAGCGCGCTGGCGGCGATTACTATCCCAAGTCGCTGTCGGCGATTCCGTTCACGCCGGCCTCGGGGCCGCGGCTGGCCGTGGTGGGCGACGTGGATCGGCGGGCGGTTATCGCGGCGCTGGCGCCGGTGATCCGCGATACCGGCCTGCAGAGCTGGCATCTACTGTTTGCCGACAGCGGCGAGGTGGACGACTGGCAGGCGGCGTTCGAAGCGCCGTTGATGGAGCGCCAGGCCGTGCAGTTTGCCTGGCGCGACGATGGATTCGGCAGTTTCGACGGCTTTCTGGCGCGGATGAGCTCGCGCAAACGCAAGGAGATCCGTCGGGAGCGTCGCAAGCTGGCGGAGCAGGGCTTCATGTTCGAGCGGCTGACGGGAGCGCGGATCGACGACGAGGCGCTGACACAGTTCTATCGCTGCTACTGCATGACATACCTGGAACGGGGCCAGCGTCCCTATCTGTCGCTCGAGTTCTTTACCCGGTTGCGCGACGACCTGGGCGATACGCTGCTGCTGGTCCGCGCCAGTGTGGAGGGACGGGCCGTGGCAGCCGCGCTCTGCCTGCAGGGAAGCGACACGCTCTACGGCCGCTACTGGGGCAGCGAGGTCGAGGCCGACTTTCTGCATTTCGAGACTTGCTACTACCAGGGGATCGAGCACTGCCTGGCACAGGGCTTGTCCCGTTTCGATCCGGGGACGCAAGGGGAGCACAAGCTGACCCGAGGTTTCGCGCCGGTCATCAGCCGCTCGCTGCACTATCTCGATCATCCGGGGTTTAGAGATGCCGTCGAGGATTTCTGCCGCGAGGAGCGAGCCTACGTTCATGCCTATTTCGAGCAGTGCCGATCTCGCCTGCCGTTCAAGGATCCGCTGCCTTGAGCGTGCAGACGTCAGGCGCGTGCTGCTGTCGTGCCGAGGTGAGTGATATGCTGAACCCAGGTTAAATTGGGCGGCGGATCTTGCCGCGACGAGGACAGATATTCGATGGGCTTTCTCACTGAAGCGGCTGTGCTGCTGGGCGCAGCCATCCTTGCGGTTCCCCTGTTTCAGCGTCTGGGGCTGGGGTCGATCCTGGGCTACCTCTGCATCGGCCTGCTCGCGGGCCCGTCGATCAGCGGCTTCATCTCCGAGCCGGAATCGGTGCTGCATTTCTCCGAGTTCGGCGTGGTCATGCTGTTGTTCATCATCGGCCTGGAGCTGGAGCCGCGTCGCCTGTGGGGGATGCGCAAGCGTCTGCTGGGTCTGGGGACGCTGCAGATGGCGGGCTGCGCAGCGCTGCTGATGCCGGTCGGGCTCCTGCTGGACCTGCCGCCGAGTATCGCCATCTTCCTCGGCCTCACGCTGGCGCTGTCGTCGACCGCCTTTGCGCTGCAGGTTCTCAACGAACGCCGTCAACTGGCGACGCCGCACGGTCAGAGCGCGTTCTCCATTCTGCTGTTTCAGGATCTGGCGGTGATACCGCTGCTGGCGCTGCTGCCGTTTCTGGCTGGGCGTGCCGACGCCGCGCCCGGCGACGGTTGGCTCATCGCCCGCAGCATTGGCGTGGTGATCGCTGCCATCGTCTTCGGTCGCCTGGTATTCCCTCGCGTGCTGGCGCTGATCGCACGTAGCGACGTGCACGAGATATTCACCGCCGCGGCACTGTTTCTGGTGCTGGCGATGGCACTGGTCATGGAGTGGGCGGGGCTGTCGATGGCACTGGGTGCCTTCCTGGGCGGTGTGATGCTGGCGGACACCCCGTATCGGCATGAACTGGAAGCCAATATCGAGCCGTTCAAGGGGCTGCTGCTAGGGCTCTTCTTCATTGCCGTCGGCATGTCGGTCAATCTCGGTCTCGTGCTGGACAACGTCTGGCTGGTGCTGGGGCTGGCCGTTGCGATGACGCTGGCCAAGTCCGTGGTACTGGTGATCGTCGGCCTGTTGGCGCGATTGCCTCGCCCGGAAATCCCCCGGCTGGCGACGATCATTTCCCAGGGCGGCGAGTTCGACTTCGTGCTGCTGACGGCGGCGGTGGCCGCTGGCGTCATCGATCAGCGCATCGCCAGCCTGTGTATCGCGGCGGTCACGCTGAGCATGGCGGCCACGCCGTTTTTGTATCAACTGGGAGAGAAGGCGGGCGATCGTCTCAAGGAGAGCCGGCCGTTCGATACCGACTTCGGCGACGACACACCCCCGGTGATCATCGCCGGCCTAGGCCGCTTCGGGCAGATGGTCGGGCGTATGCTGAAGATGCAGGGGATCAATTTCACGGCGCTGGACCCCAACATCACCCAGGTCGAGTTCATTCGCCGCTTCGGTTCCCGCATCTTTTACGCCGACGCGACCCGGCTCGACCTGCTGCGCGCGGCGGGTATCGACAAGGCGCGCCTGCTCGTCATTGCGGTCGATGGCGAGAACACTGCGCTGACCATTGCGAGGCTGGCAAAGACACACTTTCCAGATCTCGCCGTCTATGCGCGGGCGCGCAATCGCCATCACGCCTGGCAACTGATGGAGATCGGCGTCGATGGCGTGGTTCGCGAAACGTTCGCCTCGAGCATGGAGATGAGCGTCGAAGTCCTCAAGGGGTTGGGTTATCCCAGCGCCAATGCCATCAATGCGGTGCGCACCTTCCGCGATTTCGACAACCAGTTGCTCAAGGATACCTATGCGCATCGCAACGATACCGAGCAATTGATGGCGACCGAAAAGGCGGCCATGGCCGAGCTGCAATCCCTGTTCCAGCAGGAGCTCAACCGGGGGCGAACCGGCAGACGCGAAGAGGACACCGACACCGACGATCGCGAGGAGATGCGCGATGACGCAGACACCATTGCAGAGACTGAAACCCCGGCTCGCGGCGCTTGAGCTGCCGGCCGACACCGGGCTGGAACTCGACGCCGGCATTACGCCGCTTTCCGGTGGTGACAGCGGCGCCGGGCTGTGGCGAGTCGAGGGTGCGAGACCCTGCATCGTCAAGCAGGATTCGGTAGAGCGCGTCGCCAGAGAGGCCGATGGGCTGCGGGCGTTGGCCAGCGTCTGTCGTCTGCTCGTCGTGCCGGCGGTCGTTGCCGAGGATGACGACCTGCTGGTGATGGAAGCCCTGGATGCCACGGGGCAACGTGACGGCTCAGCGCTGGGCGAAGGGCTGCGCCAGATGCACCGTGATTCTCGAGATTCGCAGGCCGAGCACGGCTGGCCGCGGGACAATGCCTGCGGCTCGACACCTCAGCCCAATGCGCCGCTGGCGGACGGCCGTGTCTTCCAGCGCGAGCGGCGCTTGCTGCCGCTGATGAAACTGTGTCGCGACCAGGGGTTGCTGGACGCCGGTCTCGCCGAGCGTATCGAGCGCGTTGCCGAGTCGCTCGAAAGCTGGCTGCCCGATACGCCGCCCTGCCTGGTGCACGGCGATCTATGGTCGGGCAACGTGCTCTTCACGCCCAGGGGGCCGGCAATCATCGATCCGGCGGTCTATCGACACTACCCTGAAGTGGATATCGCCATGCTGACGCTGTTCGGCGGGCCGGGCGATGCCTTCTTCGAAGCCTACTGGGATGGCGATCGTCCCGCCGACTGGGACCGGCGCGAGGCGCTGTTTCAGCTTTACCCGCTGCTCAACCATCTCTCTCTGTTTGGTCGGGGCTATCTCGGTGGCGTCTCGCGCGCGGTGGATCGCATACTGGCCGGATAGAAGCGGATTCTGCTCAGGTTCGGCTCGCTGTGCGAATCTCCGAAGGCGTAATCGCTTCACCGATGACATGGTGGCCACGTGTATTGAGCGTGACTGCATAGAGCGACGTGGTGGCGCAGACATAGAGCCGGTTGCGACTGACGCCACCAAAACAGACGTTGGCTACGGTTTCCGGAATCAGAATGCGACCAAGGCGTTTGCCATCCGGCGCGTAGCAGTGGACACCGTCCCCGGCGCTCGTCCAGAGGTTGCCGGCGATGTCCAGACGGAAGCCATCGAACAGCCCGCAGTCCGAGACCGCGAAAATCTCGCCGCCGACGAGGCGGTGATTCTCCTCGACCCGAAAGCGACGAATATGCCGGGGGCCATCGGCTCGGTGGGTCGCACCGGTATCCGACACGTAGAGCCAGGCTTCGTCGGGGGAGAACGCCAGGCCGTTGGGCTTTTCGAAATCCTCGGCAACGCGATGCAGTTGGCCATCGACGGTCAGGCAATAGACGTGGCAACCCATCTCGGAAGTTCTCAGCCCCCCTTCGTAATCGCTGTCGATGCCGTAGCTGGGATCGGTGAACCAGATCGAGCCGTCCGATCTGACGGTGACATCGTTGGGGGAATTGAGTCGGCTGCCCTCGTAGGTATCGGCCAGCGTATTGATACGGCCGTTGTGTTCGGTACGGGTGACGCTACGGCTACCGTGCTCGCAGGTAACGAGACGGCCTTCCCGGTCCAGTGTCTGGCCGTTGCTGAAAGCGGAAGATTGACGAAAGATGGAAACATGACCGTCATTCTCGTCGTAGCGCATGATGCGGTCGTTGGGGATGTCCGACCACAGGAGATAACGCCCGGCAGCGAAATAGGCTGGCCCCTCGCACCAGCGGCCTCCTCGCCAGAGAGAGTCGAGCTGGCCGTTGGGCAGCACCAGGGAAGAGAAACGTTCGTCCTCGATAACGAGCCAGTCGGGGTGGGGCATGATAGGCATTTTTCTCTTGGTCTTGGGAAAAGCTCTTGTCTTGGGAAAGCTCTTGTCTTGGAAAAGTTCTTATCTTGAAAAAAGCTCTTGTCTTGAAAAGCTGCGATCTCGAAAAACGCCCAGTGTCGAGTGTCAAGACAATCGTGTCTTTGCGACGATAGGAGGAGGCCGGACGCCGATCATGGCATGTGGGTCCGGCCTGGCCGTGTCATTTCGTTCGCGCGGCAGGCTTGCCGGATGAAGACGACGTCGCCGAGGGAAGAGAAATGCGTTCGAAGAAGGTGTCGAGCATGCGCGGGCCGACATCGCCGATATCATAGCGCTCAGGATCACGCAGCCAGTCATGCAGGAGGCCCAGAATCATCGACATCAGCATGCGAGAGGCAATTTCCGGTTCGACGTTATCGATCAGGGTTCCGGTATCACGCGCTTCTTCGAAGCGTTCGACCATCGTTTCATAGCAGTCGCACGCCAGTTGATCCTGCAGCGCGAGAATATCGACATCGCTGGCCGATTCGCTGCAGTGCAGCAGGATGGTATGGACGCGACGCGAGCGCGGTCCCTGCAGCCGCCCGAGAGCGTGAAGCGTGGCCAGGCGCAGGCTTTCCAGCGGCGCGTTGGGCTGGTCGGGATCCTCGACATCATCCAGCAACTGTCGCAGTGGCATCTTGACGCGGTCCAGCATGGCGTGGAACAGGTCGGACTTGTTCTTGAAATGCCAGTAAACGGCGCCTCGTGTCATCCCAGCCTGGCGCGCGATCTGCTCGAGCGAAGTGCGCGATACACCGCGCTCGAGGAAGATGACCTCGGCAGCGTCCAGCAGCGCTTCGCGGGTAGCCTCGGCTTCGGCTTTGGTACGTTTGGGCATGATGTTGTCGTCGACAGATGAGTGGAGTGCGAGACGTTGGGCCGGCATTTCTTATGATGTGGTTCAAGCTGCCGTTGGCAAAGCATACCAATTTCCCCGCAAGTTTACATTCATGTATGTATGCCTGTAAGCTCGCGAGATCAACTTAGGTACCATTCTTCCAGGACGGAGTCTCATGCGCCCTAATCTCATGAATTACACCCTCGGCTTCGGTGGGGCGTTGTTGCTGTCATTGGCACTGGCCGGCTGTGGCGGGGACGATCAGCAAAGTGCTCAACAAGGCGGAGGGCAACAACAAAAGCCACCTACCAAGGCCGAAGTGATGGAAGTCGAGGCGCATGATGTCTCGCTCTCCAAGGAGTATCCCGCCCAGGTTCGCAGTAATCGCGAAGTGACCGTGATGGGGCGTGTCGAGGGCATTCTCGAAGCGCGTCATTACCGCGTGGGCAGCATGGTCGAGAAGGGCGACAAGCTCTTCACCATCGAGCAGGCGCCTTATGAAGCGACCGTCAAGCAGCGCCAGGCGGACGTGCAGAGCGCCAAGGCGGAAGTCTATCGTGCCCAGCGTGATGCCGAACGCTATCAGCGCCTGTACAACCAGAACTCCATCAGTCAGCAGCAGCGTGATCAGGCCCAGGCCGATCTGCGCACGGCTCAGGCGGCCCAGGCTCAGGCTCAGGCAGCGCTGGACAGCGCCCAGATCGATCTCAGCTATACCGAGGTCAATGCGCCGGTCAGCGGCATGATCAGCTTGAGCGAGATCAATGTCGGCAATCTGGTACAGCCGCCCCAGGAGCTGGCGACCATCACGCCGCTGAATCCGATCGAGGTGCGCTTCTCGCTGCCAGCCGATGACGCCTTCTCGCTGCGCCAGCAGCGTCAGAAGGAAGACGAAGGCGTGGCGGATACCGCGATTCTGACCGCGCCCGGTACAGAAAGCGCTTCCCGCGATGCGCTCCAGCTCCGGGGCAAACTGGACTTTCTGGGTTCGCGAGTGGATGAATCCACCAGCACGGTACAGGCCGAAGCCGTATTTCAGAATGAGGATCAGCTCTTCCTGCCGGGCCAGTTCGTGCGCGTGACGCTGCCTAACGTGATGCGTTACGACGTCTATGCCGTGCCGTCGATCGCCGTGACCGAAGGGCTCAAGGGGCCGCAGGTTTTCGTGCTCGATGACGAAGGCAAGACCGAGACGCGATTCGTGTCGCTGGGCGAGATCGCCGGTGACTGGCAGATCATCACCGAGGGGCTGAACCCCGGAGACCGAGTCGTCGTGTCGGGAATCGGCAGTATTTCCCCCGGCGATCAGATCGATGCGCAGCCGTTCACTGGCAAGGTGCCCAAGCCGCAGAACAACGCTGGTGAAAACCCCTCCCAGGAGCCCGACGCACAAGGTGGCGAAGGCGTCGCGGGCGCCCAGCGTGATGCGCAAAAGGCGAACGGCGGACAGAACGGAGCCAACTGATGAATTTTTCCAGCGTTTTCATCAGGCGGCCTATATTCGCGACCGTCGTCTCGGTCATCATTACACTGATCGGCTTGATGGCGATGCGTACGCTGCCCATCGAGCAGTATCCTTCGGTCGTGCCGCCGACGATCAGCGTTTCCGCGACCTATCCGGGAGCCAGTGCGCAGACGGTTTCCGATACGGTCGCCGCCGTGCTGGCGCAGGAGATCAACGGCACCAAGGACATGATCTATCTGACCTCGAGCAGTTCCGATAGCGGTCAGATGTCGATGAGCGTCTATTTCAACATCGGCACCGATCCTCAGACGGCACAGATCAACGTCAACAACCGCGTGCAACAGGCGCTGTCCCAGTTGCCGAGCGAAGTGCAGTCCCAGGGGGTCACGGTCGAGCAACGCTCGTCGAGCGTGCTGCTGTTCGTCGCGGTGACTGCGGAAGGGGGCAGCGATGCCTACGATTCGCTCTACCTGACCAACTACGCCAACATCAACATCACCGATACGCTCAAGCAATTGCCGGGTGTCGGGCAGGCGGAAGTGCTGGGCAGCCAGGAATTCGCCATGCGCGTCTGGCTCAACCCGGACAAGCTGGCGCAGTACGACCTGACACCGGCAGAGGTATCGTCGGCGATTCAGGCCCAGAACTCGGTAGTTGCCGCAGGCAAGCTGGGTGCCGAACCACAGAGCAACCCCACGCCCTACACCTACACCATCACGACCGAGGGTCGTTACGAGAACGTCGATCAGTTCCGGGATATCGTGCTGCGCACCAACCCGGACGGCTCCTCGTTGCGCTTGAGCGATGTCGCGCGGATCGAACTGGGCAAGAACAGCTACGGCATTCAGGGGTACGTCAACAACAGCCCGATCGCGCCGATCGCCATCTATCTGCAGCCAGGCGCCAACGCGCTCGACGTGGCGGCCGAGGTGAAGGCGTCGATGGCGGATCTCAAGACCCGCTTCCCGCCGGGCCTGAGTTACGAGATTCCCTATGACACCACGCTGTTCATCGATGCTTCCATCGAATCGGTGGAACAAACCTTCATCGAGGCGCTGCTGCTCGTCGCGGTGATCGTGTTCGTGTTCCTGCAGAGCTGGCGCTCGACGCTGGTGGCGATGTCGGTAGTGCCGATCTCGGTAGTAGGTACCTTTGCCGGCATGTACCTGCTCGATTTCTCGATCAACCTGCTTTCGCTTTTCGGCATGATCCTGGCGATCGGTATCGTCGTGGACGACGCGATCGTGGTCATCGAGAACGTCGAGCGCATCATGGAGGAAGACGAGGAGGCGACGCCATTCAGCGCCAGTCTCGAGGCGATGAAGGAAGTGTCTGGCGCGGTCATCGCCACCGCCTTCATCATGTCGGCGGTGTTTGTGCCGGTCGGCTTCATGAGCGGCCTGACGGGGCAGATGTACCAGCAGTTCGCGATCACCATCGCGATCTCGGTGGCCATCTCGGCGATCGTGGCGCTGTCGTTCACGCCGGCGATCAGTGCGATCTTCCTGAAGCATCAGGATCGCATGAAGCAGTCCGGATTCGTGCGTGTCATTCGCAAGCCGTTCGACTGGTTCAACAAGCTCTTCGACAAGATTACCGACCTGTTCATGGCGATCACCAACTTCATCATTCATCAGCTGTGGCTGGTGCTGGTCGGGTTGGTTGCCGCCGGGGTCTTCTCCTGGATGATCTTCGCCCAGTTGCCGGCGGCGCTCCTGCCTTCCGAAGACCAGGGGGTGGCTCTGGCCTCCGTCAGCCTGCCGGCAGGATCCTCGGTGGCACGGACCGACGCCTATGTGCAGGAGTTGAGTCAGCGGCTTCGAGATGCCGTCCCGGGGATCAATTACGTGGTCGGGATACCCGGTTTCGACATCCTGTCTAGCTCGCCCAATACCTCCAAGGGCACGGTCTTCGTCACCATGAAACCATGGGAAGATCGCGATATCACGGTGGATCAGCTGACGCAGAAGATCATGCAGATCGGTGGTCAGATCCAGGGCGGGCAGACGGTTGCCTTCAACCTGCCGCCGATACAGGGCCTGTCTCCCACCGGTGGCTTCACCGGTTACCTGCAGGCTTTCGGCGGCGACACGTCGCAGCAGCTCGCGGATGCCGCCGGCAAGGTGATGCAGGCCGCGGCGGAGCGGCCGGAGCTCTCCGGGGTGTTCTCGTCGCTCGATGTCAATGTGCCGGTCTACCGGGCCAAAGTGGATATCGAGAAGGCGCGTAGTCTCGGCGTGGATATCAGCGACCTGAATACGACCATGGCGAGCACGTTCGGTAGTTCTTTCGTCAACTACTTCACTCGCTCGAGCCGCAACTTCCAGGTCTATCTCCAGTCCGAAGACGATTTTCGTCGTAATCCCGAAGATCTGAGCAAGGTCTATGTACGCGGCGGTGACGGGCAGCGCGTTCCGCTCTCCGAGCTGGTCACGTTGACGCGAGGCAAGGCGCCGACGGTGCTGCAACGCTACAACACCTATCCGGCGGCGCAGTTCTCAGGTGGTCCGGCGCCCGGCTACAGTTCGGGTCAGGCCGTGGCGGCGATGCAGGAAGTGGTTGCCGATACCCTGGGTGTCAACTACTCGATGGGCTGGAGCGGTGAAGCCTACCAGCAGGTCAATGTGGGCACGGCGGCGACGCTGGCACTGTCGTTCGGCGTCATCATGATGTTCCTGATTCTGGCTGCGCAGTACGAAAGCTGGACCTTGCCGCTGGCGGTGGTTTCCGCCGTGCCGTTCGCCTTCGTCGGCGCTATCCTGGCGGTCTACCTGGCTGGCTTGAGCACCAGTGTCTACTTGCAGGTGGGCTTGCTGGTGGTGGTCGGCCTGGCGGCGAAGAACGCCATCCTGATCGTCGAGTTCGCCGAACAGCAGCGCAAGCATGCGGGACTGTCGGTGGTCGATGCGGCCAAGGTGGCGGCACGCCAGCGCTTCCGTCCCATCGTGATGACGTCTCTGGCATTCATCGGCGGTACGCTGCCCCTGGCATTGGCTTCCGGTGCCAGTGCGGCAAGCCGTAATCAGATCGGCACGCCGGTGGTCGGCGGGATGATCTCCATCACGCTGTTGGCGACGGTTTTCGTGCCGGCAACCTATGTGTTGATCATGAAGGTCACGCACGGGCTGCAGGCGAAATTTGGCAAAGGTGAACAGCGTCACGACCGTCAGCCGGAGGCGCGCGAAAGCCAGTAATCGACTGCGTCAAAATGACCAGTAATTCGGTCTTTCGAAGGCAACCCCCCTTGGGGGTTGCCTTTTTTGTTGGCTGGCGTTCATCGGCTGCGGTGACGTCTCAAAACAGGCTTTGACGCTTTCCGGCCGGTGGCATATATCTGTAATCGGGGCTGGAGGTCGGTGCCGGGGCGAGGTCGGTTGCGCCGAAAGATCGCCATCCCGTCGTGCCCGCGAATCATCGCTCAGCACATTGGCAGGTAACCGCGATCGCCGTTGATCTCCTTGATTAACGTCGGTTATGGCTGTGCCTGACGCCTGAGCGCAGGATGATGAGTCGAAGCTGGTTAATATTGACTGGTGAACCGAATGTTCAGGGAGGCTGAACATGACGCAGGCCGCAGTTCATGGAAGGGAAAGTCAGACGGCTGCGAGAGCTGAGGGGAAATCCCGCTGGTCCGCGTCGATAACCGGTCAGGCCTCGTCGAGGTCGCCTGCAGGCGTGTTGTCGCGACCGATGCCCGCATCGCCGACCCGGCGTCGGCGTGTGCTGTTCGTGACGACCGAGATTGCCGATTTCATCAAGGCTGGCGGATTGGGTGATGTCTCCGCCGCCTTGCCTCGTGCACTGAAACCCAATTACGACGTACGCATCCTGATGCCAGGCTACCGGCAAGTGCTGACTGCCGGCCGGCCGATCGTGCATGTGGCCAGTCTGCCCGCCAGTCATGACTTGCCTGCCTGCGAGATTGGGCGTCTTCTCTGCGAGGATGGCCTGATCGTCTACGTCGTGCTCTGTCCGGAGCTCTACGACCGGGATGGTAACGCCTACGGTGACGAACTGGGGGTGGGCTGGCCCGACAACGATATCCGCTTTGCGCGTCTGGCGATGGCGGCCGCCGAGATCGTCAATGACGCGACCCTGCTCGACTGGCAGGTGGAACTGCTCCATCTCAACGACTGGGCGACCGGACTGGCGGCCGGTTATGTCCGCTGGCTCGGAAAGCGTTACGTTCCTTCGGTCTATACCATCCATAACCTCGCCTATCAGGGCATCTTCCCCGCCGAGCGTCTCCCGGCACTCGGGATCCCGGCATCCGCGTTTCATATCGATGGGGTGGAGTTTCACGGCCAGCTCTCCTTCATGAAGGCGGGGCTTTCCTACGCTTCCCATGTCACGACGGTCAGCAGCAATTACGCCGACGAAATCACCACGGCTCCCCTGGGTTGCGGGCTGGAGGGCTTGCTCAAGAAGCGTGCGCTGGAAGGGCGGCTCAGCGGTCTGCTCAACGGCATCGATGATCATTGGGACCCGCGCACGGACCCTCATTTGGCGCCCAACTTCGGTATTAACGACTGGCATGGCAAACGTGCCAATACGCAGCGCGTGCGCCGGATGTTCGGCCTGGATCCGAGCAGTGGCCCGCTGTTTGCGGTGGTTTCCCGCCTGGTGGCGCAGAAAGGGCTCGATCTGACCATTCAGGTCGCCGACGCCATCGTGCGAGCCGGCGGACAGCTGGTGGTGATCGGTCGCGGCGAATACGCCATCGAGCAGGCGCTGGTCGAAATGGCCGCGCTCTACCCTGGGCAGGTCGGCGTCAATATCGGCTTCGACGAGGGCGAGGCGCGACAGATCTACGCGGGCAGCGACTTCCTGTTGATGCCGTCTCGTTTCGAGCCCTGTGGCCTGAGCCAACTTTACGCCCAACGCTTCGGCTCATTGCCGATCGCGCATCGGACCGGCGGCCTGGCGGATACGATCCAGGATGGCATCAACGGGCTGTTGTTCGACGACATGAGCCTGGAAACCTATCGCGCCACCGTGCTGCGTGCGTTCGACCTGTTCCGCGCCACCGATCTGTTCTACGCCATGCGGCGGGCGGCAATGGCGGGGCGGTTGCATTGGCGCCAGGCCGTGATTCCCTATCGGCGACTCTATGCCGACCTGTTGACGGAGGCGATAGTGCGAACCGAAGACGTCGTGACAAGACCATGATGATCGTTGCCGACAATCGCACGCCGCCTTCGTGGCCTCAGGGCCTCGAGCCTCTGAACATGAATCCGACTGAGGCGGCCTGGACGCTGGCGCTCTCGTCGTCTTTCTCCTCGGATTCGTCTGGTGACAGCGGAAGACAGGCGGCATGGCCCTGGGATGACGGCGACTGGATGCGGGCCAGGGTCGGGCGCCATGGTGGCGATATGCCGCTGGCGCTCTATCGCCTCGATGCCGCGGATTGGTACGTCTCCCGATTCCCGCCGCCCCTGAACTGGAACCATCTGGCACAGGAGCTGGTGCCCTATGTCGCCGATCTGGGATTTACCCATGTCGTGCTCGACGAGGCGCTCATCGGCCAGCCCGATACCGTGGTCTGCCAGTTCGTCGAGACATGCCATGTCGCCGGCGTAGGTGTCATGGTTCGGTATCCGACGGCCTCGCCATCGTCCGAATCCGGCTTTCTCGCCTGGTGCCAGCGCTGTCATATCGACGGCTTCGAGGAAGCCGACGACGCCTCACGCGCCAGCGGCTGTCACCTGTTTCAGAGCGAGACCACCGAGCTATTGCTGACGTTGCATCGACGGCCGCGCTGGCGGGTAGCGAGTGCTCACTATCTGGCGCTCGACCCCGCCGAGCGCTCCCGCTGGCATGCCGATTGGATCGAGGCGTTGACGCCACACGAAACCGATCGGGGACTGCTGGAGCAGATGCCGGACGAGACGTCGGCGCTCGGTCAGTGGCGACAATCCATTCACGGTGACGACTGGCAGCGTTTTGCTGCGTATCGAGCGAGCCTGGGGTTAATGTGGGCGCTACCCGGCGACAAGCAGGTGGCGATGGGCGTCGAGCTGGGCCAGGTGCTGGCCGAGCCCCGGGAGTCCGCCATGCACTGGCCGCTGCTGTTCGAAAGCCGACACGCGGGCGTGCTCCGGCTGATGGCCGATCTCAACCGGCTTTACGTCAACGAGCCGGCGATGCAGATCCGCCACGACGATCAGCTCGGTTTCGAATGGCTGGTCGACGACGATAGAGATAACTGCGTGATCGTTTTCGCCCGCCATACCGAAAGCGGCCATGCCAGCATGATCTGTCTCTGCAACTTCCAGGCCTCCGTCCACTACCACTACCGGTTGGGTGTCCCCAGCGCCGGCTGGTGGCGGGAAATCTTCAACAGCGACAGCGTCTTCTACGGCGGTAGCAATGTGGGCAATAGTCGTGGCGCGACGACGGAGCCGATTCCCAGCCATGGTCACGCCCAGTCGTTGGCCGTGACGGTACCGCCGATGGCCGCGCTGTTCCTGCGCCACGAAAACTGGATCGAGGAAACCCCATGAGCGCGTCTTCCGGTTCCAGCGAATCGAGCATGACTGTCACGCCATCCGATGTCATGAATGAGGCGGCCTGGGCGCCTTTCTATGGCGCGTCACTGACCGCCGAAGGGCGTGTTCGCTTTCGCCTGTGGGCGCCCAGCGCGCAGCGGGTGGATGTGGAGTGCGAAGGCATGGCGCCTCAGCCGATGAACCCGATGGCGGAGGGGGATTTCGAACTCGAGCTGGACTGCCCGCCGCAGGCCGCCTACCGCTACCGTGTTTTCGTCGAGGATGACGATGACGGCATGCCCGTGCCCGACCCCGCCTCGAAAGCGCTACGCGGTGGCGTCGAGGGGCTAACTTGCGTGGTCGACTCGAATCGCTACACATGGCGCCATGACGAATGGGCAGGCCGGCCATGGGAAGAGACGGTCATTTACGAAGTTCACCTGGGCGCCTGCGGCGGAATCGACGGCTTGCGCCGACGGCTACCCGCGCTGGTGGAACTGGGTGTGACCGCCATCGAACTGATGCCGCTCGCCGAATGCCCGGGGGAGCGCAACTGGGGATACGACGGCGTCCAGCCCTACGCCGTGGCGGCCTACTACGGTACGCCGGAGGCGCTCAAGGCACTGATCGACGATGTCCACGGGCACGGGCTGATGATCTTCCTCGATGTGGTCTACAACCACTTCGGCCCGGATGGCAATTTCCTGGCGCACTACGCCAAGGCGTTCTTCCGCGATGACCTGCAGACGCCCTGGGGCGATGCCATCGACTTCCGTCGTCCGCAAGTGCGCCGCTTCTTCATCGATAACGCCCTGATGTGGCTGCTCGAGTATCGTTTCGACGGGCTGCGGTTCGACGCCGTTCATGCCATCAGTGAGCGGGATTTCCTGGTCGAGCTGGGACAGACCTTGCGCGAGCGGGTCGGTTCGACTCGCCACTGCCACCTGATGCTGGAAAACGAGCATAACCAGGCTAGTCTGCTGGACCCGGCGCTGTTCGATGCGCAATGGGCCGACGACTGGCACAACGCGATGCATGTCCTGCTAACCGGCGAACGCGAGGGCTACTACGCCGACTTCGCCGAGCACACCACGGAAAAGCTGGCGACCGCGCTGGGCGAAGGGTTCATCTATCAGGGCCAGCCTTCACGCAAGGGCGAGGCGCGCGGCGAGCCCAGCGGGCATCTGCCGCCGACGGCGTTCATCGACTTTCTGCAGAACCACGACCAGATCGGCAACCGTGCGCTGGGGGAGCGTCTATCCCGGCTGGCCGAGCCGGACGCGCTCGATGCGGCAACGCTGATGCTGCTGATGTCTCCCGCCATTCCACTGCTGTTCATGGGAGACGAGTGGGGCTCGACGCAACCCTTTCTGTTCTTTACCGATCATCGCGACGCCCTGGCGGATGCGGTACGGGAAGGCCGTCGCCGTGAATTCGCCGATTTCAGCGCCTTCGAGGACCCGGCGCAACGCGAGCGCATCCCTGATCCCAATGCCCTGACCACGTACGAGGCTTCCCGGCTCGATGACGATGAGGCCAGCGCGCCGGAACATCGGCGTCATCAGGCGCGTTTTCGGCAGTGGCTGGCGCTGCGTCACGAGCACCTCGTGCCCTGGTTGAAGGGAAGTTGCGCCATCGGCGCTCGTGTGCTCGGTGACAAGGCCGTGGAGGGTCGCTGGTCGCTGGGTAATGGACATACGCTGACCATCGCCATCAATCTCTCGCCACAACCGGTGTCCGTAGTCTGGCAGGAGACACCGCTAGTCTGCTCACGAGATGGCGTGGATGAGCATATCGCAGAGGGTCGACTGCCGGCGCGGACCAGTGCCGTCTGGCTCCAGCCCTCGGGTGACGTGCCGGGAGAGCCAGACGTATGACGACTGTTCAGGATGGATATCAACCCTCTACCGAGTTGCGCCAACTGGCAGAGTCGGTCGGCTTGCTGTGCGAATGGGTCGGTAGCGACAACCAGCCTCAGACGCTGTCCGACGATCGCCAGCGCACGATGCTGGCCCGCCTTGGCTGGCCGGCGGGCGACGACGAGGAGGTCGCCGCCAGCCTGGCCCGTTGGCAGGCGCGACGATGGCCCTCCGCGTTCGAGCAACTGCCGCCGATGCTGATCGCCGATCAGGGCCAGCTCACGCGGATACCCGTCGCCGACGGCGGCGGGTGCGCCTTCGCCATCCGGCTCGAGAGCGGCGAGACGATGGACGGTCATCTCGACGATAACGGTTGCCTACCCGCGATCCAGGAGACGGGGTATCACCACGTCTGTTTTCTGACGGAGCGGGGCGACGACAGCGTGACCCGGACTCTGGCAGTGGCACCGCCGCGCTGCTTTACCCTAGACGATATCGCCCGGGAGCGCCGTCATGCCCAGCCGAGCTACTGGGGCGTGGCGGTACAGCTCTATGGGCTGCGGCGCGAGGGCGATGCTGGTATCGGCGACCTGCAGGCGCTGGACGACCTCTGTGCCGTGGTGGCCCGCGCCGGTGCCGATGCGGTTGCCATCAGTCCGCTGCATGCATTGTTTGCCTCGCATCCCGAACGGTTCAGCCCCTATTCGCCCTCCAGCCGGCTGTTCTACAACGTCTGGCACGCCTCGCCGGAGTGTGTCTTCGATGCGGAAACCCTGGCGCGGGCGCAGGCGCCGTTCAGCGAGGCGATGGCGCAGCAGGCCAGTCTCGAGTTGATCGACTGGCCGACCAGCGCACGCCTCAAACTGTCGATGCTGGAACGGCTGTTTCTGCACGTGCAGCGCGACGAGAGCGCGCTTGCCTGGCGTTCCCAACTGGTCGCCTTCCGTCGCGATGGCGGTGGCAGCCTCGAGAGTCACTGTCGTTTCGAAGTGCTGCAGGCGCATGCCGACCATGCCGATTGGCGGCAGTGGCCCGAGGCGTGGCGGGATCCCCGCGGGGAAGCGGTGGAAGCGTTCGCCGAGCAGCACCGGGAAGCCATTACATTTTCGGTCTTTCTGCAGTGGCTGGTGGCGGCCGGACTCGAGCGTGTACAGAACAACGCGCGTCAGGCCGGGATGGCGGTGGGCTTGATCGCCGATCTGGCCGTGGGCGCCGATCCCACCGGCAGCCAGGCCTGGAGTGATCCGGAAGAGCTGTTTCCGGGGCTCAGCGTGGGCTCGCCGCCGGATGCCTTCAATGCCCACGGCCAGAACTGGGGCGTGGCGGCGTTCTCTCCCCAGGGGCTGGTCGATTCCGGCTACCGGGGGTTCCTGGCCATGCTGCGAGCCAGTCTGGCGCATGCCGGCGGCTTGCGGATCGACCATATTCTGGGGCTTTCGCGACTGTGGCTGGTCCCGGAAGGGGAAACGGCGCAGCAGGGGGCCTATCTGCGCTATCCGCTGGACGATCTGCTGCGACTGGTATCGCTGGAGTCCTGGCGGCATCGGGCCATCGTCATCGGCGAGGATCTGGGGACCGTCGAAGCCGGGCTGCGGGATCGGCTGGCGGCGCGGGGCGTGCTGGGCATGAGCGTGATGTGGTTCGAACGAGAGGGCGAGGCGTTCCTGCCGGCCGAGGCGTGGCGCCGGACCACCATGGCCACCACCAGCACCCACGACCTGCCCACGGTAGCAGGCTGGTGGCTGGAGAACGATCTGCACTGGCGGAACCGGCTGGGGCTGCTGAAAGCGGGCGAGGATCCGGCCGAACTCAGCGAGCAGCGGAGTCAGGACCGGCGCCGTCTGGTCAGCGCCTGCGAGCTCGACGAGGTCGCCGGCGAAGGCGGTATCGCCAGCGACAGCGTGGACGTCGAAGATGTCATTGATGCCGTACTGGCGCACGTGGCAAAGACGCCGACACCGCTGGCGCTATTTCCGCTGGAGGATCTGCTGGGATTGAAGGAACAGGCCAATCTCCCCGGTACCTTCGACGAGCATCCCAACTGGCGACGCCGGTTACCGGCACCCGCGCCGCAGGCGTTGAACGAGCCGGCGGTGCAGCAACGCCTGTCACGCATCGATGGCATACGCCGGGAGCGCCGAACATGAGACCGCTTCGCGCCACTGTCAGATTGCAGCTGCATGCCGATTTCACCTTCGACGATGCCTGTCGGCAAGTCGACTATTACGCCGAGCTGGGCATCAGCCACTTTTATCTGTCGCCCTTTCTTGCCTCGCGAGCAGAATCGGCCCATGGATACGACGGCATCGACCCGACCCGGGTGGACTCGGAGCTGGGTGGCGAGGCGGGGCTGGGCCGGCTGGTCGAAGCGCTGCACGCGGCGGACATGGGCATCCTGGCCGACATCGTGCCCAACCATCTGGCGGTGGGCTCCGAAAATCCCTGGTGGCAGGACGTGCTGGCGCATGGTCGTGCCAGTGAATACGCCCGCTTTTTCGACATCGACTGGGAACAGTCCGGCGCCGACGGCAAGCTATTACTGCCGTTTCTCGGTGACCGTTACGTGCAGGTGTTGGAAGACGGTGAACTGACGCTGGCGTGGGATGCGGAAAGAGCGGCCTTTTTCGTCGTCTACCATGAGCACCGGTTTCCGCTGAATCCGGCGCACACCTCAGCGCTATTGGCATCGGCTGCTGCCGATGCCGATGCTGATCGAGACGGCCTGCAACCCGAACGAGTCCGGTCCTCGGAAATCAGCCACGAAGAGCGCAGGGGCGACGATCCGCTCATCGCGGCCACCCTCGCCCGCCATGACCCCGCCACCGAGGAAGGCAGGGCGCGACTGCACGCGCTGCTGGAGCGTCAGGCCTATCGGCTGGCCTATTGGCGCACCGCCAACGACGCGCTCAACTGGCGCCGATTCTTCGATATCACCGAACTGGTCGGCGTGCGGGTCGAGGACGAGAGCGTTTTCGATCTATCTCATGCCTACTTGCTCTCGCTGGTCGAACGCGGGTGGATCGATGGTTTGCGCATCGATCATATCGATGGTCTGGCCGATCCCCGCGGTTACGCACTGCGCCTGCGCGCGCGTCTCGATGCCATCGCCGAGCGTCGTCAGGAACTGAACGGCGAGCGGCGCAACGAGGTTCGACGGCCGATCTACGTCGAAAAGATTCTCGGCGACGGCGAGCATTTACACACCGACTGGGATGTGGACGGCACCACCGGCTACGAGTTTCTCGATCTGGTCTCCGGTATCCAGCACGACCCGGCGGGGCGCGAACCGCTGGCTCGGCTGTGGCGCGAGATCAGCGGCCGCGAGGACGACTTCTCCGCCGAGGTCCAGGCGGCACGCCGGGAAATGCTCGAAGGGTCGTTGGCGGCCGAGTTCGAACGTTGCGTCAAGGCCGTCGGGGCGCTGGCCAGCGCCAGCCCCGCCACCCGCGAGTTCAGCCTGCCGGCGATTCGGCGCGTTCTCGGCGCCCTGGCCGTCGGCTACCCGGTCTATCGCAGTTATGCCGACCAGGATGGGCGGCCGGATGCCGATGCCGAAGATTTCGACCACGCCATGCAGATGGCTCGATCGCAGCTATCGGCGGCCGATGCGGCCTGGTTGCCGCTGCTCGACGACTGGTTCGGCGGCAAGGCGCCCAACGATTTCGACGAGCCCGAACGGCAGTGGCGTCTGACGGCGCTGACGCGGTTTCAGCAGCTGACATCGCCGCTGGCGGCGAAGGCGGTCGAGGACACCGCGGGTTATCGCTCGGCGGTGCTGCTGTCACGCAACGATGTCGGCTGCGAAGGGGCGCACTTTGCCTATGCACCGCAACGCTTGCACGAGGCGAATCGGGAGCGTCTGGAAAGATTCCCCCGCGGCATGCTGACCACCGCGACGCACGATCACAAGCGCGGTGAAGATGTCCGTGCCCGGCTGGCGGCGCTCAGCGAACTGGCCGATATAGTGGTGCCCAGAATGCAGGCATGGGCGTGCGATCAACGCCTCTACGATAGTCGCGAAACGCCCAGCGGCGGGGATCGCCTGATGATGCTCCAGTTGGTGCTGGCGGCCTGGCCCCTGGAGCTGAAGCTGGAGCCGGACGCCGAGTTCGCCTCCCCGGACCGCCAGGCACTGACCGACTTCGCTGACCGTATCGTCGCCTGGCAGCAGAAGGCGATGCGAGAGGCCAAGCTCGACAGCCACTGGCTGGCACCCGAAGAGACCTACGAACAGGCGGGCGAAGACGCCGTGCGCTGTGCGCTGAGCGGCGGCGATCTGACGCGGGAACTGGCCGAGACGGCGGCGCTGCTGGACCTGCCCGGGGCGATCAACGGCCTGGCGCAGACGGTGCTGCGGCTGTGTTCCCCCGGCATACCGGATCTCTATCAGGGCACCGAATTCTGGGATCAGTCGCTGGTCGATCCAGACAATCGCCGCCCGGTGGACATGGCCGCGCGCCGCGAGGCGCTGGAAGGCGCGGAGATGCCGGCCTCGGCCTGGAAGCACTGGCGGGACGGTGCCGTCAAGCAGGCCGTCGTGCAGCGCCTTTTGAGCCTAAGACGGGAGCATCCGAGCCTCTTCAGCGAAGGGGAGTACGTGCCGCTGCAGGCCAGCGGCGCCTATGCGGATCACGTCGTTGCCTTTGCCCGCAAGACGCCGACCCAGACCCTGGTTGTGGTCGTGCCGCGACTGTCGACGATGCTGTCGGCGTCATCGCTGGAACGGGAACTGCAGTGGTCGGATACCACGCTGTCTCTCGAGACGCTGGGGCTGGAGGGTACCGGAGACGCCTGGCTGACGTCAGCGCCGGTAGCGTCGCCGGCCAGACTGTCGCTACAGCAACATTTGTCGGATTTCCCCTGCGGGGCTTGGGTATGGACTTCCTGAACCCGCTACTTTGAAAGTGAAGCGTCGGTCCAGCCGGCGCCGGTCTTGCATGGATTTGGCGGGGCAGGGATGACCCCGCCACGCAACGAGAACAGGAAGGAGGGCGTCATGATGACCAGTCGCGAACAACGTGTACGGATGCTGGCTTATCGCATTTGGGAATCGGAAGGCCGGCCCGACGATCAGGATGATCGTCATTGGGAGATGGCCGAACGCATCGTCGAAGCCGAGAATGCGCGCGAGGAGGAACAGGATTGGCGCGCCGCGTCCGATGAGCCTTCCCTGTTGGAAGGGGAAGAGCCACCGGCCGAGCCCGACGAACTGGGCATCGACGAGATGCGTCTACCGCTGGACGATCCGGAAACGGAAGCCCGCAAGGAAGAGGACACGGGTGTCGAGGTGACGACGCAGCCGGGACGCGCCAAGTCTGCCTCGCGGAGCAAGGCGGCGAGCGGCGGAGCGGGAAGCGATAAACCGGCCCCACGCAAGCGTGCCACGAAAGCCTCGAGCGCCGAGAGCGACAAGGTCAAGCCAGCACCCAAACCACGGAAGCCCCGTGGCAAGAGTGAATGATTTCTCGTCTGGAACACAGGCGGCAAGGTCGATTTGGCTCATTGGGAGAGCAGGACATGAGTGACATGGGATTGGGCCGTGAAGCGGCAATGGGTCATATCGTCCAGGAAGCGAGCTTGTCGCGCTCGCGGATTCGAGAAGGCTTGCCCTATCCGTTGGGGGCAACCTGGGATGGGCTCGGGGTCAATTTTGCACTGTTTTCGGCGAATGCGACGCGAGTCGAACTTTGCCTGTTCGATGAAACCGGAAAGGAAGAAGTGGAGCGGGTCGTTTTGCCGGAGTATACCGACGAGGTCTGGCACGGCTATCTGCCGGACGCTCACCCCGGCCAACTCTATGGTTATCGGGTTCATGGTCCCTATGATCCGGAAGCGGGGCATCGTTTCAATCCCAACAAGCTGCTGATCGACCCCTATGCCAAGCAGCTGGTGGGTGAGCTGGTCTGGGACGATGCACTCTATGGCTACACCATCGGCCATGAGGACGGCGATCTCAGCTTCGACGAGCGTGACAGCGCCCCGTTCATGCCCCGCTGCCGGGTCATCGATCCAGCCTTTACCTGGGGGCGCTCCGGCGAAATCCGCGTGCCGTGGAGCGACACCGTCATCTACGAAACGCACGTACGCGGTTACACCATGCGTCACCCGGATGTGCCGAAAGCGCTGCGTGGCACGTTCTCCGGCCTCGCCGTACCGGAGGTGATCGAGTATCTCGGTGACCTTGGTATCTCCTCTCTGGAGCTGATGCCGATCCACGCTTTTGCCGATGATCGTCATCTGCAGGAAAAGGGACTGCACAACTACTGGGGCTATAACACGCTGGCATTCTTCGCCCCTCATCCGAACTACATGGCCAGCGAGTCGATCAGTGAGTTCAAGCAGATGGTGGCGCGTTTTCACGCTGCGGGTATCGAAGTTCTGCTCGACGTGGTCTACAACCACACGGCGGAAGGCAACGAGATGGGGCCGACGTTATCGTTCAGGGGAATCGACAATGCCTCCTATTACCGCCTGATGCCGGAAGAGCCGCGCTTCTATATCAACGATACCGGTACCGGCAATACGCTGAACCTGTCGCATCCTCGGGTACTGCAGATGGTCACCGACTCCTTACGCTACTGGGCCGATGAGATGCGTGTCGACGGTTTCCGTTTCGATCTGGCGACGATTCTCGGACGCGAGGCCGAAGGTTTCGACGAAGGCGGCGGTTTCCTCGATTCCTGCCGGCAGGACCCGTTGCTGTCGCAGTGCAAGCTGATCGCCGAACCCTGGGATTGCGGGCCTGGCGGCTATCAGGTCGGCAAGTTTCCGCCCGGATGGGCGGAGTGGAACGACCGGTTCCGCGATGACATGCGCGGGTTCTGGCGCGGTGACGAAGGCAAGCTGCCGGCCTTCGCCAATCGTCTGACGGCCTCGGCCGACCTGTTCAATCACAGAGGGCGCAAGGCCTTTTCGTCGATCAACTTCGTTACTGCCCACGACGGTTTCACGCTGCGGGATCTGGTCAGCTACAACGACAAGCATAACGAGGCCAACGGCGAGGACAATCAGGACGGTCACGACGACAACGTCTCCTGGAATCACGGGGCCGAGGGAGAGACCGACGATCCCCAGATCCGGGAGTTACGCATGCGTCAGATGCGTAACCTGCTGGCGACGCTGATGCTTTCACAAGGCACGCCGATGCTGTTGGCCGGCGATGAATTCGGCCGCACGCAGGGCGGCAATAACAATGCCTATTGCCAGGATGGCGAGATCGGCTGGATCGATTGGGATCTTTCCGACGAAGGCCGCGAACTGCTGGCTTTCACCCGCTATGTGATTCGTCTGCGTCGTCAATACCCGATCCTGGAGCGCGGGCGCTTCATGACCGGCGAGCTGAACGAGAATCTGGGCATCAAGGATGTCACCTGGCTCACGCCGGCAGCTGAAGAGATGGGCGTGGAGCATTGGCACGATGGAGAGGTCAAGGCGATTGGGGTGGTTCTCAATGGTCACGCGCAGCCCACTGGTATCTGTCGTTATGGCTCCGACGTAACGGTTTTTCTTGCGCTCAATGCCGGAGATCAGGATATCGACTTCGTACTGCCGGACGTGCCTGGTGGTAGCGAATGGCGCAGACGTGTCGAGACCTTCGATCCGGGCGCTGCCAACGTACGTTGCCCGATGCAGAGCGATTATCAGGTCAAGGCCCGAAGTCTTTCGCTTTTCGAACTCATCGAAGCGGAGGCTCCGTATTGCTGATCATCTGGAGCCTGCGAGGCAGCAGGTTGCCTGTGGCTGACAGTGGCTCTCGCACATCATGGATGGATGATGCTTTTCACTCCGGCGCCTGTCATGACAGGGCTTTGCGACAGGGCCGGATCATTCGTCCACGAGAGCAGTAATGAGAGCAGTGATATAGCGCGACATTGCCGTCCGGGACGGCAATGCCGGAACAGCAACTCCACCCCAAGGATGGAAGGAGGCGCCAATGGTTACGCGCTCATCGCCGAATCAGACGCCGGATGCGTCATCATCGTCGGGAGACGAAAGCGCCCACGTGGCAGCGCATTCACCGCGTATCGCCATCGAGGCCGTGCAGCCCTCGCTGGAACAAGGGCGTTTCGCAGCCAAGGCGATCGCCGGTCAACCCGTGACCGTCTCCGCGGTGATCTTAGCCGACGGTCACGATGTGCTGGCCGTTGCCGTGAACTGGTGCGATGACCAGGGCCAGCACCGCCGCGAACCGATGCACCTCATGCGTCCGCTGGGCAAGGATCTTTGGGAAGCGGCCTTCACCCCCACGCGGGTCGGTCGGCATACCTTCGTGATCGAGGCGTGGTGGGACGTGTTCGGCACCTACCGCGACGAGCTGTTCAAGAAGCATCAGGCCGGCGTTCCGGTCGGGCTCGAACTCGAGGAAGGGCGGCGTCTGCTGGTGGCCGCTGCCGAGCGGATGGAAGGCGAGGCGCGCGAAGCACTGGAAAACATTCATGAACGTTTCCAGGCCTGTGACAGCGACGGCGAGCGGGTCGGCATCATGCTCGACACGCGGACCGCCCAGTGGATGCATGCCGCCGATGCCCGGCCGCACCTGACGCGCAGCAACTCGGTCTACCCGCTCGAGGTGGAGCGCCGGGGGGCCCAGTTCGCCAGCTGGTACGAGCTGTTCCCGCGTTCGGAAACCGACGACCCCAACCGTCACGGTACTTTCGGCGATGTCCACAAGCGCTTGCCGATGATTCGCGACATGGGCTTCGACGTGCTCTATTTCCCGCCCATACATCCGGTGGGCCGCGCCCACCGCAAGGGCCGCAACAACACCCTCCAGGCCGGCCCGGACGATCCCGGCAGCCCCTATGCCATCGGAAGCCAGGAGGGCGGCCACGAGGCGATCCATCCCGAACTCGGCACGCGCGAGGATTTTCGCGCCCTGGTCCAGGCCGCTGCCGAGCACGGTCTGGAGATCGCGCTGGATTTCGCTATCCAGTGCTCGCCGGATCACCCCTGGCTCCAGGAGCATCCCGGCTGGTTCTCGTGGCGGCCGGATGGCTCGATCCGTTACGCCGAGAATCCACCTAAGAAATATCAGGACATCGTCAACGTCGACTTCTATGCCGAGGACGCGGTGCCCTCGCTGTGGTTGGCACTGCGCGACGTGGTGCAGGGCTGGGTCGACGAAGGGGTGAAGATCTTCCGCGTCGACAACCCCCATACCAAGCCGCTGCCGTTCTGGGAGTGGCTGATCGCCGATATTCGCGGACGCGACCCGGGGGTGCTGTTCCTCGCCGAGGCATTCACGCGGCCGGCGATGATGAAGCGCCTGGGCAAGATCGGCTTCAACATGAGCTACACCTACTTCACCTGGCGCAATACCAAGGCCGAACTGACCGACTACCTGACCGAGCTCAACGAATCGCCGATGCGCGAGTGTTACCGGCCCAACTTCTTCGTCAACACGCCGGACATCAACCCCTACTTCCTGCAGTCTTCCGGCCGGCCGGGCTTCCTGATCCGCGCCGCGCTGGCCACCATGGGCTCCGGGCTGTGGGGCATGTATTCCGGCTTCGAGCTGTGCGAGGGCGAGCCGGTGCCGGGCAAGGAGGAGTATCTCGACTCGGAGAAGTACCAGATCAAGCCACGCGACTATACCGCGCCCGGCAACATCAGCTACGAGATCGCCCAGCTCAATCGTATTCGCCGCGAGAATCCGGCGCTGCAGACCCATCTCGGGGTTGCCTTCTATCCGGCATACAACGAGCGCCTGCTCTACTTCGGCAAGCGCACCGACGATCTGGGCAATTTCATTCTGGTGATGATCAATCTGGACCCGTTCGAAGCCCAGGAAGGGGCCTTCGAGCTGCCGCTGTGGGAGTTCGCGCTTCCCGACGATGCGGCCCTGCACGTGGAAGACTTGATGTCCGGTCATCGCTGGACATGGCAGGGCAAGTGGCAGTCGATGCGGCTGGAACCATGGCACTTGCCATTCGCCATCTGGCGCATCCATCCGGTGCGCTGATCAGCCAAGGAGGAAGGCACCATGATGGATGCCAGCAGCGAGTCGCACGCCGTCGAGACCATCGATTTTCTCGAGGATCCGCTATGGTACAAGGACGCCGTCATCTACCAGGTACACGTCAAGTCGTTCTTCGATGCCAACGATGACGGAATCGGCGACTTCCAGGGGCTGATCGACAAGCTGGACTACATCGTCAGCCTGGGCGTGAACGCTATCTGGATCCTGCCGTTCTACCCATCGCCGCGCCGCGATGACGGCTATGACATTGCCGAGTACACCGGCGTCAGTCCCGACTACGGCACCCTCGAGGATGCCCAGCGCTTCATCGAACAGGCTCATCAGCGTGGCCTGCGGGTAATTACCGAACTGGTCATCAACCACACCTCGGATCAGCACGAGTGGTTCCAGCGCGCCCGTCGCGCGCCTCCCGATTCGCCCGAGCGTGATTTCTACGTATGGTCGGACAGCGATCAGAAATATCCCGGCACGCGGATCATCTTTCTCGATACCGAATCGTCCAACTGGACCTGGGACCCGGTGGCGGGTGCCTACTTCTGGCACCGTTTCTATTCCCACCAGCCGGATCTCAATTTCGACAATCCGCAGGTGCTCGATGAAGTGCTCAAGGTAATGGCGTACTGGCTGGACATGGGAGTCGACGGCCTGCGCCTGGACGCCATTCCCTATCTGGTCGAGCGCGAAGGCACCAACAACGAGAACCTTCCCGAGACGCATGTCGTACTCAAGAAGATCCGGGCGGTGATCGACGAGCGCTACCCCGACCGCATGCTGCTGGCAGAGGCCAACCAGTGGCCCGAGGATACGCGGCCCTACTTCGGCGGCAACGAGAGCGGCGAGGGCGACGAATGTCACATGGCGTTCCATTTCCCGCTGATGCCGCGTATGTACATGGCATTAGCCCAGGAAGATCGTTTCCCGATCACCGACATCCTGCGCCAGACGCCGGAGATCCCCCCCAATTGTCAGTGGGCGATCTTCCTGCGCAACCATGACGAGCTGACCCTCGAGATGGTCACCGACAAGGAGCGGGACTACCTCTGGAATCACTACGCCGCCGATCGCCGCGCGCGCATCAACCTGGGGATACGCCGACGCCTGGCGCCGCTGCTCGAGCGCGATCGCCGACGGGTCGAACTGCTCAACAGCCTGCTGCTGTCGATGCCGGGCACGCCGGTACTCTATTACGGCGACGAGATCGGCATGGGCGACAACATCTATCTGGGCGATCGCGATGGCGTGCGCACGCCGATGCAGTGGTCGATGGATCGCAACGGCGGTTTCTCGCGAGCCGATCCGGCCAGGCTGGTGTTACCGGCGGTCATGGATCCGTTGTACGGCTTCCAGTCGGTCAACGTCGAAGCCCAGGCGCGTGACCCGCACTCGCTGCTCAACAGCATGCGACGCCTGCTGGCGGTGCGCAGTCAGCATCGGGTGTTCAGCCGCGGCACCATGCAGCCGCTCTATCCGGCCAACCGGCATATTCTCGCCTACCTGCGCGAGCTGGTGCTCGACAATGGCGAGAGCGAAGTGTTGTTGTGCGTCGCCAACGTGGCACGCAATGCTCAGGCGGTGGAGCTCGACCTGTCGTCGTTTGCTGGCCAGGTGCCGGTGGAGATGGTCGGTGGCAGCCCCTTCCCGCCGATCGGCAAGCTGTCGTATCTGCTGACATTGCCGCCCTACGGCTTCTACTGGTTCCTGCTGGCGCCCGAGACGGCGATGCCCGCCTGGCACGTGCCGGCACCCGAGCCGATGCCGGATTACGTCACGCTGATCGTCAAGCGTCATCTGGAAGAGATCCTCGACGCCCCGTCGCGCGGCATGCTCGAGCACGAAGCGCTGCCCAAGTATCTGCCCAAGCGGCGCTGGTTTGCCGCCAAGCAGTCGCGGATCGACCGGGTACACATCCTTTATGCGGTGCGCATCGAGGATGCTCGGCACTCCATGCTGCTCAGCGAGATCGAGGTTCAGCACTCGCAGGGTAGCGATCGCTATCTGCTGCCACTGGGCTTCCTCGGTGAAGACGACCGAGGTGGCGCGATGGCCCAGCAGCTGGCTCTGACAAGGGTGCGTCGCGGGCGCGATGTCGGCCTGCTGACCGACGCGCTGGGGCTGGACGACTTCGCCCTGCGCATCCTCGATCTGCTGCGTAGCGGGGCGAACCTGCCTTGCGCCGACGGCGAGATCCGCTTTGTGCCGACCCCGGCGCTGAACGAGCTGGAACTGCCCGAAGACGTCGACGTCGCCTACAGCAACGCCGAGCAGTCCAACAGCTCGGTGATCATTGGCCACCAGGTGGTGCTCAAACTGTTCCGGCGCCTGGAACCGGGCCTGCATCCCGAGGCCGAGTTCGGACACTACTTGAGCGAACAGGGTTTCGAGAACGTGCCGCCGCTGTATGGCGAGGTGGCGCGACGCAATACCGACGGTGAGTCGCAGACCCTGATGCTGGTGCAGGGCTTCATCGCCAACCAGGGCGATGCCTGGTCGTGGACGCGCAATGCCCTGGAGCGGGCGATTCGAGAGGTGGGCGAGGAGAGCGAGGTTAGTGCCGAAGAGGGCGGCTACAGTGCCTTCGACGAACTCGAGGAATTCGCCACGACTCTGGGGCAGCGTCTGGGTGAGCTGCACCGGATACTGGCCCTGCCGAGCGACAATCCTGACTTCGCACCGGAACTGGCCGACGAAACGCATGTGACCGCCTGGTCGCAGCGTGTCCGCGAGCAGGTGGAGAAGGCGCTCGACCTGCTGGAACGTCACAAGGGCGATGCCGATGAATCCGACCAGACGCTGGCCGACCGGGTACTGGCCGAGCGGGACGCCTTGCTATCCGCCGTCGAGCCGCTGGCGCAACGCGCAAAGGGCAGTCTGCTCACTCGAATCCATGGCGATCTGCATCTGGGCCAAGTGCTGGTCGCGCATGACGATGCCTACATCATCGATTTCGAGGGTGAACCCGCTCGCCCGTTGGCAGAACGGCGCGCCAAGGATTGCCCGCTGCGGGATGTCGCCGGCATGTTGCGCTCCTTCGACTATGCCGGCGCCAGGATGGACGAAGCCGCTGTCGGCAAGTCGAGCGACGACACCGTGAGCGACGTGACCCATGATGTCGCCGAGCGCTACCTGGTTGCCAGTCGGCGTGCCTTCCTCGACGCCTATTGGCAGAGTACGGCCGATATCGCCCACCGCTGGACCTCCCCGGAAGGCGCTGACGCCGCACTGGAACTGTTCGTGCTGGAAAAGACGGTCTACGAGATCGCCTACGAAGCTGCCAATCGCCCCGCCTGGCTGGGCGTGCCGCTGCGCGGCCTGGCAGCCATCGTCGACCAACTGTCCATGAGAGGGGCACAATGACCGATCTGAACGTCACTACCGTCAAGGACGATGTCCTCTGGTTGTCCCCCGATGACGCCGAAGCGCTGGTTCGCGGCACGCACGGCGACCCGTTTTCCGTGCTTGGCGTGCATGCGTGCGGCGCGGAGGATGCAGAATCCTGCCTGCTGCGTGTCTACCTGCCTGGTGCGCTGGGGGTCGACGTGCTCGACCGCGACACCGGCCAGCGGCGCTGCAGCCTGACCGGTATTCAGGTGCCCGGGCTTTTCGCCGGTCGGTTGCCCCATGTCGCGCCGTATAAACTGCGTATCCGCTGGCCTGGCGGCGAGCGGGAAACCGAGGATCCCTATTCGTTCGGTCTGTTGCTTGGCGAGACGGACCTGTACCTGATCGGCGAGGGCAACCACCGTAACCTGGGACACTGCCTGGGCGCCCAGCCGATGGCAGTCGATGGCGTGTCCGGGGTGCGCTTCGCCGTCTGGGCGCCCAATGCCCGACGTGTCTCGGTGGTGGGCAACTTCAACGGCTGGGACGGTCGTCGGCATGTGATGCGCCTGCGTCATCCCGCTGGGGTCTGGGAGCTGTTCATTTCCCGCCTGGGGCCGGGCGAATCCTACAAGTACGAGATTCTCGATGCCCACGGCGCCATCGCGCTCAAGGCCGACCCGGTGGCACTGGCCACCGAGACGCCGCCGCACACCTCATCGGTGGTTGCCGACACCACGCCATTCACCTGGCACGACGACGAGTGGATCGCCCGGCGCGGCGAGCACCAAGCACCCGACCGGCCGATCTCCGCCTACGAGGTGCATGCCGCTTCGTGGCGCAAGCATGGCGGGCATGACGGCGTCTCCTATAGCTGGCGCGACCTGGCCGAACACCTGATCCCCTACGTGCTAGAGATGGGCTTCACCCATGTCGAACTGCTGCCGATCATGGAGCATCCCTTTGGCGGCTCCTGGGGATACCAGCCTCTGAGCCAGTTCGCCCCCAGCGGGCGTTTCGGCAAGTCGGAGGACTTCGCCTACTTCGTGGATGCCTGTCATCAGGCCGGGTTGGGGGTGATCCTGGATTGGGTGCCGGCGCACTTTCCTACCGATGCGCATGGCCTGGCGCGCTTCGATGGCACGGCACTCTACGAGTACGAGCATCCTTTCGAGGGCTTCCACCAGGACTGGAACACCTACATCTACAACCTGGGGCGGCGCGAGGTGCACGGTTTCCTGCTGGCCTCGGCGCTGTACTGGCTGCGCCATTTCCACATCGATGCGCTTCGCGTCGATGCCGTGGCCTCGATGCTGTATCGCAACTACTCGCGCAACGAGGGCGAGTGGATTCCCAATCAATACGGCGGCCAGGAGAATCTCGAGGCGATCGAATTCCTGCGCCATTTGAACGACGTGGTCGCGGAGGAGGTGCCTGGCGCGGTGGTGATCGCCGAGGAATCCACCGCCTGGCCGGGCGTGACCCAGCCGACCCGTGATGGCGGCCTGGGCTTTGCCTACAAATGGAACATGGGCTGGATGCACGACACCTTGGAGTACATTGCCAAGGATCCGGTCTATCGCTCGTATGCCCATCACGAACTGACCTTTCCGATGGTCTACGCGTTCTCCGAAAAGTACGTGCTGCCGATCTCGCATGACGAGGTGGTGCACGGCAAGGGGTCGCTGATCAACAAGATGCCGGGCGACGAATGGCAGCGGTTCGCCAACTTGCGCGCCTACCTGTCGATCATGTGGACCCAGCCCGGCAAGAAGCTCTTGTTCATGGGCTGCGAGTTCGGTCAGTGGCGCGAATGGCATCACGACCGCGAGCTCGACTGGTCGCTGCTCGGCGAGTCTCACCATGCCGGCATCCAGCGCCTGATCGGCGATCTCAACCGGCTCTATCAGGAGAAGACGCCACTGCATCAGCGCGACACCGAGCCGGAGGGCTTCGCCTGGGTGGTGGGCGACGATAGCACCAACAGCGTATTCGCCTGGCTGCGCTGGAACCTGATCGGCGAGCCGCTGCTGGTGGTGGCCAACATGACCCCGGTGCCGCGCCACGATTATCGGCTCGGCGTGCCGGTCATGGGCGCCTGGGAGGAGATATTCAATAGCGACGCGCAGTGCTATGGCGGATCCAACCTGGGCAACATGGGGCAGATCCAGGCCCTCGATGCGCCGCTGCACGGGCAGACGGCCAGTATTTCGCTGACGCTACCGCCGCTGGGGGTGGTGTTACTCGTGCCCGGCGCGTCGGGCGAGTAACGCCCGGGTTACGCCGTTGGTCCAGGCAAAGCCGTCCTGCAGCGGATATTCGCCGCCGGTAGCGAAATCCGCGCCCGGGTAGAGCACGTACTTTTCGACCAGCTTGTGTTCGCGGCGATAGAGATCCTCGACCAGGGCCAGCCAGCGGTCGGCGATGTCGTCGGCGAGTTCGGTGAACCCGTAGCGCCGCAGCCCCTCGGTCGCCATCCACTGTAGCGGTGCCCAGCCGTTGGGATGGTCCCACTGCTGGTGACTATCGGTGATCTCCGTGGTGGCGAGTCCGCCCGGCGCCATGAGGCGGTTGGCGACGATATTGGCAACCCGCTCTGCCTGGGCTTCGGAGGCTGCCCCGACGAACAGCGGGACGACGCAGGCGGCCGTCAGGTGAACGCTACTGCGGCCGCGCGTGAAATCGTAGTCATAATAGGCGCCTCGCGAATCGCTCCATAGATACTCATCCATGGCGGCCCGCCGACGAAGGGCTCGACGTCGAAAGTTTCCCGCCTTGCGATGGTCGCCAACGATGGCATGGAGACGGCTCAGTGTCTGCTCGAGGTGAAACAGCAGGGCATTGAGCTCCGGCGTAACGAAGTGAGTCGTGCGGATCGAGCCGAGATTCTGCACGTCATCCAGCCAGCGTCCGCTGAAATCCCAGCCGCTCTCCGCGCCGGCGCGAAGATCCCGAAACAGCGCCTCGGCGGGGCGATGGCAGTGATGGGACATTTCTACATCCTCGCGAAACGACTCCTCGCGAGGCGTGGCGCGGTCGTCCCAGTGGCGGTTCAGCCAAGCCTCTTCGTCGAGACGCACACAGCGTCGATGGCTCTCTCCGGGGGCGAGCTTCTCTTCGCCACTCATCCAGTAGGCGTACTCCCGCTCCAGCTGGGGCAGGTAGTCGATGGCGTTCCGCAAGCCCTGACGTTCGGTCAGCTCCACCATCATCGAGAACAGCGGCGGCTGGGAGCGGCTCAGATAGTAGCTGCGGTTGCCATTGGGCATGTGCCCGAAGCGCATGATCAGGTCGGCACAGTTATCGGTGACCGAGCACATCAGATGGCTTTCCCCGCTGGCAGCCAGGCCCAGCATGGTGAAGTAGGAGTCCCAGTAGTAGTACTCGCGGAAGCGCCCACCGGGGACGACATAGTCATGGCACAGTTCGAGCAGCGACGACCAGCGAGGATGCTGACGGGAATTACGAGTGAGTATCGGCCACAGACTATCGATATGCGTGATCAGGTCATGCTCGGGACGGGACTCGTAGCCCTTGCCGGGGAGCATGTCGCTGTAGAAGTGATCGGCCACGAAAGCGCCCAGATCGAATCCTGGCTGGTTTCGCTGCTGCTCGTAGGCTTCCATGATCTGTGCGGGCGGTTGCCGTGGAATACAGTCGGCGAAGGTTTTGGAATCATGAAAGATATGGGCCAGAGCGACTGCCTCGAACAACTCACCGTAACGGTCGTGAGGCGTGACCGCCGCTTCATCTATCGCGTCAGCGCTTTTGGGCGCCGTCTGAAAACTGTCAAGCATGCCGTTTCCCTGCGTGGCGCTAGAGTGTCGGTGAAGCTGAAAAGAAGGATTATTCCTCATACTGCCATAGCAGACCGCCGTCCACTGGCAGAGAGGCGCCGGTCATGTAGGCGGCATCCTCGGAGGCGAGGAACTCGACCACGCCGGCCACGTCTTCGGGCCGACCCAGCCGGTTGAGCGGAATGTTGCCGAGCAGGTGGCGCAGCTTCTCCGGATTCTCGTCGAGCTCCGAGTTGATCGGCGTCTTGATCGCGCCGGGCGCCACGCTGTTGACCGTGATCCCGAGCGGCGCCAGCTCGACGGCCAGGTTGCGGGTCAGCATGCGCATGCCACCCTTGCTCATGCAGTAGCTGGTGAAGCCCGGAAACGGCAGATCCTCGTGCACCGAACTCATGTTGATCACGCGGCCGCCGCGACCCTCGTCACGCAGATGGCGAACGAAGGCCTGGGTCGTGAAGAAGACGCCTTTCAGATTGGTCTGCATGACCTGATCGTAATCGACCTCGCTGACCTCGAGGAATGGCGAATCGATCTCGAGGCCGGCGTTGTTGACCAGGATGTCCAGCCGGCCCATGGCCTCCACGCTCTCCTCGATCAGGCGCCGGTTGGTCTCGACATCGCCAATGTCGCCGGTGACGATCGCGGCTCTTCGGCCATGGGCGCGAACGCGCGCTGCGGTTTCCTCGGCGCGCTCGGAAGGGCGGCTGCCGCTGACGACGACATCGGCGCCAGCCTGGGCGAGACGCTCGGCGACGGCACGACCGATGCCCTGGGTGCTGCCGGTGACCAGGGCCACCTTGCCTGAAAGGCGCATGTTGCTCTCCTTGTCCATGAAGCTCGATCGAAGGCGCGATTTTTCGCGTGTTCGAGGGGGCACCGTGAGGCGCGTCTGTTGAAGATAGAGCAGCTTCGACGTCAGGACCAAGGCCGGTTTGGCGTTGTCGTGGCCCCCCTTGGATAGCATGATGTCCGGCGACAAGCTATCGAAGGCTCGATAGGGATGCAGACAGGAGTCACCGTGAGTGGATTGAGACAGTTGGGATGGATCTGGGTGCTGGCCCTGACGCTGATGATCAGTCTACCGGCGTCGGCGCAATCTTTGACGTCGCTGGTGGGCGGCGGTCAGAGCAGTGAGTCGAGTGCGGCATCGGCGCCTTCTCCGCAAGAGTTGCGCACCTCCCTCGATCAGGTCATCGCCACGCTCGAAAACAGCGACCAGCGTCAGGCCTTGCTCGACCATCTCAAGCAGTTGCGTGACGTCACTGCGGCGGATGCCGAGCAGGAGAGCGGTTCGGCCGGGTTGCTGAGCGCACTAGCGCAATCGTTTTCGTCGCTGGAGACGGACGGGCTCGACAATCCGATCCGGTACTGGTCGGCGCGGGTCAGCCAGGCGGGCGAGGATGTGTCGGGGCTGATCGGCGATTCTCAGCGGTTGCAGGGCATCGTGCTGGACCTGCTTTGGGTGACGGGACTATGGGTCGGCGTGACGCTGGTGGTCGCCATGCTCTGGCGCTGGGCGGTGCGTCAGTTGGGGTTGCCGTGGCACCTGCCCGAGGATCCGACGACCTGGATGCTGATCCGCCACATCGTCCGGCGCGTGGTGCCATTGGCCATCGGCTTCGCCGTCGCGCTGACGACCGTCCACCAGGTCGAATCCGCATCGGTGGGCATCGCTCTGGCCATGGTCGCGGCCTACGCCACCCTTTGCGGGGCGGTCTTCTCGTCGATCTGTGAAATCGTCTTCTCGCTGTTCGGCAGCGGGCACCGACACACGGCGCTGCGCATATTGCGCCAGCGTGGCGCCCGCTGGTTGTTCACGCTCGGCGCGCTGGTCGCGCTGGGCGATGCCGCGCATGCAGAGGCGCTGGTCGCGCCACTGGGCGAAGGGCTGACGGCGCTCGTCTCACTGGTTGCCAACGTCAGTGCGGCAGTGCTGCTGGGTGTCTTCGTCATGGCCTTTCGGCGCCCCATCCGACACCTGATTCGCAACCGGCCCTATTCGCAGCGCCAGGAGCGTCGTGCGACGACGGAGTTGATCCGCGTGTTCAGCCGGATCTGGCACATCCCGATCCTGATCATGGTGGGCGTCTCGCTGATCGCGATGATCCTGTCCGCAGAGGATTCGCGCAGCGCGTTCTTCCGGGCGGTCGTGACCGCGGGCCTCATGATCGCGACGCTGGTCGTTACCGGACTGATTCACCGGCGCGGCGAGAGCGCCCGGGAGAAATCCTCGTCGGAGTATGCGTCACGGCTGGTGCGCTTCGGTTTCACGCTGGCCCATCTGGTGAGCTGGGTGATCTTCGCCGAACTGGCGATGCGGGTCTGGGGCTCGTCGCTCTGGGCGGTAGGCGGCTCGGCAGGCATCAGTCAGCAGATCGCCAAGGGCGTGTTCGGTCTGGGTATGACGTTCCTGGTGGCGTGGCTGGTATGGATTCTGGCCGATACCGCGATCAAGCACGCGCTGCTGCGCAGCAGTCGCCGCCATGGCCGTCGGGTCAACGCCAGTGCCCGCGCCCAGACCATCACGCCGCTGTTGCGCAACACTGTCTTCGTGACCATCGCGGTGATCGCTTTTATCATCGCACTGGCGAACCTGGGCGTGAACGTGACGCCGCTGCTGGCGGGTGCCGGTGTCATCGGCCTGGCAGTCGGCTTCGGCGCCCAGACGCTGGTTCAGGACCTCATTACCGGGCTGTTCATCCTGATCGAGGACTCCTTGGCGATCGATGACTTCGTCAATCTGGGATCGCACATGGGAACGGTCGAGGCGTTGAGTATCCGAACCGTCAAATTGCGTGACCTGGACGGTATCGTGCATATCATTCCGTTCAGCCAGATCCAGGGGATTCAGAACTACTCCCGGGAATTCGGTATCGCGTTGATGCGCATCCGTATCGCTCATCACATGAAGATCGACGAGGCGATCGAGATCGTGCGCGGGATCGCCGAGGACCTGCGCAACGACCCGATGATGCGCCACTACATCTGGTCCGCGCTGGAGGTCCAGGGGATCGAGAGCTTCGATGCCGGCGCGGCCATTCTGCGGGTGCGCATGCGTACGGCGCCGATCATGCAGTGGGACGTGGCGCGTGCCTTCAACCTGCGTCTCAAGCAGCGCTTCGACGAGCAGGGCATCGACCTGGCCATGCCGCGAATGAGCGTGGTGATGGAGCAAGCACCGGTGACTGCCGGCAGCACCGGGCCGCGAGAATCGGTGACGGCACCGGGCGCGCCGGACCCGCAGTAACGGGTGGGCCATACAATCCGGCGGATAATGGCCGATAAGGATTTTAAATAACAAGCATCAAGCACGCCGGAAAACAACAACAAGACATTGATCAGGAGCGATGTAATGGGCGAGTCGGTGACGGCAATCGATGCTCTGTGGGTGATTCTCGGCGCCATATTGGTGTTCATGATGCAGGCCGGCTTTCTGTGTCTGGAAGCTGGGGTGACTCGTAGCAAGAACGCTATCAACGTCGCGATGAAGAACGTCTGCGACTTTGCCGTGGCGATGTTGATCTTCTGGTGCGTCGGCTTTGGAATCATGTTCGGCAGCAGCCATGACGGCTGGGTCGGCGCTACCTTCTTCTTCCCAGAATTCGGCGCTGACGAGGCCTACTGGCTGGCCATCTTCTTCCTCTTCCAGGTCATGTTCTGCGCGACGGCGGCGACCATCGTCTCCGGTGCGGTGGCCGAACGCATGCCATTTCAGGCTTACCTGCTCATCACGTTGATCGTCAGCGGGCTCATTTACCCTGTCTTCGGCCATTGGGCCTGGGGCGGTGCCTACACCGGTGAACCCGGCTGGCTCGCCTCGCTGGGCTTCGTCGATTTCGCGGGTTCCACCGTAGTACACAGTACCGGCGGCTGGGTTGCGCTGGCGGCGGTGTTGCGCATCGGCCCCCGCCACGGGCGATTCGTCGCCGGACAGGCTACCAAATTGATGCCGGCAGGCAATCTTCCTATGGCGATGCTCGGCGTACTGGTGCTCTTCGTCGGCTGGTTCGGATTCAACGGCGGCAGTACGTTGGCATTCGATACCACGGTTCCGGGGGTACTGATCAATACCGTGAGTGCCGCGGTCGCCGGGGTCATGTTCGCGCTGCTGCTGGGTTGGAAACTACGCGGATTCGCCGAGGTACTCTATGCGCTCAATGGTGCCATCGCCGGACTGGTGGCAATTACCGCCGGTGCGCACGAGCTTACGGTATCTGCCGCAATCGTGACCGGTGCCGTCGGCGGCATATTGTCGGTACTGGCCAGCGAATGGCTGCTGAAGTACCGCATCGACGATGCCATCGGCGCGATACCGGCACATCTGATCCCGGGAGTCTGGGGGACGCTAGCGGTTGGGCTGTTGGGTGATCCGGCTCGTCTCGATACCGGGCTTGGCTGGCTGGCGCAGTCGGGTATCCAGCTTCTGGGCGTGATTGTCTGCGGGGTATGGGCGTTCGGCCTGAGCTGGCTACTACTTGGCGGGCTGGGCCGGCTGATACCGTTGCGGGTCACTCCCGAGGCCGAGGAGATGGGGCTGAACATGGCCGAGCACGGTGCCCGCACGGAGCTGTTCGAACTGCTCGATAGCATGCGCCAGCACGAGGAACGTGGCGAGATCGGTGGCTGTGTCGCGGCTGATCCTTTTACCGAAGTTGGCCAGATCGCTGCCAGTTACAACCGTGTGTCGGCGGCACTCGACCGTGCGGTGACGCGTACGCAGGTGATCATGCGCAACCTGCGCGATGGCGTGCTGACCTGGCGGAGCGATGGCGTGCTCACTGCGCTCAATCCCGGCGCGGAGGCGCTGTTCGGTGTCACCGCCAGAGATGTCGTCGGGATGCCGGTCGATGCCTTGATTCGCACGCGGATACCGGCGCCGGGGCAGCGTCGAGAACTGCGTATCCGCACCGCTGCAGGAATACGCGCTCTCGAGCTCCAGGTCAGCGAGGGGGCGTCCGGGTCGGAAGCCGAATTTGCCGGCATGGTGCGAGACATCACCGATCGCAAGCGCGTCGAGGAGCAGTTAAACCGTGAGCGCGAGCTGGCGCAGGTGACATTGGCCTCCATCGGCGATGGAGTCATCACGACCGATGAAAGTGGTCTGGTCACCTTCCTCAATGCCGAGGCGGAACGCCTGACCGGTTGGACACTCGAGGCTGCAAAAGGGCTGCCGGTTGGCCAGATCTACAGCCTGATCGACGAAGCCTCCAATCGCCAGGCGGACAATACGGCTCGTCAGGTACTCGCCAGCGGCAAACCGGTCGTCTGTCTCGACACTCGTCTGTTGGTCGCACGAGATGGTAGTCAGCGGGCCGTTCAGGATTCCGCGGCACCGATCCGTAGCCGCAGCGGTTACACGGTCGGAGCAGTCGTCATCTTCCAGGACAAGACACAGACCCGAGAACTGACGCGGAAACTCAATTATCAGGCCAGCCACGATGCGCTGACCGGGCTGGTCAACCGTCGCGAGTTCGAGCATCGCCTGCAGATGATGCTGCTGCAGCCCAGTGGTATCCACGTGCTTTGTTACCTGGATCTCGATCAGTTCAAGATCGTCAACGATACCTGCGGGCACATGGCAGGCGACGAGTTGTTGCGACAACTGTCGACGATGCTGCGCGAGCAGGTACGCAATATCGATCTGCTGGCTCGCCTGGGCGGAGACGAGTTCGGCATCGTCTTCTGCAACTGCAAGCTGGCGGATGCAAAGCGCATCGCCGAGAGCATTCGCGAGGCGATCGACGATTTTCGCTTCAGTTGGAAGGGCAGGACCTTTTCGCTGGGTGTCAGTGTAGGCCTGGTCGAGCTGGATTGTGGGGGCTCGGTGACGCTGGGCGATGCCCTCGGTGCCGCCGATGCCGCATGCTATGCGGCCAAGGAAGCCGGGCGTAATCGGGTTCATGTCTATCAACCCGATGATCGCCAATTGCTCGATCGTCATGGTGAACTGCAATGGGTGCCTCGGCTGCAGGCGGCGTTGGATCAGGATCGCTTGCGGCTTTATGCGCAGTCGATCGCTTCGGTGGCCGACCCTACCTCCATTCATCACCATGAAATCCTGGTTCGGCTGGAGGAGAACGGCCGACTGTACGCGCCGGGGAGCTTCATGCCCTCTGCCGAACGGTACAATCTGATCGGGCGTATCGACCGCTGGGTGGTGCGCAATACCCTGGCATGGCTGTCGGATCGCTATCGCTGCAAAGGGAGCGGCGCCATCGATACCTGGTCGGTGAATCTGTCCGGGGCATCGCTCTCCGACGAGCGGTTCTGCGAAGAGCTGCTGCTCTGGGTCGAGCAGGCTTCGCTGCCGCCCGGAACGATCTGCTTCGAGATCACCGAAAGCACGGCGATCGCTCAGCTTTCCACGGCAACGCTCCTGATACGTCGCCTGCGACAGCGGGGCTGCCGTTTCGCACTGGACGATTTCGGGGCAGGCCTATCGTCGTTTGCCTACCTTAGGCAACTGCCGGTGGAGTACCTGAAGATCGATGGCGCCTTCATCAAGGACATCGATACGGACCCCATCAATCGGGCCATGGTCGAGGCGATCAATACCGTCGGACACACCATGGGATTGAAGACGATCGCCGAATTCGTCGAGACGCCGGCCACCATGGCGCAGCTGTCGCGGCTTGGAATCGATTTGGCTCAGGGCTATCTGATCGATCGTCCGCAGCCTCTGGAAACGTTATCCGACGTCAGAGTCATGCCGCGCTAGGAGCATCGGAAGACATGACGATCGAACCTGCAACGATGGCGCACGACAATACCGTCGCCGGGTCGTTCGCCACCGGTTGACCGAGCGGCGGGCTAGCGCAGCACCCACTCGCGGAAGGCGCGCATCGGTTCGGTCAGGTGCCGGTGTTCGGGCGTGAAGAGAGAGAGGTGGCCGCGGCTGGGCAAGGTTTGCGGCAGTGCCTGGACCAGCGTTCCCTGATCCAGCTCGGCCGCCAGCAGCCGCATCCAGCCCAGCGTGATGCCTTGGCCCGCCAGTGTCGCGTTCATCAGCAGTTGGAAGCTGTTGGCCCGCAACGTATGGGTGGGCGGCTGCCACGCCAGGCCGAGTTCCCGGAACCAGAGCTCCCAGGTCAGCCAGTCGTGATAGTGATCCTCGACCACCATCAACGTATGCCGGGTGAGCAGCGCCGCCGGGTCCAGGATCTGTCCGTGACGTTCCAGATAGACCGGGCTGCAGACGGCGGCGACGCTCTCCTGCTCGAAGATGGCATCGGCGTAGACTCCGGGCGGGTCCACTTCGTTTTGCACGTGGTAGTAGATGCCGAGGTCGAACTCCGCCAGATCCAGCCGGTGCGGATCCTCGACGGTGAGGACGCGAATTTCGATATCGGGATGGGCGCGCTGGAAGTCGGGCAACTGACGCGCCAGCCAGATCGAGGCGATGGTCGGGCTGGACGCCAGGGTCAGCTGGCGATCGTCGCCGCGCCGGCGCAGACGGGCCGTTTCGTCACGCAGATCACGCAGCAGCCGCTGAACGACGCGAAAGTAGTGCTCACCCGCCGGGGTCAGACGCAGCCCATCGTAGTGGCGCTCGAAGAGCGGTCTGCCGAGATCGCTCTCCAGGCGCTTGATCTGCCGACTCACGGCGCTCTGGGTCAGGTGCAGTTCGCTGCCGGCCTGGGTGAAGCTGCCATGGCGTGCGGCCGCCTCGAAAGCGCGAAGGCAGGAGAGTGGCGGGAGAGGATCGTGCGAGGGCATGCAGGCATCCGGAGCCAGGGGGTCACGGCTCCGGAGCATAACACGGGAGGCCCCGATACCGGCCTCCGCGGGGTGTTTCACCGTCAGATCGCCGTCCGCGGAATCTTCCGCGTCCAGGACTTCTCGCTGACCAGCGTCTCGCCTTCGCGGGCGACCTGCTCGGCGCTGAGATAGAACGTCTGTTCGTCGCAGTGCAGGTGATAGCGACTGGTCACTTCCACCGCGAACTGCCCGTCACCTTCGTCGCGGCTGGCGCGATAGACCCACTCGATATCGGCACGGGTTCGCGTGGCGTCCACCGGATGGCTTACGTAGACCTCTTTCGCCTTCTGCTCGACGCGCAGGCCGTGATCGGCGAAGCGGATATCGCCCATGTCGTCCTCGACGGTCACCGTGACCTCGCCGCTGCCGACGTCCTCGCTGATGGTTCGCTTGGGCTGACCGGCACGCAGGGTGTCGACGCGGCACGGCGTGGCGCTCTCCGGTGGCTCGAACGGCATGGCAATGGCCTCAGCCTTCGATAGCGGCAGTTCGAGCGTCGGCGTGCCGGCCTTGAGCGTCAGGTCGGCGCGTTTTTTTGGCGACCACACCAGCGGGAAGCTGGCACTGGATAGCGCCAGGCGCAGGCGATGGCCTTTCGGCAGCCGATAGCCGATCAGATCCAGCGCCACGCGCACCGTCATCGGCTCGCCCGGCACCGGCGGGGCGATCGTGCCCGGATCGTCGCGCAGGTTGAGGTTGAGCGTGCCGTAGGTGATCAGCGCGCTCTCGCCGTTCGGCGCCACGTCGCACAGGCGCACATGGAACTGGCCGCAGGACTCGGCGCTCTCCAGCTCCACGGACACGGTCGGCTGCCCCAGAATCTCCAGGCCGTCGGCATAGGGGGCGGAGTCGAAGGTCAGCGACAGGCCATCGTCGCGGCGCTGATCCGGCGGGAAGTCGGCGCCGAACCAGAGCGGAATGTACTCGCCCTGCAGCGAGCCGGCGGTCAGCGGCGAGGCGATCAGGCGGTCCTCGCTCAACCGGCCGGCGGGTTCCAGCCCCCGATCGCCGAGGCCGAGGGTCAGCGTCTCGATCTCGTCGGCCGGCGCGGGCCAGCCATGGGTGCGCACCCACTGGCCGGGGCGTTCGAGATACTTGGGGGCCGGCGGTACGCCATCCTGCAGATAGAAGGTGCACTCGGGCTCGTCCATGATCCCGGTGTCGATGTCCTTGAGCCAGTAGTCCCACCAGCGCAGCGCCTCCTGCAGGAAGCCGATCGCCGGATCGGGAATCGCGAAGTGCGGATACTTGTGCATCCACGGCCCCAGCAGCGCCTTCTTCGGGCAGGAGAGATTCTCCATCATCCGCGGGATCGTATTGATGTACGAATCCCCCCAGCCGCTGATCATGTAGACCGCCGCCTCGATATCTTCGTAGCTCTCGCAGATCGAGCCGTGCTTCCAGTAGTCGTCGCGATGCTGATGGTTCAGCCAGGTTTCTGCCAGCAGCGGCATGTTGTCGAGTCGGTGCTTCCACATCTCGCGCCAGCGTTCGCCCACCAGCGCCGGGTCGGGCACGGCGGCGGAAAAGCTCAGCATGGTCGCCGCCCAGCCGAGATTCTCCAGCAGCATGTTGCCGCCCTTGTAGTGGATGTCGTCGGCGTAGCGGTCATCGGTGGAGCACAGCGTGATGATCGCCTTGAGCGGTTCGGGGCGCAGCGCTGCCACCTGCAGCCCGTTGAAGCCGCCCCAGGAGATGCCCATCATGCCGAGCTTGCCGTCGCACCAGGGCTGGCTGGCGATCCAGTCGATCACTTCCAGCGCATCGGCCTGCTCCTGCGGGGCGTACTCGTCGAGCATCAGGCCATCGGATTCGCCGTTGCCGCGCATGTCGACGCGCACGCAGGCATAGCCGTGACCGGCAAAATAGGGGTGGGTCAGCTCGTCGCGCACCGCCGTGCCGTCTCGCTTGCGATAGGGCAGGTATTCGAGAATCGCCGGGACCGGATTCGACTCGGCATCTTCCTCCGGTGAGCCGGCGGCTCCTTCCGGTAGCCAGATCCGCGCGGCGAGTCTCGTGCCATCGGCCAGCACGATCCATTGGTTCTCGATTTCACGCACGCGGTGCGGAAAGTCCTGTTTGATCTTCATGCGTCATCCTTGGCGGCGCGGGAGGAAGTTGAGCGTGTCGGTACGGTATCCAGCCGTTCGGGATGCTTGAGCCAGACCCACAGCGAGCCGGTGGCCAGCAGCACGATCAGCATGGCGGGCAACCCGCCAAGGTTGGAGAGCATCTTGATGCCGTCGATACCCACGAAGCTGACCATGACCCAGGAGACCACGCCGACGATCACGCCCCAGATCACCTTCATCGGGACGCCGGCATTGAGGTCGGAGTCGGCGGTCAGGCCACGAGTGCAGAGGTTGCCGATGGCGTCGGTCTGCGAATCCGCCGCGGTAACGTAGGAGATGTAGGCGATGAACAGCAGCAGCGGAATCCACACCTGCGAGAACGGCAGCTGGCGGAACAGCTCGTAGAGCACGTTTTCGACGCCGCGATCGTTGAGTACGGCATAGAGATCGGTGCCGATAGTGTCGGCGTGAGCCTGAAAGTAGAGTGCGGTGCCCGAGAAGATCAGGATCCACACGCTGGCGAACAGCGCCGGGTAGAGCAGATTGACGCGCAGGAACTCGCGCACGGTGTAACCCCGCGAGATCTTGCCCAGGAACAGCGCCGCCACCGGCGCCCAGGCGAACCACACCGCCCAGTAGAAGATCGACCACCACTGCGGCCACTGATCGTTGCCCGCGGCGCCGGTGAACAGGCTCTTGGTGAAGAAGTCGTCGAGATAGACACCGAACGATTCGACGCCCAGCGCCAGGCAGAAAACGGTAGGCCCGACGATGAACATGAATACGCCGAGAATCGCGAGCAGAACGGCGTTCAACGACGACAGCCGGGCGATTCCCTTCTGCAGGCCGCTGGCGGCGGACAGCACGAAGGTCACCACGATGATGGCGATGATCACGCCGAGCCGCAGCGGGCTGGTCTCGCCGCCGAGATATTGGCCCGCGCCGCCGGCCAGGGTCAGCGCGCCGGTCCCCAACGACGAGGCCATGCCCGCCACCAGCGCGTAGAGCGAGATGGCGTCGATCAGGCCGCCGAAGCGCTTCACCCTGGGGCCGAAAATCGGCTCCAGCATGCTCGAGATCGAGAAGCGCAGGCGCAGGTTATAAAAGGCCAGCGCGAAGATCAGCGCCGGGACGGCGTAGATGGCGTAGGGCGTGAATGACCAGTGCAGGAACATGGTCGACATCGCGAACAGCATGGCATCGCCGGAGCCGGCTTCGAGCCCGGTGGACTCGGGCGGACCCATGAAGTGGTAGAGCGGCTCGGCCGTGGTCCAGAACAGCACGCCCACGGCCAGCGTGGTACACAGCGTGATCGAGAACCAGCGCAGGCGGGAAAGCAACGGCGTGGCATCCCGGCCGCCGATACGAATGCGCCCGATCGGCGAAAAATAGACGACGACGGCCATGATCAGCAGGTAGAGGCTGCCCAGGCTGAATAGCCATGAAAAGTTGGTCAGAACGGCGTCGTTGAGCGCGCTGGCGGTGGCCAGAAACGCATCCAGATCGACATAGCTGGCTACGACCGCTGCCAGCAGGATCAGAAAGGTCGGCCAGAATACCAGTGGCCGCAGCGAAGTTTGCATACCCGTCTCCCGTTATCGTTATCGTAGGCGCCGATGCGCAGCGCTCATGGCGGTATAACCTAACGTCCTTCGTACCTGCTTGGGCAAACGGCTTCTGGGAATGAGGGTATGCGTGTCACGCATGGCTGGGTCTGACATGGCTGGGTCTGGCATGATTGGCTGCCTGCACGGCTCGGCGCTACCGCCATCCGTGTAGAATGGCGCGCAATTTGACGAGAGGAGGCGAGATGGAGCCTGAAGACCTCAAGAAACTGGTTACCCGCAAGATGCCGTTCGGCAAGTACGAAGGGTGGTTGATCGCCGATCTCCCCGGCCCCTACCTCAACTGGTTCGCCCGTGAAGGCTTCCCCGATGGTGAGATCGGGCGTCTGTTGGCGCTGATGCAGGAGATCGATCACAACGGGCTGAGCCCGCTGCTCGAGCCGCTGCGCTGAAGAGGCCGGCCGCGTATTCGCACAGCCAGGTGCGAGCGGCGGGTCGCTAACTCATCCAGCGTCCAGCGACATGCGCGGCGATCAACCCGGCCACTACGGCCAGAACGAGCCAGCCCCGGCGGCGCCAGCGTGTCTGGTGTTGTCCTAGCGCCATTTCCAGCTGCCGCGCCAGCAGTTCATGGCGAACCACGATGCGTTGCGGCAAGACGGAGAAGTCGTTGGCGGCGTCTCCCTGCCAGTGGGGTGCATGAGTCATGCCCAGTCCCGCCCGCAGCCTGCCGAGATCGCCCAGCAGATCATGCAGGTCGTCGTAGGCTTCCCGATGCGTCGATTCTCCCAGCGCGCTCAGCGCATCCGCTTTCAGGGTATGGTTGTTGCAGCGCTGCGCGGCCTGAATGATGGTATCGGCAGGGGCGTCCTTGCTGACGCCGAGGCGGCGGTAGAGATCTCGCATATCGTGTAGAACCGTCGTCACCAGGTAGTTGTCATTAGGGAGTCGTCGTTAGAGGGTCGTCATCAGAGCGTCGTCATTAGATAGTCGTAGGCATTCTTGATGCGTTGGAAGCGCTGCGAGGCCAGAGAGATGCGCAGCTCGCCCTGACCGTGAAAGCGATCGGGATGATGGCGCTGCGCCAGGCGGCGATAGGCTCGCTTGATCTCGGTGGGCGAAGCGCTTTCGTCGAGCTCCAGCACCTGCAGCGCCAGGCGGATCCGATAATGGGGCCGAGATGCCCCTGCGGCCTGCTGTTGTTGATACTGATGTTGTTGCTGCTGCTGGCGCCATCGCTCCCGCCGGTAGGCCTCCTCCCGCTCTGCCTGTTCCCGGCGCCGGTTTTCGGTTTCGCGCTCCTGTTCCTGACGCCTGGCCTCTTCCTCGCGCGCTTGGCGTTGACGTTCCTGCGCTTGGCGCGCTTCCGCCTGCCGCCGGCTCCTGGCCTGGCGACGCAGGCGGCTTCGTTCCTGGCGCAACTGCCGCCGATGCGCTCGGGCCGCGCTGGAGCGTAGCCACCAGCGTCGCCAGCAACGAACCTTCGGCGCGAGCTCGTCGGCGGCTTCGCCATCGTTCTCTCTGTCGGTTTCGCTTGTCGCCTGATCCGCCGCTGCTTCGGGGGCGTCCTCACGGTGCCAGTAAGCCTGGCGGCTGGGGTCGTCCGGTGCCCTCAGCGGACGCCCCGTCACCTCGCGAAACAGATGGGCGAAATCACCCGGCGTCGCGCCGGAAAGGTCGGCGAGAAAGCGCAGGATGTGGTGATTGCGCAGGCTCGGTTCACCCTCGCTGGTGGCGAGACCGATCGCGCGGCGCAGAAAGGGGTGCGACTGCTCATCGACGTGTTCGCGCAGCACGACTTCCGCAGCCAGCTGGATGGCCGTCAGGTCGGTCCGGGCAATCGTCAGCAGCGCTTCGAGATCGTGGGAGTGACGGAAGCCGTTGGCCAGCGCTTCGAGATAACGCTGGTCCTCGGCAAGCACGACGCGCTTGTTGACGTATACCCATGACAGCAGCAGCAGGGATGCGGTATCCGGCGGGTAACGACTTTTCAGCAGCAGGAGCTCGAAAGCGGAAAAGCGCGCGGGGGCCATCGACGAATCCAGGCGGAGAAAGGGTTGTTGCCGTTTGTTGGACCCGAGTATACCCAAACTCGACGAAGAGTCGTCACCGTTGCGCTTTTCCTTCTTCTGCCTCTGCTTCTGCCCTCTCTTTTACCGCTTCTTGTGTCTGCTTCTACTTCTGCTTCTTCCCGGGCTCGGGCTAGTGGGCGTCAACGCGTTGTCGCCATGCCCGATGCCTTGTTCAGGTTTTCCGGGCCGAAGGAGTCGGGCAGCAGTTCGTCCATGGTGTAGTGCTTGAGCGGAGCGCCTTCGCCATCGAGCACGACGATTTCGGTCTCGGGTGTGGCGAACTCGCGGATGCGCTGGCGGCAGTCGCCGCAGGGCGTGCAGAGATGTTCGCCGGGGCCGATGACGTAGATCGTGCGGATCTGTCTTTCCCCGCTGGAGATCAGGCCGGCGATGGCGCTGGCCTCGGCGCAGAGCCCCTTGTAGTTGGCGCTTTCGACGTTGCAGCCGGCGTAGGTCTTGCCGCTCTCGCTGATCAGCACGGCGCCGACGGGGTGATCGGAGTAGGGCACGTAGGCGTGATCGCGAACGTTCAGTGCCGCCTGGCGGATCTCGTCGGGAACCCGGATGTCGCTTGTCGTCTTGCTCATCGTTTCGCTTCCTCGTCGTCTCGCAACAGGCCTTCCAGCGTGATCGCCATCATCTCGGAAAAGCCGGTCTGGCGGGCCTGGGCGTCGAGCGCTTCCCCCTTGAGAATATGGTCTGAAACGGTGCAGACCGTCAGCGCGCGGGCGCCGAATTCGGCGGCGACGCCGTACAGGCCGGCGGCTTCCATCTCGACGCCGAGGATGCCGTGGCGCTTCATGGTCTGGAAGAATTCGATGTCCGGGGTATAGAAAAGATCGGCCGAGAACAGGTTGCCGACCTTGACCTTCGTGCCGCATTCGCGCGCCGCGTCGACGGCATGACGGGTCAGGTCGAAATCGGCGATGGCGGCGAAGTCGTGGCCGTTGAAGCGCGCCCGGTTGACGCCGGAATCGGTGCACGCCCCCATGCCGATGACGATGTCGTTGACCGCGACGTCGTCACGCACCGCGCCGCAGGAGCCGACCCGCACCAGCCGCTCGACGCCGTACTCGGTGATCAGCTCCTTGGCGTAGATCGACAGCGATGGAATGCCCATGCCGCTGCCCATCACCGAGATCTGGCGTCCCCGATAGGTGCCGGTGAAGCCGAGCATGTTGCGCACGCGGTTGACGCACCGGGCATCTTCGAGAAACGTCTCGGCGATGAACTGGGCACGCAGCGGGTCGCCGGGCATCAGTATGGTGTCGGCGAAGTCGCCGGGCTGGGCTTCGATATGGGGCGTGGGCATCTCACGGGGCTCCGTTGTCGGGGGTGTCTTTCAGCAGGGACCGTCCGTATTCCATCGGCGACAGGCCGAGATGATCGGCCAGCGTCTGGCCGATGTCGGCATAGGTCTCGCGGCGGCCGTAGCTGCCGGGGGCCAGCACGTCGCCGGCGATCAGAACGGGCACCTGCTCGCGGGTATGATCGGTGCCGTGCCAGGTCGGATCGTTGCCGTGATCGGCGGTCAGAATCAGCAGGTCGCCGGGCTCCAGCTTGGCGACGACCTCCGGCAGGCGGCGGTCGAACGCTTCCAGCGCACTGGCGTAGCCTTCCGGGTCGCGGCGGTGACCGTAGAGGGTGTCGAAGTCGACGAAGTTGGTCATTACCAGTGTCTGTTTATTCGCCACTGAACGCTCGGCGGCCTCGTCGATGGCAGATAGCGTGGCGTCGAACAGGGCATCGTGACCGTGGGCCTTGATCACTTTCGAGACGCCGCAGTGGGCGTAGATATCGCCGATCTTGCCCACCCCGAGCACTGTACCGCCATCGTCGTGCAGCTTTTGCAACACGGTGGGCGTCGGCGGTTCGATGGCATAGTCGCGGCGGTTGCCGGTGCGTTCGAAACTCGAAGCCGTTTCTCCGATGAAGGGACGGGCGATGACGCGGCCGATGTTGTAGGGCATCAGCAGTTCGCGGGCGATCTCGCAGAGCCGATAGAGGCGGTCGAGGCCGAAGTGGGTCTCGTGGGCGGCGATCTGGAAGACCGAGTCCGCCGAGGTGTAGACGATCGGCTTGCCGCTTTCGATATGCGCCTCGCCCAGCGCTTCGAGGATCGGCATGCCCGACGCCTGGCAGTTGCCGAGCACGCCGGGCAGGTCGGCGCGTTCGATCAATGCCTCCAACAGGTCGGGCGGAAAGCTGTTCTCGCGCTCGTGGAAGTAGCCCCATTCGAACAGCGCCGGGACGCCGGCGATCTCCCAGTGACCGGAGGGCGTGTCCTTGCCGGAGGAGATCTCGCTGGCGCTGGCGTAAGCCCCTTCGACGACTTCGGGCACGTCGACGCCCGCCGCCCAGTCGCCGGTGCTCAGGTGGTGGGCGTGATAGAGCCCGAGACGAGCCAGGTTGGGTAGTTCGAGCGGGCGGCCGGCATCGGCGCGATAGCGGGCGATATGGCCGAGCGTGTCCGAGCCGGCATCGCTCGAGCTGGAATCACCATAGTCGGCGGCGTCCGGCGCGTTGCCGATGCCGAAGGAGTCGAGAACCAGCAAAATGGCGCGTTTCATGTCGTTTCTCCGTGCATGTCGCGTTCTTGTTCGTCTCTCGCCCCTGTCATGCCGACTGGCCTTCGCGCAGGGTGGCGTGGACCAGCGGCGGGATGGCGACGTCGTCCGTCTCGCTCAAGGTGAAGGCGCGGCGCAGACGCTGGGTGACGGATTCGGCATCGGCCCGGTCGGCGGCGTGGATGCGCAGCAACGGCTGGCCCGGTTCGACTCGCTGGCCGAGCGCGGCGATGTGCGACAGGCCGACCCGATGATCGATGGCATCACCCGCGTTGCGCCGGCCGCCGCCCAGTTCGACCACGCCGAGGCCGAGCGCGCGGGTGTCGATGGCGCTGATGCATCCCGCCCGGTCGGCGTCGAGGTCGATGGTGATCGGCGCGGTAGCGAGGTGGTCTTCGGGGCGTTCCGCCAGATCGGCGGGGCCGCCGAGGCCGTGGACCATGCGCGAGAAGCGCTCCAGCGCCTCGCCGGAATCGAGCGCGCGGTCGAGGCGGGCTTCGGCGTCTTCGGCATCGCTGGCCAGGCCGGATTGAAGCAGCATCTCCGCCGCCAGCGGTCGGGTGACCCGGTAGAGGCGGCTCTCCTTGCCTTCGCCACGCTCTTCATTGCGTCCGTTGCCACGCCCTTCATTGCGTCCGTCGCCACGCCCTTCATTGCGTCCGTCGCCACGCCCTTCATTGCGTCCGTCGCCACGCAATAGCCGCAGCGCCTCGAAGACTTCCAGCGAATTGCCGGCGCAGTCGGCCAGCGGCTGATTCATGTCGGTCAGAAGCACGCTGGTCTTCGTGCCCGCGCCGCAGCCGATGGCGACGATCGCTTCGGCGAGTTCGCGAGAGGCCTCCTCGGTGGGCATGAAGGCGCCACTGCCGACCTTGACGTCCATCACCAGCGTCTCGAGGCCGCAGGCCAGCTTCTTGCCCAGGATCGAGGCGACGATCAGCGGGATCGACTCCACCGTGGCGGTGACGTCGCGCACGCCGTAGAGGCGCTTGTCGGCCGGCGCCAGCGATCCGGTCTGGCCGATGATCGCGACGCCGACGTCTTTCACCAGGCGCCGGAACGTGGCGTCGCTGGGGGAAACGTCATAACCGGGGATCGACTCGAGCTTGTCCAGCGTGCCGCCGGTATGACCCAGGCCGCGCCCCGAGACCATCGGCACGTGACCGCCGCAGGCAGCGATCCACGGCCCCAGCACCAGCGAGACCAGATCGCCGACGCCGCCGGTGGAGTGCTTGTCGAGTACCGGGCCGGCAAGATCGAGATCGTCCCAGCGCATGACCTGCCCGGAATCCCGGATCGATTCCGTCAGTGCGACGGCCTCGTCCCGGTTCATGCCGTTGAGATAGACGGCCATGGCGAAGGCGCCGATCTGCGCGTCGCCGATACTGCCGTCGGCGATACCCCGCATGACCAGATCGAGCATCTGGCGATTGAGCGCCTGACCGTCGCGTTTACGACGAATGATTTCCTGGGTCAGCATGATATGGATCCGCAGTGATGTGGCGGGTTTCGCGGTAACCGCGGCTGATCAGTAACCGCTGGCGGTCGTCGGTCGGCTGTCGTCATCGCTGAGCGTGGCGAGCAGCGCGTCCAGCAACCCCGAAGCGCCGAAGCGGAAGTGCGCCGGGGTCAGCCAGGCCTCGCCCATGATACCGGCGGCCAGCTCCAGATAGGCCTTGGCATCTTCCGCGGTGCGGATCCCGCCGGCCGCCTTGAAGCCCACGTCGCGACCGCTGTCGCGAATGGCGGTGAGCAGGATCTCGGCGGCCTTGAGCGTCGCGTTGACCGGCACCTTGCCGGTGGAGGTCTTGAGGAAGTCCGCGCCACAGGCGAGGGCGATGTCTGCGGCCTGGCGGATCAGCGCGGGCTCCTCGAGCTCGCCGGTTTCCAGAATTACCTTGAGCAGGCGATCGCCGCAGGCCTCACGACAGGCCGTCACCAGCGCCCGGCCGGCATCGGCGTCGCCGCCGATCAAGGCCTTGTAGGGAAAGACCACGTCGACCTCGTCGGCGCCGGCCGCTACGGCTGCGCGGGTTTCGCGGGAGGCGCGCTCGACGTTGACGCAGCCGTCCGGGAAGTTGGTGACGGTGGCGATTCGCACGCGTTCACGAATACCCATCTCGGTCAGTTCACGGTTCGCTGTCTCGATGAAGGCAGGGTAGATGCAGACCGCGGCCGGGGCGCCGTAAGGCGTATCGGTGCGGCGGCACAGCGTCCGAATGGCGGCGTCGTCATCGCCGTCGTTGAGCGAGGTGAGGTCCATCATGGCCAGCGCCTGGCTGGCGGCGTGCTTGAGGCTGTTCATCTTCTTGTCTCCTGGTCTTTGTGCGAAAACTGCCTGCGCTCGGCCATACGGCGTTAAAAATCAGCTCAAAATACTCATTTACACTCCGTAAACTGGGGCGCCAGCCCGGTCCGTTTTCGCTGATTTTTGCCTTGTCTGCCCGTCGCTCGCCGACTTTTCGTACATAGCCTTGTTCGGCGTGGTCGCGACGGCCTCCTGCCGTTTCCGTTTTCTGGCTCGCGCAAGGATCCGGCAGTGATTCCTCGAGTCTGCCGGATTTTCATGACGGTCCTGTCCAGAGCGGTTCCGGGTCAGGCAGTGCCGGCCAGCGAGAGAAAGATCCCCGCCAGGGTGGCGGACATCAAATTGGATAGCGTGCCGGCGAGTACGGCCTTGAGACCGTAGCGGGCGATTTCCGGGCGGCGGCTGGGCGCCATCGTGCCGAGGCCGCCGAGCAGGATCGCGATCGAGGACAGGTTGGCGAACCCGCACAGCGCGAACGACAGGATCGCGGCGGTATGGGCGGACATTGCCTGCCCGGTCGATTCCACGATGGTATCGCCGCTGATGTAGGGGGCCAGGTTGATATAGGCCACGAATTCGTTGACCACCAGCTTCTGGCCGATGAAAGAGCCGGCCAGCATCGCCTCGTTCCAGGGGATGCCGAGCACGAATGCCAGCGGCGAGAACAGCCAGCCCAGGATCATCGACAGACTCAGCGAGTCCATGCCGAACCAGCCGCCGACCCCGCCCAGGATGCCGTCGATCATCGCGATCAGGCCGATGAAGGCGAGCAGCATGGCGCCCACGTTGGCGGCTAGCATCAAACCGGATGACGCGCCGGCAGCGGCCGCGTCGAGCACGTTGGCCGGCTTGTCCTCGGCTTCCAGGATCTCCTTGGCCTGCTCGGTGCGGTCGTCGGGCTTCTCGGTCTCCGGCATCAGAATCTTGGCGAACAGCAGGCCGCCCGGTGCCGCCATGAAGGACGCGGCAATCAGATACTCCATCGGGATGCCGAGCTCGGCGTAACCGGCGAGCACGGAACCGGCAACGGAGGCGAGCCCGCCACACATGACGGCGAACAGCTCGGACTTGGTCATGCTGGCCAGGAACGGTCGTACCACCAGCGGTGCCTCGGTCTGGCCGACGAAGATGTTGGCGGTGGCGGAGAGCGATTCGGTGCGCGAGGTGCCCAGCACTTTCTGCAGCGCGCCACCCAGAATCCGCACGACCCACTGCATGATGCCCAGGTAGTAGAGCACGGCCGTCAGCGACGAGAAGAAGATGATGATCGGCAGGACCTTGACGGCGAAGACGAAGCCGACGTTGGCCGGGTCGGCGAGGTTGCCGAACAGGAAGCCGATACCGTCGTTGGCGTAGTTGATGACCTGACTGACGGCGCTGGAAACGGAGCCCAGAACGGCCTGGCCGAACGGTACATAGAGCACGAAAGCGCCGATGCCGGCCTGAATGGCGAAGGCGCCGATGACGGTGCGCAGGCTGATCGCCTTGCGGTTGCTCGAAAAGATCAGCGCGATCAGCAGCAGCACGATGACGCCGACCAGACCCATGAGGAGTGTCATGTTGTTGTCCTTGGTGTTGGCCTTGATGAGTCGAAAATGCATGTCAGGGCGTGCCGGGGCCATTGAAACGGACATGATTTCACGCCAACCGTCTCATGCCGCTCGCTCACGCATCGGTCAATGCCTTTTCTTGAAAGGTTTTTAACATTTTTTGGTTTTGCTCGTCACTTATTGTTTTTATTCTTACAAGCTCATAGAGTAGTTCCCGACGAGGCGAAGGCCCATATATAGTGCTTTTGGCTTGATATGACGCTTCGGCTCGGGCCATGCGTTCGCTTTCTCTCTAACCGGCTCGATTGCAGGGGAGATGAGAAAATAGTCACAAAATGAGCATCAACACGCCATAACAACAAAGTAGGGGGATGGCATGGTAGAAGGACTCGCACGGCCGGCGGCGGCTGAACGGTGGGCAGGCAAGGGATCTCATCTTCTGGCGTTGTCGGTCTCGTTGGGCTTGGGTTCGATGACGCTGGCGGCCGCTCCGGCCTGGGCCGCGGACGATCAGGGCGATGCGCCGGTCATCGAGCAGGAGACGCCGGACGAAGGGCCGATGTCGGAAGGCCAGACGGCCGACGGGCCTTATCTTTCCGACTGGTATCACCAGAACGTCACGGTGATCGGCAGCAAGAACATTCGCTTCGGGCCGCAGCAGATCGACGACATCTATCTGGAGTACGAATTCTTCGGTCGCAAGGGGCCGCTGGATCTCTACGGCTATATCGATTTTCCCAAGTTCTTCGGCACCGGTAACGCCGCAGACAGCGGTATCTTCGACAAGGGCTCGCCGGTCTTCATGGAGCTGGAACCGCGCCTGTCGATCGATGACATGACCGGCCAGGATCTGAGCTTCGGCCCGTTCAAGGAGTGGTTCGTCGCCTTCGACTATATCTTCGACTGGGGCCACAACACCGAGAACCGCCAGAACACGCTCTACGCCGGCCTGGGAACCGACATCGAAACCGGTTCGCCGCTGGGTCTCTCGTTCAATTTCTACAAGCGTCGCCAGTGGGAGAACTACGGCGCCCCGAACGAGAACTCCTGGGACGGCTACCGCGCACAGTTGAACTACTCCTATCCGCTGGCCAGCTTCGACAACGGCGCGTCGCTGGTCTATGTCGGGTTCACCAACCACGACTTCGGTTCGGATCTGGGCGATAACGATCCGACGCGCACCAACGAGTCGACCGTGGCGACCAACGTGCTGTTGTACCAGTTCACGCACCTGCGCTTCATGGCGGTGGCACGTTACTTCCACAACGGCGGGCAGTGGAACGACGGCGAAATGGCACCGTTCCCCAACAGCCATGGCGACAGTTTCGAACTGCGCTCCACCGGCTGGGGCTACTATTTCGGTGTCGGCTGGCAGTTCTGAGGTCGGTGTCGGCTGGCAGTCCCGAGACGACGAAATGGATGTCATCGACGAGGAGCCTTCGGGCTCCTCGTCGCGTTGCGTTTCCAGTAGAGATCGGGGATAAGATCTGACCCTCAGAAGACAGGATCGGGAGAACGTCATGAATGGCCGCAGCGCCGTACGGCTCGAGAGACTTCGTGAAGCGATCAGACGCAACGGTACCCTGCCGTTGGCCGAGGCGGCGGCGCTGTGCAACGTCTCCGAGATGACGGTGCGGCGGGACATCGCCGCCAGCAACGGCGCGATCGTCTCCTTCGGCGGCCATCTGGTCATGGCCGACAACCCCCAGTTCGCCGCCGCCTACAATCTCGATGCGCAGAGGGACCGGTACGCGAAGGCCAAGCAGCGCCTGTGCGAGGCGGTCGCATCGAGGATCGAGGACGGCGATACCGTGTTCGTCGACTGCGGCACCACGCTGATGCCGTTCTGCACGCTGCTGCCGCGCGAGATGAACGTCACCATCGTCACCTACGCGCTCAACGTCGCCAACGCCTTCAGCCAGCGCGATATGCCCAACATGCGGCTCGTGGTACTCGGCGGGCTCTACTACGCCTCTTCGGACTCCTTCGGCGGGCAGGACGTCACTACCGCGATTCGCCGGCTGGGCATCAACAAGGCGCTCATTTCCGCCGCCGGCGTACATGCCGAGAAGGGGGCGAGCTGCTTCCACTTTCACGAGGTGGCGCCCAAGCAGGCCGCCATCGAACACGCGGAGCGGCGCATCCTGGTCGCCGACGAGAGCAAGCTCGATGTGATGCGAGCGGCGTTCTTCGCCGAACTGCCGGACTTCGACACCCTGTTGACCAGCGGCGATCCGGGCCGGGCGTGGCGGGATCGGTTGAAGGAGAGCGACGCCGCGAAAGTCGAAGTGGTGTGAGGTTTCCTGCCTTTCGTAGACTTTGATCGTATTTCTATCCTGTCATGGGCAGGAAGTATTCGGTTCGTCCGGCGGTTAGGATGACTGAACTTCCTACTTTCCGAACAGGTGACCGGATCGATGTCTTCTTCATCAACGTCTTCTTCTTCAACGCCTCTCCATAATCAACCCGCGCCGTCTTCCCAAAGCCAACTCGCGTCGCTCGAGGCCCCCGCTGACGCTGCCTACTATCCCGCGGCCATCGTCGGTTTCGATGCCGACGGGGCAGGCCGCTACGCGCTGCGTTCTCCCGCCACCGGCAAGGTGATCGCCGAGGTTGCTGATTGCGGCGTCGAGCAGGCGAAGCTGGCCGCTGACAACGCCCAGCGCGGCTTCGAGGCCTGGCGCAAGACCACCCCATTCGAGCGCGCGGCGCTGCTCAAGGCATGGCACCAGGCGATGCTGGAGGCCAAGGAGACCCTCGCCGTGACCATGGCGCGGGAGATGGGCAAGCCGATCCGCGAAGCGCGGGGCGAGGTCGACTACGCCGCCAGCTTCCTGAAGTGGTACGCCGAGCAGGCCAAGCGCATCGACGGTGACATCCTGCCCGCCCAGCATCCGGACAAGCGACTTGCGGTGCTGCGCCAGCCGGTCGGCCCGGTGCTCGCGATCACGCCGTGGAACTTCCCGGCGGCGATGATCACCCGCAAGGTGGCGCCGGGGCTGGCGGCCGGCTGCTCGGTGATCGTCAAGCCGGCGGAACAGACGCCGATCACGGCGCTCATGCTGGCCCGGCTGTGGCAGCAGGTCGGCGGGCCGGCGGAGGTCTTCCAGGTGATTACCGCCGAGCGTCCGGCCGCGGTCAGCGACGAGCTGATGGCGGACCGGCGCATCCGCAAGGTGACCTTCACCGGCAGCACGCCGGTCGGCAAGCACCTCTACGCCAAATCCGCCGCCACCATGAAGCGGATGTCGCTGGAGCTGGGCGGCCATGCGCCGTTCCTGGTCTTCGACGATGCCGATATCGATGCCGCCGTGGCCGAAGTGATGGCGAGCAAGTTCCGCAATGGCGGCCAGACCTGCGTCTGTGCCAACCGCATCTACGTGCAGCGCGGCATTCTCGAGACCTTCTCCGAGCGTCTGACCGCCGCGGTGGACGCGCTGCGCGTCGGGCAGCCGGAAGACGAGTCGACCCAGATCGGCCCGCTGGTCAGCCAGGCCGGCCGCGACAAGGCGCAATCCCACATCGACGATGCGCTGGGCAAGGGCGCGAAGCGTTTGACCGCGGCGCGGGATGTCGACGGTTTCTTCGTGGCGCCGACGGTGCTGGCGGATGTCACCGGCGACATGCGGATCATGCAGGAAGAGACCTTCGGCCCCGTCGCGCCATTGATCGCCTTCGACAGCGAAGAAGAGGCGATAGCAGCGGCCAATGCCACGCCGTTCGGGCTCGCCGCCTATCTGTGGACCCGCAATCTCGGGCGCGCGGCACGCGTCTCCGAGGCACTGGACTACGGCATCGTCGGGGTCAACGATGGCGCGCCGTCCGTACCGCAGGCGCCGTTCGGTGGCGTCAAGGATAGCGGCCTCGGCCGCGAGGGGGGCCGCTACGGCATCGATGAATATCTCGACCTCAAGTTCGTCTCGACGCGACTGGACGGCTGATGGCAATGGGGGATGAGGACGCCGCCGCAGCGCGGCTGCCGGCCGAGCTCGATCTCGCCACCGCGCTGCACGAGACCAACCTGCGCCAGGCCCGCGTGGTGGCCGGTGAGCGTTCGCTGGGCCGGCCGCTGCGCTGGGTCCATATGGTGGATCATCCCGACATCATCGCCTGGGTGCGCGAAGGCCAGCTGCTGCTGACCACCGGCTATCACTGGCCCGACGAGCCGGAGGCCGAGCGCGCCCTGATCGAGGCGCTGGTCGACAAGGGCCTGGCCGGCGTGGCGCTGGCGGTACCGCGGTTTCTTACTGCGTTCCCGGAGACCAGCCGCCGCGTGGCCGCATCGCTCGACTTCCCGCTGCTGGAAATCCCCTGGGACGTGCCGTTCAGCCAGATCACCGAGGAAGTGCACGCCTGGCTGATCGCACGGCAGGGCCAGTTGATCGCACGGGCGGAACGAATTCACCGCGATCTCACCCGCTCGGCGTTGACGGCACGCAGCCTGGGTGACATCGCCACGGCCTTGAGCCTGCTGCTGGAGCGGGACGTGCTCTTCACCGGGCTGGACGGCGAATGGCTGGGCGGCAGCGCCGAGCTTGAGACGATGCGCCTGCCCACGCCGACCATGCTGACCGAGGCCCAGTTTCTGGCCGAGGCCACGGCTCGCTCCCTCGGCGAAGAGGCCGGGTGCCGGATGCTGGCCTGTCCGGTGCGAATCCGGGAGGCGCCGACGGCCACGCTGTGGATCGATGAAACGGCCTCCCATGTCAGCGAGCTCGAACGCCGGGCGGCGGAGCAGGCGGCGCTGATCTCCGCGCTGCATTTGTCGCACCAGCGGGCGCTGCAGGCACAGGAGACCCGGCTGGGCTACGCCTTCGTCGATTCGCTGCTCGAAGGGCGCTTCGAAGCCACGCCGGCGGCGCTGGAGCGGGCATCGTTGCAGGGGTGGGAGCCCCATGGCGCGTATCACGTCTGCGCGATCCTGCTCAACGAGCCGGTGCCGCTGACCCGCGAGGGACTGCTGCGGCGGGAACGCTGGGAGCGCCGGCTGGGCGATCGTCTCGAAGCGCTCGGCTTGCCACGCTTGATCTCGGTCTCCCTCAACCAGTTGCTGTTCCTGGTGCGCGCCGACATCTCGACCGAAGCGCTATGGCGCGAGTTGAGCGACGGCGAAGCCGCCCTGGCGATCAGCCGCGAAGCGAGAGGGGCGGCAGCCATCGCCCAGGGAGCGGGCGACGTGGCGCGACTGCTGCCTTCGCTCAAGGCCGGCGAACGGCGGGATTTCGAAACCCTGCTGTTCACCCGCGTACTGGAAGGCGACAGCGAAGCGCGGAAACTGTTTCTGGCACGCATCTCGCGAGCGCTGGGCGAAGGGGCGCGTCGACATAATGCCCTCGAGACGCTCTCGGCGCTGGCCGCAAGCGGCTTCCAGCTGGCGCAGACCGCACGGGCGCTCGATATTCATATCAGCACCTTGCGCTACCGCATCGAGCGATTGGAAACGGCACTGGGCATGAACCTGAACGACACCGATATCCGGCTGCAGTTGCAGGTGGCGGTGCGACTGCTCAACGCCGACGGAGATTAGGCTTTGTCTGAAAACTGCCTGCGCTCGGCCATACGGCGTTAAAAATCGGCTCAAAGTACTCATTTACACCGCGTAAACTCCGTCTTTTCGCCGATTTTTGCCTTGTCTGACCTTCGTTCGACGACTTTTCAGACAAAACCTAGAGAGTCCTGGATGATGGTCAACCGACCATCTCGATACGCTTTCACGAACGTACCGACATTCAATCAGAGAGACGACCATGCAACTGACGGATTTCACTACCCTGACCTTCGATGTCTACGGCACCCTGATCGACTGGGAGAGCGGCATGGTGGCCGGGCTGCAGCCACTGCTGCAGCGCACCGAACTGGGCCTGAGCCGCGACCAGATTCTCGAGGCGCACGCCCGGCACGAGTCCACCCAGCAGCGCTATACCCCGCATCTGCAGTATCGGCTGCTGCTGGCGGTGGTCTACAAGCGTCTGGCGGAGGAGTGGGGCGTGACGGTGACGCACGACGAATGCCTGGCCTACGGCGATTTCGTCAAGCAGTGGCCGGCCTTCGCCGATACCGCCGAGGCGCTGGCCTATCTCAAGCAGCACTACAAGCTGGTGGTGCTCTCCAACGTCGACAACGAAAGCTTCGCCTACAGCCAGCGCAAGCTCGGCGTCGAGTTCGATGCGGTCTATACCGCCGAAGACATCGGTTCCTACAAGCCGGCACAGCGCAACTTCGACTACATGATGGAAAAGCTCGGCGAGCGCGGCATCGACAAGTCGAAAATTCTGCACACCGCCGAGAGCATGTTCCACGATCATCAGCCCGCCAACCACAATGGCCTCGCCAACTGCTGGATCTACCGCCGCCACGACAAGGAAGGTTTCGGCGCGACGATGAACCCCGGCGACATGCCGACGGTCGACTTCCGTTTCAACAGCATGGCGGAGCTGGCCGAGGCGCATCGGGCGTTGACGAGATAAGCGTTCATTGGCGCGCAGCGGGATGCCCGATGCAGAACAGCGCAATGGATCGGAATGGCGTAGGAAGTCGGAGAGCGGTCTGCATGATGTCATCGTCGTAGCCCATGACCACGACGCCACCGAGCTCCTGCTCGGTGGCCGACAGATAGAGATTCTGAATCACGGCGCCGGCTTCGAAGTCGATATAGCGTACGCCACGTAGACCATCCGGCTGCTGGTCAGCGAAATGATCGATGGCGATTTGGCGGTCGGCGGCGACGACGATCACGGCGGGGGAGTCTTCCAGCCAGGTATCGTCTGCCAGAGACGCCGACAACAGCGTGCCCGAACGAATGCCATGCAGGCGTTGCCAGGTTTCTTCGTGGATAGTCCCGGTTTCATACAAGCCGGGTTCGAGCCCTTCGATTCGTCGGGCGATGACGAACGTTTTCAGGGGATATAACGCGTGCGCCGACGGGGCGGTACGCATGCCATCGGAATGGGTGCTGCCTTGGGCCGCAAACAGCAGACGCTTCAGGTTACCCACGGAGAGCGTTTGATCATCGAATCGTCGGCAACTCCGACGTTGTCTCAGGAGTCGTTCCAGCGCACTGGTTTGAACTTGGCTCATGGCGATTCCTTATAGTCCTTCTTGTCAGGCTGGTTGGCGATTGCCCCACACCTGCGCTTCGCTGATGCCCAGCGTTGCAAACTCTTCCCGCCGCAGCGGGGCTTCTTCCTGCAGAAAGAATTCGTCCAGCTGCGGCGGAGCGACATCGGTCTCCGAAAGCATGGCGTGAACCTGACCACGATGATGCGTCTGATGCACGAACAGATGCGCCAGCACCCGGTGCGCCGGCTCGCGCTGCTGGCGGTCGGCCCGCTCGAGCGTGACGTCGGCGGCCAGCGAAGCCTCGTCGAGCGCGTCGCAGATCGCGATCAAGCGTCTATCCAGTGCTTCCTGGGCCGGCCACAGCGTGTCGACACGAGAGTGGGGCAGCTCCTCGTCGAAGGCGCGCTGACCGAGCGTGCCGCCTTCGAGGGCATCGATATAGTAGGCATCGACGATCAGGATGTGGTTGAGCGTGGCGTGAATCGACGGGAAGAAGCTGCTCCGCCTGGCGTGAAAGGCCTCGTCGGACAAGCGGGCGCAGGCAGCCAACAGCCGATGGTTCGACCACAGGTTGCAGTAGGCTTGATGGCGAAAATATTCGATCATGGTCGGGCACCGGCTCAATCGTCTTCTCTCCAGCATCTCAGGAATCGACATGGAAATGCTACACGGCCTGATCGTCATCACTTTCGTGCATCTGCTGGCGGCCGCCTCGCCGGGGCCGGACTTCGTGCTGGTCACCCAGCAGACGCTGAATCACGGCAAGCGCATCGGCCTGTTGTGCAGCCTGGGCATCGCGCTGGGGCTGTCGATTCACATCGTCTATTCCGCGTTCGGGCTGGCGGCGGTGATCGCCAACTCCACCGAGGCGCTATGGGCGATCAAGCTGATCGGCGGCGCTTATCTGCTCTATCTGGGGATTTTGGGGTTGCGCTCGCGCCCGGCTGTGACCGATACCGAGGCCGTGACCCCGGACGCGGCACCGCCTCGCTCGGCGCTGCGCACCGTCGGCATGGGATTTCTCTGCAACGCGCTCAACCCCAAGGCGCCGATCTACTTCGTCTCGCTGTTCACCATCGTGCTGTCACCGTCGATGCCGCTCTATCAGATCGCCATCTACGGCGCCTGGATCATGCTGATCCAGCTGGGTTGGTTCTCGGCGGTGGCGCTGCTGCTCTCCACGCCCCCGATCCATCGCGCGTTCAAACGCTTCAGCCACTGGATCGATCGGGTGCTGGGCCTGGCGATGGTGGCGCTGGGAATCAAGGTGTTGACGACGCGGGTGTGAGTCGGAAACGCCGACAGACGACTGCGCTCGCCCGACGCTTTCCACCACGCGTGCTTTTCGGCATCCTGAAACGCATCCACTCAAACTGGCGAGGAGCGCTCGTGAAGACTTGGCTGCGTGAATTACCCAAGGTCGAACTGCATCTACATATCGAGGGTTCGCTGGAGCCGGAGCTGATGTTTGCGCTGGCGGCGCGCAACAACGTGTCGCTGCCCTACGCGACGGTGGACGAGGTGCGTGCCGCCTACGATTTCAGCGATCTGCAGTCGTTTCTGGATCTTTACTATCAGGGGATGCGGGTGCTGCGCACCGAGCAGGATTTCCATGATCTGGCGATGGCGTACTTCGAGCGTGCGCAGGCAGAGGGCGTGGTGCACGTCGAACTGTCGTTCGATCCGCAGGCGCACCTGAGCCGTGGCGTCGAGCTGGCGGCACCGTTCGAGGGGCTGCGCCGCGCCATGCGAGATGCGGAGCGCCGCTGGGGCATGACCACGGCGTTGATCATGAGCTTCCTGCGCGACCGCGATGCGCTCGATGCCATGGACGTGCTGGAAAAGGCGGCACCCTACTACGAGCTGATCGACGCCGTGGGTCTCGACAGCGCGGAGATGGGCAACCCGCCGGCCAAGTTTGAGGCGGTGTTCGAACGCGCCAAAGCGCTGGGCATTCCGCGCGTCGCGCACGCGGGCGAGGAGGGGCCGGCGGCCTACATCAGCGAGGCGCTGGACGTGCTCGATATCTGCCGGGTCGATCATGGCGTCGCCTGCCTGCAGGATGCCGCCCTCGTCGAACGGCTTCGGGCGTCGCAGATTCCGCTGACGGTCTGTCCGCTTTCCAACGTGCGGCTGAAAGTGGTGGAGCAGATGACCGACCATCCGTTGCCGCAGATCATCGAGCAGGGTCTCAAAGTGACGCTCAACTCCGACGACCCGGCCTATTTCGGTGGCGGCGTGCTGGACAATTACCTCGCCTGTCTCGAGGCGTTCGACTGGGACCAGGCCATGTTCAAGCAGCTGGCGGGCAATGCGATCGACGTTGCGTTCATGCCGGAATCTCGCCGCAGCGAGCTGCACAAGCGCCTGGCGGCCTGTTGATCGACTGCCAATCCACACCCCGGCTCATGACTGCCCGGCCGATCAGGCCGGGCAGTATCGTTCAGCGTACCGGCTAGATGGTAGCGCCTTGCGGTGCCTCAGCCAGCGCCGAAAGGAAGGGCACTAGCCGATCGAGCGCTTCCCTGGCGAGCTCCGGGTCGATGGCGAAGCAGATTCGCAGATAATCCTCTCCCTCGGGGCCGAAGGCGCTGCCCGGCGCCACGCCGACCCTGGCCTCCCGCAGGATACGCTTGGCCGTGTCCAGGCTCGAGCCGCTCAGGCCATGCACCTTGAAGAAGAGGTAGAAGGTGCCTTGCGGCGAAAACACGGTCACGTTGTCCAGCGCGGTCAGCCCCTCGACCAGAATGTCCCGAGAGGCCTGGCAGCGTTCGACCTGATGGGCGATGAAGTCGTCGCCCTGCTCGAGCGCCGCCATACAGGCCCGCTGGACGAACGGCGCCACGCCGGTGGTGTTGTATTGGCAGAGACGGGCGAACAGCTGATCCATGCCCTGCGGGAACGTGACCCAGCCCGCACGCCAGCCGGTCATGCACCAGTTCTTGGAGAAGGTGTTGGTCACCAGCAGCCGGTCTTGCGGTTCGCAGATCTGCAGGAAGGAGGCGGCCGGCCCTTCGCTGTCGTCGACCCCTTTATCGTAAACAAAATGGTTGTAGACCTCGTCGGCCACGATCCACAGCCCTTTGTCCCTGCAGAAGTCCCGCAATCGCTCCATGTCCTCGAGCGGCATGCGCCAACCGGTCGGGTTGGAGGGCGAATTGATGAAGATGGCTCGGGTGCGATCGGTCACCGCCGCGAACAGTTCTTCCAGGTCGAGCTCGATGCTGCCGTCCGGATAGAAATCGAAGGCGACCGGTACATTGACCCCGCCGACGATCTCGATCATCTGCCTGGCGTTGGGCCAGGCCGGCGTCGGCATGATCACTTCGCTGCCTTCGTCGAGAATCGCCTGCATCGCCATGGTGACGGCATTCATGCCGCCGATGGAGACGCAGAACCGGTCGGCGGCGACGTCGACCTGCCAGTGCCGGCGGTGGTAGTCGGAGAGCGCCTGGCGAAGCTCGGGCAAACCCTGGGAGTAGCTGTAGCGGGTATCGTCTCCTTCCAGTGCATCCATCGCCGCCTGCTTGATGTAGGCAGGCGTCGGCAGATCGCCTTCGCCAATCCAGAGCCGCACGACCGAGGCGTCGTGACGGGCGAGATCCGCCACGGCGACGATCTGGTTGTCGGGCATTTCCTGAACGCGAGAAGAGCAGTAGCGGCGCAGGCTGGAGGGGATGACGTCGGACATGATGAGCTCGCTGGTTGGGGAAGAAGGTTTCCCGATCATATAACGCTCGCTCGTTGGCGGGCCAATCGTTCCTCTGACACACTATCGTTCCTCAGACACACTGAAGGCCATGACCGGCGCTGCGGGAATCGTGGCGCGCTTTCCTCTGTAGCGAGTCCACATGACCCCGATTATCAGGAGACTCAAACGCATGTTCTCAGCGACTCCCATCGTTCGCTCCGCGGAGGCTCAGGCCGAAATCGACCGCGCCTGCCAGCGTCTCGCGCTCTACCACTTCATGAGCTGCCCGTTCTGCCAGCGCGTGCGCAGCCAGATCGAGCGGCTGGCGTTGCCCATCGAGCTGCGCGACATCCAGCGCGATCCCCAGCATCGCCAGGATCTGATGGCAGGTGGTGGCCGCACCATGGTGCCGTGCCTGCGCATCGAGAAGGAAGATGGCGCCGTGGAGTGGATGTACGAATCCGCGGATATCAACCGCTACCTGGAGCGGCGCTTCGGCTGATCCTAACGGGCGCCGGCGATGCTCGAGCGTCAGTGCGCCGTCGTCCGGAGCGCCTGCTGGCTAAAAGTGGCTGACGGTGCCGATTGTCGGTGACGGCGACTAGCGGGGTTTCGTAGAATGCCCGCTTCCCAACGAGCAAGATTCAGGAGTGATCTCATGGCACAGGCAAGCGCCCGCCACATTCTCGTCGACAGCGAGCAGAAGTGTCTCGAACTCAAGCAGCAGATCGAAGCCGGCAGCGATTTCGCCGAAGTGGCCCGTCAGCACTCCACCTGCCCCTCTGGGCGTCAGGGCGGCGAGCTGGGTACGTTCGGTCGCGGCCAGATGGTCAAGGAGTTCGACGAAGTCGTGTTCAATGGCGCGTTGAACGAAGTTCACGGGCCGGTGAAGACCCAGTTCGGCTACCACCTGCTGGAAGTGACCTCGCGCACTTGATCTTCCGCGCCTGATTTTTTCGAGCCGCCTGCCTCCGGGCGGCTCTCGCCGATCCGGCGATCTTTCCTCCCTCCGTTTCCTCGATCCCGCCACGGTCATCTTCAGCAGGGCAGCCGCCCGGAAATCCGTTCAGCGTGAACAAATCGTTACCAATCTTCCGTTTCGGCTTTTTCGCGGCGAACTATTCTGAAGATACGCCCGCCGTTGCCGAAGCGTTCGGCAGTCGACACCACGGCGAGCGGATAAGGATATCCACGCAAAGCGAGGTAGCAGCGATGACGACGCATTCGAAGTCGGACAAGACGGAAGGCAAGGTCGACAAGGCAGCCGGCAAGGCCAAGGAAGCCGCCGGCAAGATGACCAAAGATCGCGAACTCGAGGGCAAGGGCAAAGCTCAACAGGCCAAGGGGGATGCCAAGTCCGCCAAAGGCAATCTGAAGGACGCCACCAAACCACGCCACTAGTTATCACTGAATCCCGGTACATCGAGTCTTCGACATCGATATCCCATTCGAGACTCTTCACGCAACGGCTCCGCACCATGCGGGGCCGTTATCGTTTGGGCGAGAGGCGCGAGGATATGATCCGTCAGGCTTTACCGGGCCGATTGTAGACGTCCAGATCCAGCTCCTTTTCGCTCTTGCCGACCAGAGTCGTCACCATCAGGTCGCCGGCGACGTTGACGCTGGTACGCGCCATGTCGAGGATCCTGTCCACGCCGGCGACGACGCCGATCGCCTCCAGTGGCAGGCCAATCTGCGCCAGCACGATCGACAGCATGATCAGCCCGGCGCCGGGCACGCCCGCCGTGCCGATCGAGGCCAGCGTGCCGGTCAGCACGATCATCCCGTAATCCATCATCGACAGGTCGGCACCGACCAGTTGGGCGACGAACAGCGCCGCCACGCCCTGATAGATGGCGGTGCCATCCATGTTGATGGTCGCCCCCACCGGCAGCACAAAGCTCGATACGCCTTCCGAGACGCCCAGATTCTTCTGTGCGCAGCGAATCGAGACCGGCAGGGTGCCGGAAGAGGAGGCCGACGAGAACGAAACTACCAGCGCATCGATGATGCCCTGCAGATAGCGCACCGGATTCAATCGGCCGACCAGACTCAACAGGCCGGTATAGACGACCAGTACGTGCACGATACAGGCGAGATAGACCACGCCGATCACCTTGGCCAGCGGCAGCAGCACGTCCAGCCCATACTGTCCCGAGACGTTGGCCATCAGGCCGAACACGCCGAACGGCGCGAACGCCATGACGATGGCGGTCAGCTTGTACATCGCTTCGGCGAAGCTTTCGAACACACGCACGACGGGTTCGCCCTTTTCGCCGATCAGCATCAACGAAATGCCCAGGCCGATGGCGAAGACGATGATCTGCAGGATATTGCCTTCGATCATGGCCTGCAGCGGGTTAGAAGGCACCAGGCCGACCACGATATCCACCAGTGACGGCGCCTCGTTGGTCTGCTGCGCCGCGCTCATCGAAGCATCCGCGCCGACGCCCGGCTGGAAGATCGTCGCGGCGACCAGACCGATGACGATCGCGAAGGCGGTCGTGATCAGATAGAGGCCGATCGTCCGCGCGCCGACACGCCCCATCTTCTGCGGATCGCGCATGCCGGTAATGCCGACGACCAGCGTCGAGAACACCAGCGGGACGATCAGCATCTTGATGCCATTGATGAAGATGTCGCCGAGCGGCTTGAACATGCTGGCCTGCTCGCCCATCAAGGCGCCGGCGAGAACCCCGAGTACCAGGCCCGCAATGATTTTCTGCCACAGAGGAATGCGTCGCCACAGATTCGGCCGGGCGGAGGATTGTGATGAAGATCTTTCTGACATGAGACGACTCCGGCTGCGTTGTTAATGGCCAATACGTGGAAGGACCGCGCATTCTACCGAGTCGGCGGGTAATCTCTAGATGATTCATCCTATGGTCTAAAATCGCCTGACCAAGCCGCCAACCCGTGATCGGGAAGCCGAATCAGTCGTGATCCAGCGCCTCGGAGATATCGTCGATGAGGTGGGTGCGCTGCAGGGCACGGTCGCCCAGTCTGTCTGCCGTGGTATGGGCGAGCAGGTGCAGCATGCTGATGAGACTCATCGCCGAATAGCCGTATGGCCCGCCGGTGCTGTAGCAGGGCAGCACGTTGTCGGAAAAGCGCCGTGCCCAGGCGGCATTGCGCACGTCGACGACGGCCATCACCGTGACGCGCGACAGCTTGAGCTGCTCCATCGCGCGTTCCAGCATCGCCGGGCGGTGTTGCGAGAGGACCAGCAGCACGACGTCACGCGGCGAGGGCATCGCCAGCTCCTCCGCCCAGGTTCCGCTTTGCGCCCCGAGAGAGAAGACATCCGTGCGGATATGGCTCAGCAGCGGACGCATGTAGTAGACCAGACCCTGATCCACGCCCAGACCCAGAAGCCAGACACGTGGCGCGGTGGCAAGCCCATCTGCTGCCTTGACCAGTTCGTCGTTGCGCGTGACCTCGAAGGTTCGCGCCAGACTGTCCGTTTCCATTTGCAGATGCGTCGCGACCGTCAGGCCTCGAGCCGGTGTCCTCGTCTCGCCGGACGAAGGAATGTTGCGAAACGGCTGGGTCCGATTGCGCTCTTCCCGTGCCTGCGCCCGGACCTCGCTGAAGTCCCGATAGCCGAGGCTGCGGAACAGGCGGGCGGCGGTGGCCTTGGAAACTCCCGCCATATCGGCCATCTCCTTGGCCGAGTAGGCGAGCATGTCGTCGATCCGATCCAGTAGCAGCGTCGCCAGCTTGCGTTCGCTGGGAGAGAGCTGTTCGTAATGTTCCTGGATGGCGAGAACCAATCTCGTAGACATAGGCGCGTCCGTCTTTCTGGCGGGTCTTCATGACGAGGCGGAGCCTGCCGATTTTTCCGCTGGCGATCTTTTGGAAACTACGGTTTCAGTGTAGCATTATTTTGAAACCAAAGGTTCCAAACGCTTCCAGGAGGGCGCTCGAGTGCTGGCCAGGCGTGCGATCCGCGAACGAATCTGGAGTCGGCTGCGAGATGTCGCGATACCCGATTCCCGCTTCCACATGCGTTTCTCCGAATTCATTCCCGACTTCGTCGGCTCCGATGCGGCCCTGCGCCGTATTCTCGACGATGCGCGGTTTGGTGACGTGCGCCATGTCTTCGTCACGCCGGACAACAGCCTGGCCGGCCTGCGTCAGCAGCTGATCGAATCCGGCACGAGCCTGGTGGTATCGACCCATGGCATGGCACGCGGCTTCTTCTGGATCGAGCCCGGCTCGGTGCCCCGGGGCGAAGCCAGGTTTGCCGCCTGGCTCGACGGCCTCGAACACTTCGGCAAGCCGCTCTCGCTGGAATCGCTGGTCGCGCTGGGCGGGTTCGATGCCATCGTCACCGGCGCCTCGGCCGTCGCCACCAGCGGCGTGCGCTTCGGGCGCGGTCACGGCTTTCTCGATCTCGAGTGGCTGCTCTTTCGCGAGCTGGGCCTGGTCGACGACACCACGCCGATCTGGACGCTGGTCCACGACGTTCAGGTGGTCGAGGAAGAGCTCTTTCCCGGCGAGCGCGATGTCGTTCTCGACGTGATCGCCACGCCAACGCGCACGCTCGAGATCTCCCGCCAGACGCCACGACCTGCGCGTATCGACTGGCAGCGCCTGATGCAGACGGAGATCGACGCCATGCCACCGCTGCGCGAGCTGCAGCGAGCACTGGGGCTGGCGTAGGCAGGCGAGCCGGCATGGAGAGAAACCGGCACTGGGCAGCGTCGTACTGCCGTCACACCCCATCTTTCCTGTTCGACTTTGCGGCGAAGCGACGAACGAGTCGAGACAACGAGCAATCAGTCGAGATAACGAACAACGACACGAGGATACAGCGATGACGCTCAGCAGACGGCGTTTCCTTCAGATGACCGGTTCCGGCGCCCTGGCGGGCGCTCTGGGATGGCCGGCGCTCTCGATGGCCCAGAACGGCCAGGGTGCGCCGATCGGCATGCAGGCTTCCTGGGTCAACGATGCCGAATTTCTCGGCTACATCGTCGCGCGGCACAAGGGCTTCTATGCCGACCAGGGGCTCTCGCTCGACTATCGCTCGGGCGGCCCGGACGTCATTCCCGAAGGGGCGCTGCTTTCCAACCGCGCCGAGATCGCGCTGACGACGGTGGAGAGTACGCTCAAGGCGGTGACGCAGCAGGGCGCGCCGCTGGTCATCATCGGGGCGCAGTATCAGAAGAACCCGGCGGGCATCGTCAGCCTGGCCAGCAATCCGATCGAGAAGCCCGAGGATCTCGTCGGCAAGGTCCTCGCCGTGCCGCCGGTCAACCGTCTGGCGGTCGAAGCGATGCTCGAAGCCAACGGAATTTCGCCGGACGACGTGCGCATCGTGCCCTACGCCTACGACCCGACGCCGCTGCTCAAGGGCGAGATCGACGCCTCGCTCGACTTCGTCACCAACGTGCCCTACACGATCGGCCTGCAGGGCGAGAAGGCCGTCAGCTTCCTGCTCTACGACCATGGCTTTCCGGTCTTCAACGACACCGTGGTGGTGACGCGCGACACCCTCGAGACACGCCGCGACGACCTGGTGGCCTGGCTGCGGGCCAGCCGCCAGGGATGGCAGGAGAACTTCAAGGATCCTGCCTATTACCCGCCGCTTTTCGCGGACAGCTTCTTCCAGGGCAATGGCCGCTCGATCGAGAACGAAATCTTCTTCAATCAGGCGCAGAAATCGTTGATCGAGTCCCCGAACGGCATCTTTTCGATGGCCGAGGCCGATATCGAGCGCTGCCTGACGGCACTCGAACGTATCGGTATCCAGGCTTCGCGAGACAATTTCGACACCTCGTTGCTGGAGGAAGTCGCGGCGTGACGGTAGGGGATCTGCGCATCGAGGCCGTCAGCCGTCGCTTCGATGTCGATGGCCGAGCGCTGCTGGCGCTGGACAGCGTCTCTCTCGAGGCGCCAGCCGGTAGCTTTATCGCCCTGATCGGACCGTCGGGCTGCGGGAAGTCGACGCTGCTGCGCATGCTGGCGGGGCTGGATCAGCCCAGCGAGGGCACGATCCGGATCGGCGGCTTATCGCCGCGGACGCTGCAGCAACGCGGCGCGCTGGGCATCGCCTTTCAGGATGCATCGCTGCTGCCCTGGCGCAGCGTGGAAGCCAACGTGCGCTTTCCCTTCGACGTGATCGGCCGGATGAGCGAGGCGGACCGCCGCCGCGTGCAGGAGATGATCGAACTCGTCGGCCTGGGAGGCTTCGAGCAGGCGCTGCCCGGTCAGCTTTCCGGCGGTATGCGCCAGCGCGTCGCCATTGCCCGCGCGCTGGTCAGCGAGCCGCAACTGCTGCTGCTCGACGAGCCTTTCGGTGCGCTGGACCAGATCCTGCGCCGCAGCATGAACCGCGAGCTGCAGAAGCTCTGGCTCAAGCGCCCGGTCACCACCGTGATGGTGACCCACAGCGTCGACGAGGCGATCTTCCTCGCCGACAAGGTGGTGGTCATGACCGGAAGACCAGGGCGGATCGGCCGGGTCATCGACGTGCCGTTCGAGCGCGAGCGGCCGCTGTCGCTGCTCAACAGCGCCGAGTGTCGCCAGCTCGAGGCCGAGATCCTGCAGCTGATGTTCGACCACGAGAACGACGATGCGTGATCGACGACAGCGCGCGACCATCGCGATCGGCTGGCTGGCGCTGCTGCTGCTGTGGGAAGTGGCGGGGCGGCTGCATTGGGTGGCGGATGGCGCCTTGCCCAGCCCGAGCGGCGTGCTGCGGCAACTGGTCGAGGATTGGGGCGATTACCCGCCGCACATCTGGGCCACCGTGCGCACGTCGCTGATCGGCTTCCTCGTCGGCAACGCCGTCGCCGTGCTCTGCGGCTTTCTGATGGCCAGCTGGCGCCCCGTCGGCCGGCTGCTGAGCGGCATCAACGTTACCCTTTTCGCGATGCCGCCGATCGCGCTGACGCCGATCCTGGTGATCGCGTTCGATGGCGACGCGCCGAGGATCGTGCTGGCCGCGCTCGCCACCTACTACCCGACCATGGTCGCCACCGTGCTCGGCCTGACCCGGATCGATTCACGCCTGCTCGACGTCGTTCGCCTCTACGGCGGCGGGCGTTGGGCGGCCCTGCGCTGGGTACGGCTGCGCCACGCGCTGCCGACCTTGTTGGCCGGACTGCGGGTCGCGGCACCCAACGCGGTGCTCGGCTCGTTGCTGGCGGAGTTCGGCAGCGGGTCCGGTGCGGGGCTCGGCCACTATCTGATCGGTTCGCTGGGGCGCGGCGATCCGGAGCGGCTGTGGGGCATCGGCCTGGTCGCGACCGCGATCAGCGCGCTGTTCTACGTCGCGATCCTGCTCGTCGCACGCTGCTGGGTAGGCGCCCAGGCGCCAGCGCAGGAGAGTCTGGGCAGTCAGGGAGACGCCGCGCGTGGTGCCGGCACGCAGTGGCTGATCACACTGGTCGCGGTGGTGCTGCCGCTGCTGGCGTGGTGGGCGGCGGTCTGGGGACTCGAGCAGGCCGGCGTGTCCAGCTTCGTGCTGCGCACGCCGGCCGACCTGGCCGCCGAGCTGTTCTCCTCGACGCGGCCGGAAAGCCTCGCGAGCATCATCGGGGGCGCGCTTCTCGAGACACTGCCCTGGTGTCTCGCCGGGATGGCGCTGGGGCTCGGTTTTGCGCTGCTGCTGGCCATTCTGGGGACGCTCAGCCCGGTGCTGGAGCGCGTGCTGATGCCGCTGTCGCTGCTCAGCCAGTCGATGCCGCTGGTCGCGCTCACGCCGCTGATCGTGCTGATCTTCGGTCGTGACGGCGCGACGATTCTTGCCATCACGATCTCGGTCACGTTCTTCCCGGCCTACGTTACCCTGGCCCAGGGAATGGCGCTGGTGCCGGAAGCGACGCAGGACTGCGTTCGCGTGCTGGGCGGCTCCCGGCTCAAGCAGGTTCGCCTGGTATCGCTGCCCTGGAGTCTGCCGTATCTGTGCGCCGCCGCGCGGCTGGTGGCGCCGCGGGCCTTTCTGGGCGTGATGATCGCCGAGTGGCTTGCCACCGGAACGGGCATCGGCAATCTGCTCAACGTCGCTCGCGGATCGCTGGACTACGGTCTGGTCTGGGCCGTGGTGGTCGCCGCCGTCCTGGTGTCGGTGCTGCTCTATCTGATGGTGACCGTCATCGAGCAGCGCGTGCTGAGGCGCTTTGCGATGACGCCCGTACAGTAACGTCAATATCTCCATTCAGAGCCTGAGGTCGATATGAATCATAAATCCGACGTACGCCGGCGGGTGTTCGCCAATCTGCGCAAGGTCGCCTTTCCCGACAGTCGCTTTCACTTCGATTTCGGCGAGTTCATCGCCGACTTCCAGAACCGGGAGGACGCGACCCGTCGCCTGGTCGCGCATCCGTTCTATCAACAGGCATCGACCCTTTTCATCACGCCGGACAATTGCCTGGAAGAGCTGCGTCACCGTGCGCTGCTCGACGGCAAGACGGTGCTGATGACGACCTATTCGATCAAGCGCGGTTTCTGGCTGCTCGATCCCGCCGAGATTCCGGAGGAAATGTACCTTTATGCCGCGACGCTGGACGGCATGGAGCGGATGGGACGGCCGATCTCGCTGACGGAGATCCGCGAGCGGCCCAGGACCGATTTCATGGTGACGGGCACCGGCGCGATCAACGAAGCCGGCATCCGCTTCGGCAAGGGCCACGGTTACTTCGATGCCGAGTGGGGCATGCTCTATCGCATCGGCAACATCGATGTGAATACCCCCTCGGCAGCTCTGGTCCATGACTGCCAGGTACTCGAGGAGGAGCTGCATCCGGAGGTCTTCGATACCGTTTCGGACGTGATCTTCACGCCGACCCGCACGATCGAAGTCGATGCGCCCCACAAGCCCACCGTGGGCATCGTGTGGCAACTGCTGGATCAGCAGATGTACGACACGATTCCGCCGCTGCAGGAGCTGTGCCGAATGGAAGCGCTGGGCACGATCTGAGGGCCAAGCCAAGCCAAGCCAAGCCAAGACGCAGACGTCGGGCGCGATGCCCGACGCCGCGAGCGGCTACACCTCTCGGTAGAGTTCGCCACCTTCGCGCCTGAAGCGTTCTGCCTGCTCCTCCATGCCGGCCGCTTTCTCGGCGGCGATTCCGGTATCGTCGCCAAAGCGTTCGCGCACTTCCTGGGTGATCTTCATCGAGCAGAACTTCGGCCCGCACATCGAGCAGAAGTGCGCCACCTTGGCGGAATCCTTGGGCAGCGTCTCGTCATGGAAGGCGCGGGCGGTGTCCGGGTCCAGCCCCAGGTTGAACTGATCCTCCCAGCGGAATTCGAAGCGGGCTTTCGACAGCGCGTTGTCGCGGCGTTGCGCGCCGGGATGCCCCTTGGCGAGATCGGCGGCATGGGCGGCGATCTTGTAAGTGATGATGCCGGTCTTGACGTCATCCTTGTTGGGCAGGCCCAGGTGCTCCTTGGGCGTGACGTAGCAGAGCATCGCGCAGCCGTACCAGCCGATCTGCGCCGCGCCGATGCCGGAGGTGATGTGATCGTAGCCCGGGGCGATGTCGGTGGTCAGCGGGCCTAGCGTGTAGAACGGCGCTTCGTCGCAGCACTCGAGCTGCTTGTCCATGTTCTCCTTGATCAGCTGCATCGGCACGTGGCCGGGGCCTTCGATCATCACCTGGACGTCGTGTTTCCAGGCGATCCGGGTCAGCTCGCCCAGCGTTTCCAGCTCGGCGAACTGGGCCTCGTCGTTGGCATCGGCGATCGACCCCGGACGCAGGCCGTCGCCCAGCGAGAACGAGACGTCGTAGGCCTTCATGATTTCGCAGATGTCTTCGAAGTGGGTATAGAGGAAGCTCTCCCGGTGGTGGTACAGGCACCACTTGGCCATGATCGAGCCGCCGCGGGAGACGATGCCGGTCACGCGCCTGGCCGTCATCGGCACGTGGTGCAGGCGCACGCCGGCATGGATGGTGAAGTAGTCCACACCCTGTTCGGCCTGTTCGATCAGAGTGTCGCGGAAGATCTCCCAGGTCAGGTTCTCCGCGACGCCATTGACCTTCTCCAGCGCCTGGTAGATCGGCACCGTGCCGATGGGCACCGGCGAGTTGCGGATGATCCATTCCCGCGTCTCGTGAATGTTCTGGCCGGTGGAGAGATCCATGATGGTGTCCGCGCCCCAGCGGATGCCCCAGGTCATCTTGTCGACCTCTTCCTCGATCGAGGAGGTCACGGCCGAATTGCCCAGGTTGCCGTTGATCTTCACCAGGAAGTTGCGGCCGATGATCATCGGCTCGCTCTCCGGGTGATTGATGTTGGCCGGGATGATCGCCCGGCCGCGGGCGACTTCGTCACGCACGAACTCGGGAGTAATCTCGTCGGGGAGATGGGCACCGAAGGACTCGCCAGGGTGTTGATGATCCAGCATCGGGTCGGTATCGAGGGTGCGGGCCTCCCGCCGGCGCTGGTTCTCGCGGATGGCGATGAACTCCATCTCCGGCGTGACGATGCCCTGGCGCGCGTAGTACAGCTGGGTGACGTTGCGTCCTTCCCTGGCCCGCCTCGGCGTGCGCTTCAGCTCGAAGCGCAGCGTCGATAGACGCAGATCCTCGGCACGAACGCGGCCGTAGGTCGAGCTGGGGCCGTCGAGCCATTCGGTGTCGCCGCGCTCGTCGATCCATTGGCGGCGCAGTTCCGGCAGGCCACGGCGGATATCGATGTCGGCAGCCGGGTCGGTGTAGGGGCCGGAGGTGTCGTAGACGGTGAGCGGCGCGTTGGGTTCGAGTCCGCTTCGGGTCTGCGTGGGCGAGAGCGAGATTTCGCGCATCGGCACCCGGATATCCGGACGCGAGCCTTCGACATAAACCTTGGTCGAGGCCGGTAGCGGCGCGATGGCGGCGCTGTCGACGCGGGCGGTTTCAGCCAGAAATTGTGGGGATTTCATGTTCGGTTGTGCTCCGTGGCATGACTTGCCAGGCATATTTGCCAAGGCTATCGGGGTCAGGCCGGCGCACAGCGCAGGAGGGGAAAACCGGCACGGGCGAGTCTTCTCTCACGCCACGGTTTCCGCTTGATCCCTACGCCGGTACTAGCCGGATCAGGTTCGTCGGGATCCGCCGTGGCGCCGTCGAATGAATCCCGGCGCAGGACGATCTCAGCCGGTTCCACCGGCACCCCGTCAAGCTGGCGACATCGTGCATCGCCACGGGCAGTCTGTGACGAGGGGCGGGCGAGGTCAAGCCGGCCGTGTGGCGGCGGTCACGGCCGGGCCTGCGAGGAGGGAACGCGTCACGGGTCGAGGGAGCGCGTTATGGATCGAGGGGGCGCGTTATGGATCGAGAGGGCGCGTTATGGATCGAGAGGGCGCGTTATGGATCGAGAGGGCGCTGGACCAGATCGATGAACGAGCGGGCCTGGGGCGTCAGGTGGTGGCGGGCATGGGTCAGCCAGACTTCGGACACGGCATCGGCATCGCTCAACGGGCGGTAGCGGACATTGTCGATCCGGATGTGCTGGAACGAGGCGGGAAGAACCGATACGCCCATGCCGGCCGCTACGAGGCTGATGATGGTGTTCGGGCCGCCGACTTCCTGCACCAGCCGGGGCGTCAGGCCACGCTTGGCGAACAGGGTGTTGAACTGATCGAGCAGGCCGGTGCCGGCAGCGGGCGAGAAATAGACGAAGGGGTGAATCGCCAGGGCTTCGAGCGTCAGCGGTAGCGCGCTGCCACCGAGCGGCCCCTGCTCGTTGACCACGGCCATCAGCGGTTCGCGAATCAGAGTGAAGGCGTCGAGACCCTCCGGCAGGGTGGCGGGGCGCATGATGCCGATATCCAGATCGCCCTCGAGCAGCGGGGCGACCTGGCGCTGGCTGTTGAGCTCGTGCATGCGCAGCTCGACATCGGGATAGCGCTGGCGGTAACGCATCAGCGTGCGCGGCAGCGTCGGGCTCAAGGGCACCGAGGTGGTGAAGCCGATACGCAGCTGGCCAGCTTCGCCACGCCCGAGCCGGGACACCAGCCGGGTGGCGCGCTCGGTTCGTGCCAGGATGTCGCGCGCCTCGTCGAGGAAGACCCGGCCGGCTTCGGTCAGCTCGACGCGGCGGTTGGTCCGGGTCAGCAGGCGTGTGCCCAGCTCGCGCTCCAGCGCCTGGATCTGCTGGCTCAGCGGCGGCTGCGAGATTCCCAGCCGCTCGGCCGCGCGGCTGAAATGCAGCTCTTCGGCCACGGCGACGAAGTAGCGCAGATAGCGCAGTTCCATTGAGTCGCTAAACCTCTCAAAAGCGTCGAATAATATATTAGAAAGCTTAATGGTGGCGGCGTAACCTACCAAGATCTAAATCAACTCGGCGCAACGGGCCGACCATGGCACTCCGGCGCCAGCCATCGTCTTCGGGAGAATCGGGTTGTCCCGCCATACCTCATCCGACATCCACAATGCCACCCAGGCCGCCAATCATCGGCTGGCGCGCGAGGCGGAAGCCGCCGAAAGCGGTTTCATCGAACGTGGTCAGCGCGGCTACCGGCCGACCATGCTGGCACTGTTCCTCGGTGCCTTTTCGACCTTCGTGCTGCTCTATTGCGTCCAACCGCTGCTACCGATCCTGTCGGACGCCTTCGGCATCGACGCCGCCACCAGCAGCCTGTCACTGTCGGTCGCCACCGGCATGCTGGCGATCGGCCTGCTGATCACTGGGCCGATCTCGGACGCGGTGGGGCGCAAGTCGGTGATGTCGGTGGCGCTATTGGCGGCGGCGGTCTGTACCCTGATTGCCGCGGCGATGCCGAGCTGGACGGGAGTATTGGTCATGCGGGGGCTGGCGGGGCTGTCGCTTTCCGGCCTGTGCGCGGTGGCGATGACCTACCTCAACGAGGAGATCCACCCGCGCTACGTCGGCCTTTCCATGGGGCTCTACATCAGCGGCAATTCGATCGGCGGCATGAGCGGACGCCTGATCAGCGGGGTCATGGTGGATTGGGTGCCGTGGCGCTGGACGCTCGCCACCATCGGCATCGTGGCGCTGATCGCGGCGATCCTGTTCATGCGCTGGCTGCCGCCGTCGAGGCATTTCACGCCGCGGGCGCTCAACTGGCGCAACGTGGTTTCCGGCTTCGCCGTGCAGTTCAAGGATCGCGGGCTGCCGCTTCTGTTCCTCGAGGCTTTCCTGCTCATGGGCGGCTTCGTCACGCTTTACAACTACATCGCCTTCCGGCTGCTGGCGGAACCCTATCATGTCAGCCAGGCGCTGGTCGGTGTGCTGTCGGTTGCCTATCTTTCCGGCACCTATAGCTCGGCCTGGGCCGGTTCCCTGGCCGACAAGCTCGGGCGTCCGCGGATCTTCTGGTTGTTCATCGCGATGATGCTGGTTGGGCTTGCGATCACGCTGTTCGAGCCCATCAGCCTGATCCTGATCGGCATGCTGGTGTTCACCTTCGGCTTCTTCGCGGCGCACTCGCTGGCCAGCGGATGGGTCGGCCAGCGCGCCAGGCAGGCCAAGGGGCAGGCGTCTTCGCTCTATCTGTTCAGCTACTATCTCGGCTCCAGCGTCGCCGGCACCCTGGGCGGGGCGTTCTGGTACTGGGGCGGCTGGAACGGCGTTGCGCTGTTCATCGCGGTGCTGCTGCTGGCGGCGCTGGCGATCGGTGGGCTCTCTCTGAGACGACTGGAGACGGCCTGACGCCGGCGTCACTCGAGAGGCAGCGCTCGAGAGGCGGTGCTCCGGGAATGCAAACGACGCGAAAACGACGAGGCCGCCGATTCCGAAAGTCAGTTCGGAGTCGGCGGCCTCGTCATCGTCGGGGCGTTGCCAGAGGAATCACTTGGCGAACAGCTGGCCCATATCCTTGAATGCCTTGAACTCCAGTGCGTTGCCGCACGGGTCCAGCAGGAACATGGTTGCCTGCTCGCCCGGCTGGCCCTTGAAGCGAATGTAGGGCTCGATCACGAAGTCGATGCCGAAGCCTTTCAGGCGCTCTGCCAGCGCTTCCCATTCCGGCCAGCTCAGCACGATGCCGAAGTGCGGTACCGGCACGTCATGACCGTCGACGGGGTTGGTATGAGCCGACTCCTGCGACGGCGTCATGGGATGCTCGTGGATCACCAGCTGGTGGCCGTAGAAGTCGAAATCCACCCACTGCTCGCTGGAGCGGCCTTCGCTGAGGCCGAAGGTCTCGCCGTAGAACTTGCGGGCCGCGGGCAGGTCGTGGACCGGAATGGCGAGGTGGAAAGGGGACAGCGCCATGGAAGAGCTCCTGATTGTCTTGGATGGAATGGATCGGTGATGACAGTGACTGCATTCTGACGGCGAATAAATTTGATGAAAAGCGCATAATATTGCTGTCTGCCATCAAATAAGCTGGATTCTTCCCGTCGCGATTCGCCATGCTGAGAGAACTTCGTACCTTTCTCGCCGTCGTCCGTCACGGCACCTTCTCCGCCGCCGGCAGCGCCGTCGGGCTGACCCAGTCCGCGGTGAGTGCCCAGATCCGCAACCTCGAAGCCGATATCGGCGAGCCGCTGTTCGAGCGCACCGGGCGTGCCGTCAGAATCAACGCGGCCGGACGCCGGCTGCTGCCGCAGGCCAACGAGATGCTGGCGCTGGCCGAGCGGATCCGGCACTCCGGGACGGACGGCCTGACCGGCGAATGGCATCTCGGCGCGATCGCCAGTCTGCAGAGCGGGGCCTTGCCCGAGGTGCTGCAGGCGCTGACCCGCGAGGCGCCGGGCGTGATGACCCGCGTCGTTCCCGGTGTCTCGCTGGCGCTGCTCGATCAGGTCGACAAGGGCGATCTGGACATGGCGCTGATCGTCCGCCCGCCGTTCGCGCTTCCCGGCGATCTCTATTCTCGCGTCATTGCGCGCGAGCCGTTCGTGCTGATCGCGCCGCCCGAGGTCGAAGGCGGCACGGTGGAATCGCTGCTCGAAAGCCACCCGCTGGTGCTCTACGACCGGGGTTCCTTCGGCGGCCGCCAGGTGGTGCGTTTTCTCGAAAGGCAGCGGTTGCGCCCCGCGATCCGGCTGGAGCTCGACGAGATCGACGCCATCGCCCGCATGGTGGAGTGCGGCCTGGGCGTCGCGCTGATTCCGCTGACCGGGCTGTGGCGGCGCCAGCAGCCGTTGCCGGTACGCGTGATCTCCTTGGGAGAGCAGACCTTCAACCGTGAACTGATCCTGGTGTCCCGGCTTTCGCCGGCCCAGTCGCCGCTGGTGGCGTTGATCGAGGCGGCATTGAAAGAGACGCGGGCGACTTCCGCAAGCGACGAATCGATGAAATGAAGCGGTGAAAATCATTCGCTTTTTTCGTTCGTGGCGTGATCTAGACTGCGGGTGAATCTATCGAGGAAAGCCTTCATGTCCGCGTTCACGCCACGCCGAGTCATCGCCCAGCACGCTGCGATCCGCGACGATATCGGCGATCTCACGACCCGCCGGCCACTGCCGGGTCCGGGGCTCGACCAGCTCGATCCGTTCCTGTTCCTCAACCATCACGGGCCGCAGGTCTATCCCGCCAACAATCGCGGGCTGCCGTTCGGGCCGCATCCGCACCGGGGCTTCGAGACCGTCACCTTCATTCTCGAGGGCTCGCTGGCGCATGCCGACAGCACCGAGCATCAGAGCGTCATTCATGCCGGTGGCGTGCAGTGGATGACGGCGGGCAGCGGCATCGTCCATGCCGAGGTCTCGCCGCCCGAGTTTCTGCGCGACGGCGGGCCGCTGGAGATCCTGCAGCTGTGGATCAATCTGCCGGCCAGCCTCAAGATGAGCGAGCCGCGCTATGTCGGGCTGCAGGCCGATTCGATCCCGACAGTGCCGCTACCCGGCGGCGGCGAGCTCAAGTTGATCGCCGGCCAGTTCGAGAGCGGGAAGTCGGTCGGGCCGATCGAGAGCCAGACGGGCGTGTTCATGTCGACCCTGGCGCTCCCGGCCGGCACGAGCGAGCAGTTGCCGGTCGTGCCCGGGCGGCAAGTGTTCCTCTATGTGGTCGATGGCGAGGTCACCGTGGGCGGCGAGCCGGTCGAGCCACGGCATCTGGTCGAGCTGGGCCGTGACGGGGATGGCGTCGAGATCGACGCTTCCGGCGATGCCCGGCTGCTGTTCGGCCATGCCGAGGTGATCGACGAGCCGGTGGTCTCCCACGGCCCGTTCGTGATGAATACCCGCGAGGAGATCGTCGAGGCGATCGATGACTACCAGGCCGGGCGCTTCGGCGGATTGGAGCAGTAACGCGGTTTTCGTCGACGAAGGGCTTTACAGCGACGCCGGTCCTTCGACGACGATCAGCGCTTGCTGTACAGGCGCTGCTGGCGATACCCGGGGACTTTCTGCTGCTCCTGCTCGGTCTTCTTCCAGCGTTTGTATTCCCACTGGTACTGGACCGGGTCGAGGGCGATGGCGGATTCGACACAGGCATTGACGCCGGCGGCCGAGGTGGCTTCGTCGGTGCCGTAGACCCGTTCGTCGGCGGCCAGGAAATGAATCGCGAAGCCGCGACCGTCGGGCAGGCGTCTGGCGACGCCGGTGACGACACGGGCCTGGGTGCGGGCGACCAGCTTGGGCAGCAGCGTGGCGGTGTAGGCCGGGCGGCCGAAGAAGTCGGCGAAGACGCCGCTGCCCCAGCTGGGCTCCTGATCGGGGAGGATGCCCACCGCTTCGGCGCGCTTGAGCGCCTTGAGCAGGGCGGCGACGCCACGCGGATTGGTCGGCACCAGCTCCGCCCCCATGCGTTCGCGACCGTGACGGATGACGGGGTCGAGATCGGCGATCTTGGGCGGCTCGTACATGGCGGTGAACGGGAAGTGGCTGGATAGCCAGAAGTTGAGCACTTCCCAGTTGCCGAAATGCGGCGCCAGCACGATCACGCCGCGATTCTCGGCCCGTGCCTCGTCCAGCAGCTCGCGGCCGTGAACCTCGACGATGGCGGTTTCGACGCGTTCCGGCCTGGCGATCCAGGCAAAGCCGAGTTCCAGCATGGTGGCCGCGGAGTGGTGCAGGCTTGCACGCACCCGTTCACGCCGCTGGGTGCCGCTATCCTGCGGATAGGCGACTTCGAGATTGCGCCGGCTGACGTGGCGCTCCCGGCGGGAGAAGGCGTAGAGCAGCCGGCTGGCGATCCCCGCCAGTGACCATATCGTCTTCAACCGCCAGTGGGACAGCAGGCGCCACAATCCATGAATGGCGCGGGCTTGCAGACCTTCGATCATGCGTTTCTCTTTTTTGATTGGCGTCTTTGTCGTGCGTCGAAGCTTGACGTTTGCGGATTGCCGTGGCCGCTCTCGCTGCCGAGGCTTTGTCATCCGGGCTTCACCACCCAGTCTTCACGTCCAGTCTTCACACCCGGGCTTCACACCCAATCTTCACACGCGGGCTTCACGTTCAGACATCACACCCGGCTTTACCACAGCCAGCTATCGACCCTTTCCGGCGCGCGACGTTCCTGCAGTGCCTTGAATCCGATGACGCAGCGCACGATCAGCCACACGGCCTGCAGCGCCATCAGCACGAAACCGACCAGCACGAAAGCCAGTACCCAACTGATGCAGGCGTAGAGCAGCCCGATCCAGAAGGTGCGGATATGGTAGCGATAGTGCTCGTCCAGCCAGCGCGGGCCGTTGCCGCGATAGACGTAGGCGATGATCACGCCGATCACCGGCGTAATGCCGGTCACGAAGACGCCGAGCAGCAGGGCGTAGACGATCATGGCCAGCGTGGTGTCCGGTCGCCTCGCTTCGGGGTTCGACTCGGCGACGACGTTATCGGTCGGCGAAGACATGAGATTCCTCTCGTCGGCATGCGGTAGTTGCCGCATTTTGCCGTCGAGAGGCGTCGGGTGCCAGTCCGGGTGGAAATGGCTAGGGTGGCTCGAGGTCGCGAGCGCTACTCGATCAGTAGATCGTCGCCGTGCAGGCTGTCGCATCGATGCCGGGCCGGCGTCTCGACCAGGGGGTCGCGGCCGCCACGCAGGATCGAATTGCCCTCGAACAGGGTGCGCTGGTCGATGGGCGGCGGATTCAGCCAGTCGGAGGCCTGCATCTGGCCGCTCTTGCCGTAGACGGTGAGCGCGTTTTCGTAGGTGACCTGACGCACCACGGATTCGGCGATGCCGGATTCGAGCGCCAGCCGTGCAGTCTTGGGTACGCCCAGACAGTCGGAAATTCCCCAGTCGCAGGCGCTGTCGACGATGATGCGGTCCCCGCCATACTGCTTGAGCAGTTCGACCATGCGCGCGTTGCCCATCTTGGTCGACGGGTAGATCGAAAAGCCGGCCCAGTAGCCCCGGTCCAGCGTTTCGCGAACCGTCTCCTCGTTGTTGTGGTCGATCACCACCCAGGAGGGATCCAGTCCCATCTCTTCGCACACGTCCATCGAACGCGAGGTGCCGCGCTTCTTGTCGCGGTGCGGCGTATGCACCATCACCGGCAGCCCGAGCTCTCGGGCCAGCGTCAGCTGGGCACGGAAATACTTGTCTTCCAGCGGCGTCTGCTCGTCGTAGCCGATCTCGCCGATGGCAACGACGCCTTCCTTCATGGCGAAGCGCGGCAGCCACTCCATGACGCCTTCCGCCAAGGCCTCGTTATTGGCTTCCTTGGAGTTGAGGCCGATGGTGCAGTAGTGGCGGATGCCGAACTGGCCGGCGCGGAAGCGCTCCCAGCCGACCAGCGACGAGAGATAGTCGACGTAGGTGCCGACGAAGGTGCGCGGCTGGCCGACCCAGAAAGCGGGTTCGACCAGCGCCACGATGCCGGCCGCGGCCATGGCCTCGTAGTCGTCGGTGGTGCGAGACACCATGTGGGCGTGGGGATCGATGAACATCTCAGACGGCCTCTTGCAGGGTAAGGTGGTTCCAGTCGAGGCGGCCGTCCGCCGCCAGCGCGGTGGTGTCCGGTGCCGTCGACAGCAGATCTCGGGCGACAGGGGTGTCGGCGGCGATCAATGCCAGGGTGGCGGCGCCGCGTTCCGCCGGGGTGCCCGCCAGCGCGCGCTGCAGGGCCGCGTAGGCCGAAACCCGCTCCGCGAAAGGCCCGACGCAGCGCCACAGCTCCGGGCTGACCTGACGCCCGGCCGCCCAGCGCTCCTGGGCGTAGTCGAGCAGGATTCTCGCCAGTTCGGCATTGGCGCGTTCGTCGAGGCCGACGATGGCGCCCAGCCCGCTGCCGATGAACAGCGCCTTGAGCACCATGTGGTTCCATCGATGTTCGTCGAAGTGATCGCGCGGGTAGGGGTTGTGATGAACGATGGACTCGAACACCGCCCGCATGTTGGAGCGCAGCCCTTCGCCCACTTCGAATTCGAGCGATGCCGGCCGGGGATAGAGCGCCAGGCCCCGGTATAGCGTGACCAGTTCGTGGGCATCGGCGGTTCTGACCAGGTCCTGGAACATGGCGGCGAACGGGCGTGGGCCCTCGAACGCGAGCAGGGCGGCGACACGGGCCGCGCCATCGAGACTCCAGCCCGAGGGGTTCCAACCGGGATAGGCCAGGTTCGCCAGTGCCAGATCCTCAGACGACAGTATCAGGTCCTGCTTGCCCAGTCGTCGCGGCGCCAGGCCGAGGAACAGATGAAGATCCTGCTCGTTGGCGCCCCGGCTGAACGCGGCATAGCGTTCATCCAGCCAGTCGGCCTGATCGAGTGCCTGGCGGCAGGTCCAGTCGCGGAGGAGTTCGAAGCATGTAACGGTCATGTAAGCGTCCGACACGATTGTCATTGGCGTTACTCTATCGGCTGGATAAAACAATCCCCAAGCTCAATTATCTGGCCAATTGAAGGCCCTTTATTCGGGATGGATTCCTTTTTTAATGTGGGTTTTCTGGTGCTTTAAAATCCGGAATTCTGATTCTTTTGATCGGAAGTCCCACCGCTTTTTTCCTGATAATTCCTCAAAATGTCGTGCCGGAACTATTGCCAATTGTCTGGCGTCTTCCCAGCTGATATGCAGCCTTTACATATCATTTCGATCGTCTTGTGACGGTTGGTATCCATGGATGAATCGGCAGGCAGACATCATGAATAAGACTCTCGTCATACTGGTAGTTGGGCTGACGCCTCAACTGGTCGGCAAGCATACGCCGGCCCTGAAACGTCTCGCCGAACGTGGCGGATCGAGGCCGCTCAACACCGTGACACCTGCGGTGACCTGCAGCGTTCAGGCGACGCTGATGACCGGTCTGTCGCCAGGCGGGCACGGTGCCGTGGCCAACGGCTGGTATTTCCGCGATCTGTCCGAGGTGTGGTTCTGGCGGCAGTCCAATCGGCTGGTGGCGGGGGAGAAGATCTGGGAAGCCGGTAAGCGGCAGAACCCCGACTTTACCTGCGCCAAGCTGTTCTGGTGGTACAACATGTATTCGACAGCGGACTGGAGCGCGACACCCCGGCCGATGTATCCCGCCGACGGTCGCAAGCTGCCCGACCATTACACCCATCCGCCAGCGCTGCACGACGAGCTGGACGAGCGATTGGGCACGTTTCCGCTGTTCACCTTCTGGGGGCCGATGGCCGACATCTCCTCGAGTCGCTGGATCAGCGATGCCACGCGCCATGTCATGGAAACCCGCGATCCGACGCTGACGCTGACCTATCTGCCGCATCTGGACTACAACCTCCAGCGGCTGGGGCCGGATCTGTCTCACCCCGAACTGCAGCGCGATCTACGCGATGTCGATGCCCTGTGCGGCGAACTGATCGATGCGGCCGAGCGTGAAGGGCGGCGGGTCATCGTCGTGTCCGAGTACGGGATCACGCCAGTGTGCGACGCCATCCATATCAATCGCGCCCTGCGCAGAGCAGGCCTGGTCGCGGTGCGCAGGGAGAAGGAGCGCGAACAGCTCGATGCCGGCGCGTCGCGGGCCTTCGCGGTGGCCGATCATCAGGTGGCGCACGTCTACGTCCGCGATCCGCAAGAGATTCCGAAGGTGAGGGCAGTGCTCGAAGGGCTGAAGGGGGTGGAAGCGGTCTGGGGCGATCGCGAGAAGCGCGAGCACGGGCTCGATCATCCCAACTCGGGAGAGCTGGTGGCGATTGCCGAGCCGGATCGCTGGTTCAGCTACTACTACTGGCTGGACGACGCCAGAGCGCCGGATTACGCGCGCACCGTCGACATCCATCGCAAGCCGGGATACGACCCGGTGGAGCTGTTCTTCGACCCGGCGCTGAAGTCGCCCAAGCTGTCGGCCGGGTGGCGTCTGGCCAAGCGCAAGCTGGGCATGCGCCAGTTGCTGGATGTCATCTCGCTCAAGGACACGGCGCTGGTCAAGGGCGCCCACGGCCGGATCACCGACGATCCCGCCATGGGGCCACTGGTGATCTCGTCGGAGGCGGGCCTGCTGCCCGACGGCGCGGTCGACGCGACGGACTTCAAGGCGCTGGTACTGGCGCATGTGTTCGAGGGCGACGAGAGCGACATGGCGTCACGCCAGACCGCTACCGATGTCACCAGCGCCTGAGACGAGTGTACGTCGCGCCCAATATGACGCATCACAAAAAGGCCGGGCAGACATCGAGGAGATGTCTGCCCGGCCTCGTTGACGTCGGGATAAATGTCTGTCCGACCTCGTTCACCTTGGAATAGCGACGCCGACCGAGCTCGACCTCAGGTCCCGGAGGTCACCCTTTGCAGCGCCAGCGTCGCAGCGAAGGCCAGCACCCCCAGCCATGCCATGGCGGTCGCGCCCATGGTCGCCATCAGCGTGGCGTCATAGAGCGAAATCGCGGCGATCAGGCCCACGACGGCGCGAGGCACGTCTCCCGGCGCCCGGCGGAACAGCCACATCAGGCAGCGCCCGCCCCAGACCAGATAGCCCAGCCACAGCACCAGGGCGAGCAGCGAGGGTTCGGGCCCGGTCAGCATGGTGGCCAGCATGAACACAACCGGCACGGCCAGCACGCCGAGCGGCCAGGCCGCGCCCAGCCGGTCGTAGGCTTCCTGGCGAGCGGCGTAGGTCAGGCCGATGACATGGCAGGCAAGGCCGATCGCTCCCCAGATCACCATGTCGTTGAGCGTATTGGTGACGACCAGCGCCGCGGTCAGATAGGTCAACAGACGGCACGCCCCCATCAGCAGCGGGCTCCAGCCGATGCGCTTGTGCCACCAGTCATAGCTCAGGATCGCGGCGATCAGCGCCAGCCCCGTCAGCCCGGCGGAGAGATGGCTCATGAACAGCAGCAGGCTCCCCAGCGCGAGCATCCCGGCTCCCAGCAGCGCGACGGTCAGGCGGTCGATATCTCCTCGCGGGATCGGGCGATCGGCGCGTTCGCGGGCATCGATCTCGGCATCGCAGGCGTCGTTGAGATACATGCCGCCGAGATAGAACAGCGTCAGGGCCAGCAGCAACGGCAGGGCCGTGGTGGACTGCCAGAGCGCGCCGGCACTCGCGCCAGCGAGCACGGCGCCGGCCAGCACGTTGCTCCAGACCGTGGGGAGATTGGAAACCCGCCCCAGCTCCAGCCACACGCGGGTTTTCGAGCGCCGTGACGTCGAATTCGGCGTTTTCGAATCCGGTGTTTCTAAACCGGATGCGCTCAGATCAGCTGCTGCTTGACCCACGTCAGCTCCCGAGTCACCGCCTTCTCCACGCTCTCGGTGCGTAGGGTCTCCGGTAATACCTGCCATGTGTAGGTCTCCACTTCCAGATGCTGCGAAATCGGTTGCTGACGATGAAGGGCGAGAATCTCGGCGAGAAACGACTGCGTCGTCTCGAACGGCGGGATCGTCTCCACGAAGATCGGCACGTGGTAATGGATCCGCCACTCCTCGCCGTCGATGCGGGCCTCGTCAGCCAGCGCCTCGGGCAGGTCCGCGTATCGCACCAGTCCGCTTTCGCCGGCGACCACGACCTGATGCAGATAGGTCCGTTCGCAGAACGGCGCCAGCGCCTCTCGCTTCGCGGCGTCGAATCGCGGGATTCGCAGCGCCGCGCTCAGCTGCAGCTTGTGGATAGGAATGCCGGCCGTGCGCAGGACTTCGATGCTGGCGGCCGGATCCTCGAATTCCACCGCCGCGTGGCAGACGTCGTAGCAGACGCCCAGATGCCGCGGCAGCGCCTGCTTCGCCTCGTCGATCGACAGCCCGCTGAGCTCGCTCAATCGGCCGGCGGCAGCGTCGGAATAGAGCCAGTCGCGGAAGAACGCCACGGTTTCCTCGATGGTCTCCAGGAAGCAGTGGGGCTCGGGCTCCAGGGCGATGGCGATGGTCACCCGGGTCCGGCTCGCGAGCTCGATGCAGTGGGAGACGGCCTTGAGCAGGTTATCGGCCATTTCGGCTTCCGCGCCTTCGGCCAGCGGCTTGTAGGTGCCGGGAACGGTGCTCAGGCTCACGGTATCGCCGGCGACGCCGAGCTCCGCCAGCAGGTCGGCCAGCCAGCAGGTGTAGTCCAGCCGAGCCCGCTGTTTCCAGTCGGGCTGATAGACGTTCTGCTTGACCGGAATGCCGTGGAAGGGGCCGAACGGGAAGCCGTTCATGGTCACCACGCGATAGTTCTCCCGCGCGAGGATCTCCTTGAGTTCGGCGCGGGCATCGGGGGCGCGAAGCTCCTCCAGCGCCTGGGCGGAAAGGCGCAGCCCCACGCCGAAGGTCGCGTCGGGAGAGAGGGCATCCCGCACGCGCTTGACCGGCCCGAGCAGGGCGCCGCGCACCGCTTCCCAGGTCTGGGTCGGGTGGATGTTGAGACAGTAGGTCAGTTGACCCAGATCGTCAGGCAGCTGCATGGCGGTTCGCCTCTTCGCGCAGCCAGTCGATCGCGGCTGTCATCATGGTGTCATCGATCCTGTGAACATCGTGTCCACGGCCCAGGCCGGCCAGCAGCGTGATCGTCAGTTCGCCGCCGAGATGTTCCTGGAACTCCCTGAGGCCCGCCAGGATGGCAGGCTGGCCGTCGTCACCGATCTCCAGCAACTGGGCATGGAAGACCGGCAGGCCCAGACGCTTCAACAGCCACACCACGCGCCATTCTGCGCCGGCGGGCAGCAGACCCTTGAGCACGGAATAGCGAGCATCGAGCGCGATACCGATGGCGACGGCTTCACCGTGGCTGATGCCGTGATGAGTCAGCGCCTCGAGCTTGTGCGCCGACCAGTGACCGAAATCCAGCGGGCGCGACGAACCCTGCTCGAACGGATCGCCCCCACGGCCGATCTGCTGCATGTGCAGCTCGGCGCTGCGGCGGATCATGATCTCCTCGGTGCGTGGATCGAATTCGGCCAGCGAATCGGCGTTGGCCTCCAGCCAGTCGAAGAAGGCGCCATCGCGGATCAGCGCCACCTTGATCGCCTCGGCAATGCCGGCGAGCCGGTCGCGGCGCGAAAGCGTGCACAGGAAGTCGAAGTCGTTGAGCACGGCCCACGGCGGGGCGAAGGTGCCGATGAAGTTCTTGCAACCCTGGAAATTGACGGCGTTCTTGACCCCGACGCCGCTGTCGTTCTGCGACAGCACGGTGGTCGGTAGACGGATCAGGCGCACGCCGCGATGACCCATGGCGGCCGCGAGGCCGAGCGCATCCAGCACCGCACCGCCGCCGATGACGATGACATAAGCGTGGCGATCGACACCGTAGCGCCGGATGTCTTCCAGCACGCCGTTGACCGTCTTCAGGTCGGCCTTGATCGCCTCCCCGCCCGGCACGGTGATTGGCGCCGCGAGCAGGCTCATTCGGCTGGCATGGGTGGCGAAGTAGGCGTTGATCCGCGTTTCCAGATCCGGCCAGGTGGCGGGGATGCCGGCGTCGACGTAAATCAGGCAGCGGTGGGTCTTGCGCGGCTCCTTGCGCGAGATGACGTCGGCCAGCAGAGGATTGTCGGGAGAAAATATCTCCCGGGTAAAAGCGATGGGGTAATCGTAAGCGACGGAAAATCGCTGCCAATGGACTTCCGACGATGACGAGATTTGCGAGGTGTCGAGTTGCCGTACTGGCTTCGGTTGCATCGCGAAAGATGGGGGCTCGATAGCGACATTGCCATCGATCGAGAACGATAAAGCGGGCCGGTTCATGAAGTTATCGCCTGCGTAAGGGGTCCGAAAACGAAAAGGCGGACCGCTTCATTAGGGGGCGGTCGCGCTTGGCCTTGGCCTGGGTTTTACGGGGTTAGCTTCGGGGTTTCGTGGGGCAGGCGACAAGAATGGTTCTTCTGCTACGAAGTATGAGCAACGTATCGAGTTTTTGGACGTGTCGGCACTCATCAAAACGGTAATGGCGAGCCAGTATGTCGTTTTTAATTGATTGTTATTGATAAGGTTTTGAATATTTCAAGTAACACTGGTTCGAGCGATGGCGTTATCCCGGAAAACAACGGGGACGCCATGCTTCGAGTCATCACGCCGACTTGCCGGTGGCTGCCGTGGCAGGGGCGTCCACCGGCTCCTCTTCGATGCCGTCGAGGCGGTCGGCGCGTCTCAGCACCGGGAAACTCCACATCCACAGACCGACGATCGCCAGCGTGCCGACGGAGCCGATGACCGCGGCCGGCACGGTGCCGAACCACGACGCGGTGACGCCGGATTCGAACTCCCCGAGCTCGTTGGAGGCGCCGATGAACAGCATGTTGACGGCGTTGACCCGGCCGCGCATCTCGTCCGGCGTCGCCAGTTGCAGCAGGGTCAGGCGCACGTAGACGCTGATCATGTCCGCCGCGCCCGCGATCAGCAGGGCGCCGAACGAGAGCCAGAACCAGTGGGAGAGCGCGAAGACCAGGTTGGCGAGGCCGAACACGGCGACGGCGGCGAACATGATCATGCCGGCATGGCGCTTGATGGCGCGCACGCCGAGATAGAGCCCCATCAGAAAGGCGCCGATGGCGATGGCGCTGCGCAGGGCGCCGAGCCCCTCCGGGCCGACATGCAGAATTTCATGGGCGTAGACCGGTAACAGCGCAACGATGCCGCCGAACAGTACGGCGAACAGGTCCAGCGAGATGACGCCGAGGATCACCGGCTTGTTGCGGATGTAATGGATGCCGGCGGTAAAGCGCTGCCAGGCGGTATCGTCGGTCTGGATGCGCTCGAAGGCATAGCGCACCGGCACGCCGGCCAGCGCCAGCTGGGCGACGAGGAAGCAGCCCAGGTTGACGCTGTAGGTCAGCGTCGGGCCGAAGGCGTACAGCAGGCCGCCGAGCATGGGGCCGCCGATCACGCCGATCTTCATGATCGAGGAGTTGAGGGCGATCGCCTTGCCCAGTTGATCGCGCGGCACGATCTGCGGCAGCAGGCTCTGCAGCGTTGGCCCGGTGAAGGCCCGGGCAGCGCCGAACAACACCAGCACCGCGTAGAACGGCACCGCGGAGTCGGGCTGTTTCAGCGACAGCAGAATCAGCAATCCACTGCAGAGTGCCTGGGCGGCCCAGCTGAGTTGCAGGATCCGTTTGCGGTCGAAACGGTCGACGACATCGCCGGCCGGCAGCAACAGCACCACCATGGGCAGGAACTGGGCCAGGCCGACATAGCCCAGCGTCAGCGGGTCGTGGGTAATGTCGTAGACCTGCCATGCCACCACGATCGCCTGGATCTGCATGGCGAAGACCGCACAGAGGCGCGAGGCGAGAAAGGGGGCGAAACCGGGCTGGCGATAAACGGGGCTGTCGGGACTGTCGGTGGTGTCTGCGGGCATGGTGACCTGGTCGTGAGGCAGGGGAGCGGGGCGCGAATTAGCACGCTAATGGCTAGAATAGTCCAAGCATACGCCGTCCTGTGGCAAAAAGCCGCTGGCGGTTGGCGCCGAATCTTGTCTTTACGTCAGGCGTCGCCTTGATGTCGTTCGTGTTTGTCAAAAAGCGAATTTGGATAACGCCAGATAATGGCGAGTCGGCGGTTGCGCCAAAGTGGCGCAATAGGCGCATTTATCGACGTTTTTTCGACTTCTTTTGGGGCGATGGCCGGCGTATAGTTCGCTCGCTCTCGACCTCTCGGGGCGGGTTTTCTTTCGACGATCGAACCGCCATCCGGGAAGGCGCCGCGACGGCGCGAGCGTCTCATCTGTTCTAGCCTATCCGTTTGGAACCGTCGGCTGCCGTGCCTGCACGAATCGCCGGCCTTATTCAAAGTGCATTTTCGAGGTTCTTGGCCTTATGTCTCGGCAGCTGCTTTCCATGGCGTTGGCACCGCTACTCGGTCTCTTCATCCTGGGGATCGGCAACGGCTTTCTGGCATCGTTGATCACCCTGCGCCTGGACGCGGCCGGTGAGTCCGTTACCACCATCGGCTGGGTATCTGCCGCGTACTACATCGGTCTGGCGATCGGCGCGCTGTTCAATGATCGGCTGCTGTTGAGAATCGGCCATATTCGCGCCTACGCCTGCTTCGCATCGCTGGTAGCGGTAACCGTGCTGCTGCAGGGCATGTGGCTCAACGCCGAGCTGTGGTTCACGCTGCGCCTGATCGGTGGGTGGGCGACGCTGGGTGTCTATCTGGTCATCGAAAGCTGGTTGCTGACCGCGGCCGATACCCGGGTTCGGGGCCGGCTGCTGGCGCTCTACATGATCGCGCTCTATGGCGCCGGGGTGATCGGGCAACTGCTGCTGGGCGTGGCGGACCATGCCGGTGCCAGCCAGCCATTCATGATCATCGCCATGTTGGCGTCGCTGTCGGTGCTGCCGCTTGGCATGATTCCGCGGGTCTCGCCGCTGATCGAGCACGCCGAGCCGCTGTCGCCCTGGCGGCTGATCACCGTCACGCCGACCGGTGTGATGGGCTGTTTCGGCTCGGGGCTGGCGGTTTCGGCCATCTACAGTCTGTTGCCGCTCTATCTGCAGCGCAGTGGCTTCGAGGTGCAGCAGATCGGCGAGATGATGGCGGTGGTCATTCTGGGTGGCATGTTGCTGCAATATCCCATCGGGCGCTGGTCCGACCGGCATGACCGTCAGATCGTGCTGATTCTGATCGGTGGCGTACTGGCAGTGCTGTGTGGCGGGGTGATGCTGGTGCCGGATCTGCCCGGCCTGCTGGCGGCCATGCTGTTTTTGATTGGTGGTGGCGTGTTCGCACTCTATCCGGTGGCGGTGAGCCACGCGGCCGACCGTGCACCGGCCGGCGCGCTGGTGCGGATGAGCCAGGGCTTGCTGCTGATCAATGCGCTGGGAGCGACCCTCAGTCCGCCGCTGATCACGCCGCTGATGATTCATACCGGCAACGCGGGGTTGTTCGTGGCGCTGGCCGGGCTCGGCGTGGTGCTGGTGGCATTCTTCGTCTGGCGTCGGAGTCGGCGTCCGGCGCCGATGCCGATGGCGCCGTTTACCTCCAACCCGCAGCAGTCGGTGGTGGGTGCCGAGCTCAGCGTGACCGACGAGCTGGTGCAGGGCGCGATCGAGCACGAACACATGGAAGACCTGTCGCAGCTGGTGCCGGACGTGGAAACGGCGCTTCCCGGTGATATGGAGAGCGATATGGATAACGACGTGGAAGACGACCCCGCGACACCTTTCACGACCGAGAAGCGAGAAAGCGTCGCCAGTCGCCAGACGTCGGCGACCGAATAGACCGGCGACCGAATAGACCGGCGGCCGACTAGCGGGCTGGATCGATCACGCCGCCCAGCGAGGCATTGCGGCGGAACCAGCCGGCGATGCTGACTCGGGGCATGCGCGTCGGCAGCACTTCGTGGGGAATGCGGTCGGAGAGAAAGCAGGCGAAGGTGCCGGCCTCCGGATGCACGCGGGCGACCTCGCGCTCGGGTTCGTGCTCGTCGTAGAGCGCCATCTCCCCACCGCCGTCGGCGGGCCAGTCCGGATTGAGATAGAGCACGGTCGAAATGACGCGGTTGGCCCGGCCGCGAAAGCTGTCGTAGTGCTTGCGATAGAAGGCGCCCGGCGGATAGTGGGCAAAGTGGGCCTCGAATTCGAACAATCCGGCATAGAGCGCGAGGTTGATCTGCTGCTGGAGTTCGCTCATCAGCGCCAGGTAGCGTCGTTGCGCCAGGCTTTCCCGATCCAGCCAGTGGATGGCGTCGCCGCGAATGTCGCGCCGCAGCATGCGTTCGTCCCCACGGCCGATGGCGGCTTCCTGAAGCGCCGCCTGCCGATGCAACAGCTGCAGTTCCTCCAGCAGGTCCCGGCACAGCGCCGGGGCGAGAAAACGTGTGCCGACGTACCAGCCGCGTTCCACCAGTCCATCGATCAAGGCGGATAGCTGGGCGCTGTCCCAGAAGGCGTGATGGGCGTCGTTGGGGGTCATGAAGCACTCACTCCGGAATCTTGCCGGGCTGGCCTGACCGCGCCGTGGTGTGGCGTCGGCGCTGCGGATGATAGCGCAACTCCCCTTGCGTGGGTTTGCGGTCCAGCGCGATATCGCTTTCGAAGCCCACGGCCAGCAACTCCACCAGCATCATGGCCGACAACCCCCAGATCATGCGGTCCTCGAAAAGATAGCTGGGTACGTACCAGGGCTGATCGTCGACCGGAATGACATCAGTATGGCTACGATGGTCATCGATGAAGTGACGCATGGGAACCTCGAAGATCGAAGCGATTTCACCCGGCTCCGCCTTCAGCGGCAGGTCTGGCTCGACCAGACCGACGAAAGGCGTCACGCGCAGGCCATGGAGCGAGATCACGTCGCTCAGACGCCCGATGACATCGACCTGTCCAGGCTGGAGGGCTATCTCCTCGTGGGTTTCCCGCAGTGCCGTGGCGAGCAGATCCCGGTCTTCCGGCTCCCGCTTGCCGCCCGGGAAGGCGACCTGGCCGGCGTGCTGGGTCAGATGCGCGGTGCGCTGGGTGAACAGCAGCGTTGGCTCGGGGCGCGCGACGATGGGGAGAAGCACGGCCGCCTGAGGGTAGGCGCCGTCCAACCGACGCGGGCGATGTGCTTGCAGGCGTTCACGGACTTTCTCTAACATGCGATTTGACTCAACAGACCCTGGACTGACCAACGTGCCGATCGACGGTGCCTGGCGGCTCCTGCGAACTCGAAACCCTCCGACACGCGAGGCGTTATAAACCCGAGACTCTATGAACTACTGTAGCCATTGCGGCCATACCGTGCGTTTCGCGATTCCGGACGGCGACGACCGCCCCCGGTTCCTGTGCGATGCCTGCCATACCATCCATTACCAGAATCCGCGCATCGTGGCCGGCACGCTGCCGGTAGCCGGGGAGCGCATCCTGCTGTGCCGTCGCGCCATCGCGCCGCGCAAGGGCTTCTGGACGCTGCCGGCGGGGTTCATGGAGAACGCGGAAACCGTGGAGCAGGCGGCGCTGCGGGAAACCCGCGAAGAGGCCCGTGCCGTCGTCGACGATCCGACACTGTATACCCTGATCAGCCTGCCGCACATCAATCAGGTGTACATGATCTTTCTCGGCAATCTCAACGGCGATTTCGCCGCCGGGCCGGAGAGTCTCGAGGTCGAACTGTTCGAGGAGACCCAGATCCCCTGGGACGAACTGGCCTTTCCCACCATCGAACGCACGCTGCGCCACTTCTTCGATGATCGGCGTCAGGGTACCTTCGAGCTGCATCTCAGCCAGATCGGCAAGGAGGAGAGGGAGCGCTACCTCGGCTCCGCCTGAGCGCGCCCTCGGGCCGCGAGATGGCGATCCTGTCTCGGACCGATCTTGTCAAATTTAGGGCAGGGAATCCGGATCGCTCAGCGGCCACACGTCGTAGGCCGGCTCCTCGTAGGGATGCGCGTCGATCAGCGCCTTGATCGCAGCGCGTATCAGGCGGTTCTCGCAGACCAGTTCGACCCGATACTCCTCGACGCTTTCCAGCGCACCGACATCGCCTATATGAGGCTGGGCACCCGGAAGCGGCCGGAACTGGCCCACGCCACGCATCTGGAAACAGCACGCCTCGTAATCGCCGATGCGTCCGGCGCCGCTGGCGAACACCGCGTCCTTGACGCTTTCCAGATGGGATTCGGGAACGAAGAAGGCCAGTTTGTACATGAGATCGTCGATTCCGGATTCGGTCGTGGCGGTGGGCCGCATGCGGCGATGATGGCATAATGAGCCGCGCTCCGACAGCGGCCTGCTGCGCCCTTTCCCGAGGGCCGTGGCCTGTCGGGAATGAACTGTCCGAAATGAATCGTGCCGACCGGAAGCCTTGGCGATGTGGAAATGGGTCATTGTGGTATTGGTTATCATGCTGGGGCTGATGCAGTACCGGCTGTGGTTCGGCGAGGGTGGCATCCGGGAATTCAACGACATCCAGGCCCGCGCTGATACCCTGGAAGGCGATACCGAAGTGCTCGGCGCGCGCAACGCCCGTCTCGCTGCCGAAGTCGTCGACCTCAAGAACGGGCTCGATGCCATCGAGGAGCGGGCGCGCAGCGATATCGGCATGGTTCGCGAGGACGAGCAGTTCTTCTGGGTGCCTGGTGTCGAGGATCCCGATGACGGACCCGCAGCGCGCACGGGGGTCGTCCAGCCATGACGCTTTGGTTGATCGTACCCGCCGCCGGTCGCGGACAGCGCATGAAGGCCGACCGGCCCAAGCAGTATCTGATGCTACAGGGCAGAAGCGTCCTGGCACGCACGCTCGAACGCCTGCATCAGGCCTTTCCCGAAGCCGCTCTGCGGCTCTGTCTCGATCCCGACGACGAGTACTTCGATCCCGACGACGTTCCCTTCGCGGAGTGGCAGCGTGTCGGTGGTGGCGACGAGCGCGCCGATACGGTGGGCCGTGCCCTCGCGACGCTGATGGAACAGGCGGCGGACGACGACTGGGTGCTGGTGCATGACGCCGCCCGGCCCTGCGTGCGCCTCGAGGATCTGCAGGCACTGCGGGAAGCGCTCGAGGACGAGGCGATCGGCGCGCTGCTGGCGACACCGGCGGCCGACACCATGAAGCGCGCCGATGAGCGTGGGCGAATCAGCCACACGGAACCGCGGGACGGCCTCTGGCATGCCCTGACGCCGCAGGTGTTCCGCTTCGATCTGCTGCGCCAGGCGCTCGATGCGGCACTGGCCACCGGCATGACGGTGACCGACGAAGCTTCGGCGATCGAAGCCATGGGGCTGGCGCCGCGACTGGTCGCCGGTAGCCGCGACAATCTCAAGATCACGCACCCCGAGGATCTGGCCATGGCGGCGCGCATACTCGCCGTGCAGTCGGAAGCCGCGTCGGGACCGACGCCAACCGTCACCGGACAAGGCGCCGTCAGCGGACAAGGAGGAAGGGAAGCATGAGTTTCAGGATCGGTCACGGGTTCGACGTGCATCGCTTTGGCGAGGGCGACCATCTGATGATCGGTGGGGTTCGCCTGCCGTTCGACCGCGGCTTCGTCGCCCACTCCGATGGCGACGTGCTGCTGCACGCGATCAGCGATGCGCTGCTGGGCGCTTGCGCACTGGGCGACATCGGGCGGCACTTTCCGGATACCGATCCGGCCTGGAAGGGTGCCGACAGTCGCGCGCTGCTGCGCCACGTCGTCGCGCTGGTGCGCGAGGCCGGCTATCGGATCGGCAATCTCGATGCCACGCTGATGGCCCAGGCGCCGCGCATGGCCGAGTCGATCCCGCTCATGCGCGAGACGATCGCTGCCGACGTGGGCGTCGAGCTGGGGGCGGTCAACGTCAAGGCGACGACCACCGAGCGGCTCGGGTTTACCGGGCGCGGTGAAGGCATCGCCGCGGAAGCGGTGGTACTGCTGGTCGCGGACGCTAAATGAGCGATTCGGCGATGACGCCCTCAGCCGACGTCTGGCCCCCGAACTGGTGCCATGTCGCGAGCATGCCGACTGTTACCGGCGAGTACCGCCAGCGCCCTGAAGACTTCCAGGTCGAGGAGCAGTTCGATTTCGCCCCGGAGGGCCACGGCGAGCACTGGTGGCTGTGGCTGGAGAAGCGCGGGATGACCACGCCGGATCTGGCGCGTCTGCTCGCCCGCGCAGTCGATATCCCGGTACGGGACGTGGGCTTCAGCGGGCTCAAGGATCGCGACGCGGTGACGCGGCAGTGGTTCTCGCTGGCGCTGCCCGGTCGCGAGCCGCCGGCGGAGTGGGATGCGGGCCTGGCCGAACGGGGCGTCCGCTGTCTCGAGGCGGCGCGACACCCGCGCAAGCTGAAACGCGGCGTGCACCGCGCCAACCGCTTCCATCTGAGAATCCGGGGCGAAGCCATCGACGCGGCGGACACCCGCGCGCGCTGGGACCGTCTGGTGGCCGAGGGCGTGCCCAACTACTTCGGCCCGCAGCGCTTCGGCCCGGCGGGGCGCAACCTGCAGCGCGCCCGGCAACTGCTGGCTCGGGGCTGGCGCAAACGCCAGGATCCCCAGGGGTTACTGCTCTCCACCGCTCGCAGCTATCTTTTCAACCAGGTGCTGTCGGCGCGCGTTGCCGATGGCACCTGGTGTGTCCCGCAGCCCGGTGACGTGCTGAATCTGAACGGCACCGCGAGCCGCTTCGCCAGCGCGCAGGTCGACGACGATCTGCTGGCCCGCGCCGAGGCCGGCGATCTGCACCCCACCGGGCCGCTGTGGGGCGTCGGCCGGCTGGAGAGCGAGGGCGAGGTGGCCGAGCGGGAAACGTCCATCGCCACCGGCCATGCCGAGCTGAGCGACGGTCTGGTCCAGGCCGGGGCGCGTCACGACCGGCGGCCGCTGCGGCTGCGGCTCGGGGAGGCCAGCTGGGAAAGGGAAGAAGAGGCGGTCCGGCTCTCCTTCACCTTACCGCGAGGCGCCTTTGCCACCTCGGTGCTTCGCGAACTGTTTCGGCACCCGACGCTGATCTGACGTCGCCGGTATCGACCATCGTCCAGGAGGAAAGAAGATGCGCAGACTGTTGTTGTCCAATGATGACGGCGTTCATGCTCCGGGATTGAAAGCCCTGGCCAGCGCGCTGGAAAGCCACGCCCGGCTGAGAGTCGTGGCGCCGGATCGGGACATGAGCGGTGCCAGCAACTCGCTGACGCTGACTCGCCCGCTGGCGTTGTCCGCGCTGGACAACGGGTTCTACAGCGTCGACGGCACACCGGCGGACTGCGTCTATCTCGGCGTCAACGGCGTCTGGGAGGAAAGACCCGACCTGGTGATCTCCGGGATCAACCATGGCGCCAACCTGGGTGACGACGTGCTGTACTCGGGCACCGTCGCCGCGGCCATGGAAGGGCGTAACCTGGGCATGGCGGCGCTGGCCATTTCGCTCTGCGGGCAGCGCCATTTCGAGACCGCCGGACGGGTGGCCGCCAGTCTGGTCGGCGCTGCGGAAAACCTGTCGCTGCCGCCGCGCAGCCTGCTCAACGTTAACGTGCCGGACCTGCCGTGGAGCGAGATTCGCGGATTCCGGGTGACCCGGCTGGGGTATCGCGGTCCGGCATCGCGGCCGATCCACATGAAGGATCCGCGCGGGCGCGACCGTTACTGGATCGCGGCGGTTTCGGAAAACGCCGACGACGCACCCGATACCGATTTTGCGGCGATCGAGGCGGGCTTCGTCTCGATCACGCCGCTGCAAACCGATCTGACCCGTCATGAAACGCTGAACGACGTACAGGGCTGGCTGGATGGTCTGTCACACGCCTGAAGAATTGAGCGGTGTCGGCATGACGTCGCAACGAACCCGCAATCGCATGGTCGAACGTCTATCGGCCGGCGGGATTCGTCATGCGCAGGTGCTGGAGGTGATGGCGACGGAGCCGCGTCACCTGTTCCTCGATGAAGCCCTGGCCCATCGCGCTTACGAAGATACCTCGCTTCCCCTGGGGTTGGGGCAGACGCTGTCCCAACCCTGGATCGTGGCCCGGATGAGCGAGCTGGTCGCGCTGGCCGAGCCGCAACGGGTGCTGGAGATCGGCACCGGCTCCGGCTACCAGACGCTGATCCTGTCGCGCCTGGTCAAGAGCGTCTGGAGCGTGGAGCGTATTGCGGCGCTGCAGTCCCGCGCCCAGCAGCGCCTGGCGCGGCTGGGTGCGCATAACGTCCATCTGCGCCACGCCGATGGCGCCATGGGCTGGCCGCAGGCGGCGCCGTTCGATGTCGTTCTGCTGACGGCGTGCGCCAGCGAGCTTCCCCAGCCACTGCTGTCCCAGCTGCGGGATGGTGGTGTGCTGATCGCGCCACTGGCGGACAGCGAAGGGCGTCAGTGGCTGACCCGGGTGCGTCGACGTGGACAGGCATTCGATCATCAGCGTCTTGAAGAGGTGCGTTTCGTACCGTTGCTTGAGGGAGTCATTCGTTGAAGCGCATCGCGACAACCGTATTGAAAGGCATGGGCATGGGCGCGGCGGATGCCGTGCCGGGCGTCTCGGGTGGCACCATCGCCCTGATCGTGGGGATCTACGAGGAACTGATCGAGACCATCAAGCGCTTCGGTCCGGGGGCGTTCGGCGTCTTGCGCCGACAGGGGCTTGCCGGACTGGTCACCTACCTCAATCTACGCTTTCTGGTGCCGCTGGTACTGGGGATCGGCATCAGCCTGGTGACGATCGCGCATCTGGTGACCTGGCTGATGTCGCACCATCAACTGCTGCTGAATGCGTTCTTCTTCGGCCTGGTGCTGGCCTCGGCGTGGGCGGTCATGCGGCAGGTCGGCCATTGGCGCTGGCGCTACCTGCTTCCGGTATTGGCAGGGCTTTCGGTCGCGGCGCTCTTGCCCAGCCTGCTGCCGGACATGAGCCGGGCTGGCGATGCCACCCTGTTCGTGGCCGGTGCGATCGCCATCAGCGCGATGCTGTTGCCGGGGGTGTCGGGCAGTTTTCTGCTGTTGGTGATGGGGCTTTACGGCACCGTGATGAGCGGCATCAAGAATTTCGATGTCGGGCTGATCGCCATCTTCGGCGCCGGCTGCCTGCTGGGGCTGTTCACCTTTTCCCGCCTGCTGTCCTGGCTGCTGCGTCACTACCATGCGATCACGCTGATGGCGATCGTCGGTTTCATTCTGGGGTCGCTGCCGCAACTCTGGCCCTGGCGCCAGCTGGCGAGTTACCGCATGGGTGCCGACGGTCAGCAAGTGGCGCTGGCTTATCATTACTTGTTGCCCTCGGACTACGCTGCGGTGACGGGGCAACCGTCCCAGTGGCTGCTGGCGGCCGTGTTGATCATCATCGGCATCGTGGTGGTAATGTGCCTGGGAGAGCGCAGGAAAACATCGTCATGACGCGATGCGTCGGTTTCCACCCGCTTTCCGTCACGAAAAAGGAATTTTCTTATGAGCAAGCGTCGAACTGCATTGTTACTGGGGCTCCTCCCCGTTGTCGCTGTCGGGCTGAATGCCTGCACGTCCTCGAGCGGCCGGCCGCAGGTGCAGGATCTCTCCGTCAGCCGTAACAGCGAAGCGAGCTCGACCTACACGGTCAAGAGCGGCGACACGATCTACGGCATCGCGTGGCAGAATCGGGTCGATTTTCGCGATCTGGCCCAGCTCAACGGCATTTCGCCTCCCTACCGCCTGGAGCCCGGACAGCAGCTCCGGCTGAAGCCTGGCGCCAGTGTCAGCGGCGGGCAGGCTGTGGCGAGCAGCGGCGTGACCGCAACGGGACTCGGCGCTGCGGGTAGCGGCGCTGGCTCGTCTCAGTCCGCGACGGGGGAGGTCGACAACCCATCCTGGTTGCTGCCCGCGGAAGGGCGTAACGCCACGGCTGGCGCCGGGAATGCCAATGCTCAGAGTTCGCCGCAGCAGGGCGGGCAAGCCGCTGGCAGCAACGCTTCGCCTTCCGCGCCGGGCCCCGTCACAGCGCAGAACGGCACAAGGGACGCCGCTGGCAAGGGATCGCCGCAGGGCGCCTCGGTGGCCAGTACCGATACGCGCTCCGGGCAGCCCGGCAATGCCGGTTCCACTGCGAAACCCGCTGACACGGGATCGTCATCCTCTTCTGCTTCCATGAGTTCAGGCGGTACGCAGGCGGCTTCCGGAAACGATGCGGGTACGGAAGTGGCTGGCGAGCCCAGCGGGGCGCCGGACCGTTCGGATCGGACCTACAAACCGGTCGAGAACGTGCCATGGCAGTGGCCCGCCAGCGGCCAGGTGGTTGGCAAGTTCGATGATGATTCGAACATAACCCCCGGCATTGATATTGCCGGTCAAAAGGGGCAACCTGTCAAAGCAGCCGGACCAGGGATTGTGGTGTATGCCGGCGATGGCGTGCGGGGATATGGCAACCTCATCATCCTCAAGCACAACGATCGCTTCTTGAGCGCTTACGCACACAACGACTCGTTGAAAGTGAAGGAAAACGACGTCGTTGAGGCCGGAGAGACGATAGCTACCATGGGGCAGACGGATGCTGACCAGGTCGAGCTACATTTCGAAGTTCGCGTGAACGGACAACCTCAAGACCCACTGCAATACCTGCCTGCGCGCTGATCTTCGGATCGGCGCCCAAGACCGCTGTGACAGGGCTTTCTGGATCCAACGTCAGTGACCGCATTCGTACATCCGCATTCAACGTAGCCCTCCCGGAAGGCGGCGTCGAGGACGGTGTTCGAAAAGATGATTGGCGAGGCGCGGATCCAACGGCCCCTAGGGAAGTTCGAAACGGCAAGGAACATGCGATCGCCATGGAGCGGGATTGCCATGGCGAGGTACTCAGGTAGCCAAGATTGGGGGTAGTGGACATGAGCATGCTTGAACGGGAAATTCAGGATGTCGAGCTCGACGGTGTCGATACCGCGGAAGTCGATAGCGATGACACGGGTCGCAAGGATGATGAAAACGCTTTCGAAAAGGCGTTGAGCCGTGAAGAAAACTCCTACCACCACAGCCTCGACGCGACGCAGATCTACCTCAACGAGATCGGCTTTTCACCCCTGCTGACGCCCGAAGAAGAAGTGCATTACGGTCGCCTTGCCCAGAAGGGCGATCCGGCGGGGCGTCAGCGCATGATCGAATCCAACCTGCGCCTGGTGGTCAAGATTGCCCGACGCTATCTCAACCGAGGACTGTCGCTGCTCGATCTGATCGAAGAAGGCAACCTGGGCCTGATTCGTGCGGTCGAGAAGTTCGATCCGGAGCGCGGTTTCCGTTTCTCGACCTACGCCACCTGGTGGATTCGCCAGACCATCGAGCGGGCATTGATGAACCAGACGCGCACGATTCGCCTGCCGATCCACGTTGTCAAGGAACTCAACATCTACCTGCGCGCGGCTCGCGAGCTGACCCAGAAGCTCGACCACGAGGCCACCGCGGAAGAGATCGCCGAGTTCCTCGACAAGCCGGTGAGCACCGTCAAACGCATGCTGGGACTCAACGAACGCGTCTCCTCGGTCGACTATCCGATGGGTGCCGAGAGCGACAAGCCCCTGATCGACACGCTGGCGGACGAGAACGAGGTCGGCCCGGAATCCAACCTGGTCGACGACGACGTCAAGCAGCACGTCGACGAATGGCTGGTCGAGCTGAGCGACAAGCAGCGCGAAGTCGTTCTGCGCCGCTTTGGCCTGCGCGGGCATGAGGCCGCCACGCTCGAGGAGGTCGGCGAAGAGATCGGCCTGACGCGCGAGCGCGTGCGCCAGATCCAGGTCGAGGCGCTCAAGAAGCTGCGCCGGATGCTGGAAAAGCAGGGCCTGTCGATGGATTCGATCTTCGAATAGGCCGGTTCCGGGAACATGACGAATGCGCAAATGCCGGTGAAGACCGGCCATGCTATTGATCCGGTGGCATACATGCGGCATTGTATGTAAACCTCAAGCCGAGGCGTCAGCTGTGTTGCTGGCGCCTCGGTCGTTTGTTGTGTGGTCCCGGATGACGTCGACGGTCGTTGGCGTCTCGAGTCCGCCAGAAAAACAGCCATGATTGGGTTTCTGGGCGATGCCGACGACATCCGTGGCTTGTGGTGCATGCTTGCATGGACTCGCACAGCCGGATTCGTATCGTCACCAGTGCTCAACGATAGGATATTTCTCGATGTCGCCTCTCATCTCGTTGCCGTCGCGCTCTCCCCTGCGACATGCCATTTCGCTGCTGGTCGTGGCAGCGTTCGCCCCCTCGGTTCACGCGGCAGATCTCTTGACCATCACTCAGGACGCGCTAGAGCATTCGGCAACGTTGAATTCATCGCGTTCGACATTCAAGAGCACCGAAGCGGGTCAGGATGTGGAACGCGGCGATCTGCTGCCGCAGGCCAGCGCCACCGGGAGTCTGTATCGCTATGACTCGCTGGAGAGTCAAAGCTACGCTGGTTCGAGCGGTAGCCAGGCCGCCGCCGGTACCGGCTCATCATCCAGCGGCGAGGATTACAACGGCAGCAGCATCGGTGTCAGCGTTACCCAGGCGCTGTTCGATGCCACCAACTGGTACGAGTACCAGCAGAGCAAGAAGCAGGTCGGCCAGCAGGCGCTGCAGCTGGAAATCGACCAGCAGCAGCTGCTCTACGATGTCTCCGAGGCCTATTTCGAGATTCTGCGCGCCAAGGAAGTGCTGGAAGCACGCCAGGCCCAGGAAAAGGCGATCGGGCGGCAGCTCGAGCAGTCCAGAGAGCAGTTCAACGTCGGCCTGGTGGCGATCACCGATGTCAACGAGGCCAAGGCTGCCTTCGACTCGGCACGTGCGCAGCGTATCGCTGCCAAGAGCGACCTGCAGGTGAGTTTCGAGACGCTCGAGCGCCTGACGGGGCAGCAGTACGACAGCATCGAAGGGCTCGATGACGAGCTGCCGATCCAGCCTCCCGTACCAGCCAGTCGCGACGACTGGGTCGAGCTGGCGCTGTCCAGCAGCCCGTCCATTCAATACGCCCAGGCTGCGGTCGAGCTGGCGAAATCCGGCGTCGATATCGCCGAGGCCGGCCACCTGCCGACGCTGGACGCGTTCGCGGATTACTCCTACTCGAACAACGACCGCGACGAGCTTCGCGGCCATAACGAAGACCTGCAGATCGGCGTGCAGGCCAACCTGCCCATCTACACCGGTGGTTCGACCAGCGCCGCGGTACGCGAGAACACCTACACGCTGGAAGCGACCCAGTACGACTTCGAGGACCAGCGTCGCTACACCATGCAGCAGGTGCGTTCCCTGTTTGCCCAGGTCAGCAACGACGTGGAATCGGTCGAGGCGCAGCGTGAAGCCATCGTCTCCAGTCGCAGTGCCCTGGAAGCGACACGAGCCGGATACGAGGTGGGGACGCGAAACATCGTCGACGTGCTGGATGCCGAGCAGTCGCTCTACGAATCCATCTCCAACTACGCCGACGCCCGTTACACCTACGTCACCGACCTGCTGCAGCTGCGCCAGCAGACCGGCGTGCTGAATCTCGACGTGATCCGTGCGACCAACCGCTGGCTGCGCGACAGCAATCCCGTGTCGCTGACGGAGGTCGACGATGCCGGCGTCTCGTCTTCCGTCGAGGATATCGGTGCGCGGCCCACGCCGCCGCCGGCGTCCTGATACGGTTCTGATAGCGTCCGCAGGAAGTCGCCTCGACGCCGCTGCCCCAGCAGCGGCGTCGTCGTTTCCGGAGGCAGCCTTTATCGTCTCCCGATGCCGCGAAGGCTGTCAGGCAGGGTAAAATGACCACGATCGACCGGTGGCAGCCGCCGGTTTTCCTCTGCCCGTTTCGAAGGAAGTTTCATGGCCCGGCCTCTCATCGCCGATATCGATCTCGACGCGCTGCGCCACAACTACGCCATTGCCAGCGAACTGGCACCCGGAAGCCGTTCCATGGCGGTGATCAAGGCCAATGCCTATGGTCACGGTGCCGTGGCGTGCGCCCAGGCGCTCGAGAGCGCGGCGCCAGCGTTTGCGGTCGCCTCGCTGGAAGAAGCCGAGAGCCTGCGTGAAGCGGGCATCCAGCGGCCGATACTGCTGCTGGAAGGCATCTTCGAGACCGAGGAACTGGCCCGCGTCGAGGCCTTGCAACTGTGGCAGGTCGTACACAGCGACTGGCAACTGGACGCCGTCCTGAACCATCCCGCCGCGCAACCGTTGACGGTCTGGCTCAAGCTGGATTCCGGAATGCATAGGCTGGGTTACGATCCCGAGTCGTTCGTCGACCGCTGGGCGCGATTGAAGGCGGCTTCTCACCGAGTTCGGGATATCCACCTGATCAGCCACTTCGCCAGTGCCGATCAGTCCGACACGTTACAGTTCGAGCGCCAGCGGCGGCTCATCGACCATGTCCGACAGCGTCTCGACGCACCGGTCTGCATTGCCAACTCGCCGGCCACGCTGACCAGACCCTGGGCTCACGGCGAGTGGAATCGCCCCGGGATCATGCTTTACGGCAGCAATCCGCTGGAAGGGGAACTGCCTGCCGATATCTCGCTGAAACCGGTGATGACGCTGCGCTCGCGGCTGATCGCCGTGCAGTCATTGGCCGACGGAGAGCCGGTCGGCTATGGCGCGCGCTGGTACACCTCGCGCCCTTCCCGAATCGGCGTGGTCGCTGCTGGCTATGGCGACGGCTATGACCGCCACGCTGCCGACGGCACGCCGATACTGGTCGATGGTCACCGCTGCCCGCTGGTGGGGCGCGTCTCGATGGACATGTTGACGGTGGATATCAGTCACCTGCCCGACGCCGGCATCGGCAGCGAGGTGGTGCTGTGGGGCCGAGGGCTGAGCGTCGACGAGGTCGCGGGCCACTGCAATACCATCGGCTATACGTTGCTGACCGGGCTGCTGCCGAGGGTGCCGCGACGTTACCACGAAGGCGCGTAGAGGTCGTTTGCTGCAGTTCGCTACACTATTCGGCATTCATAGACCGGCACGCATAGAGAATCGGAAGGAACATGGCCAAGAAAACCTATCCCCCCAATCGCGCTCACCCCCGTTACTGGGGAGCATGGCTCGGCATCGGCCTGATGCGAGCGGGGGCGATGCTGCCCTGGCGTCTCAAGCTGGCACTGGGGCGAGGCATCGGATTGTTGACCTGGAAGCTGGCCAAACGACGCCGCCATATCACCGACACCAACCTGGCGCTGTGCTTTCCCGAGCTGGACGACCGGCAGCGCGCGGCGCTGGTCAGGAAGACCTTCATCGCCAACGGGATCGGCATTCTCGAAACCGCTACCGGCTGGTGCCGCGATCCCGAGCATCTGCGTCACCGCGTGACCTTCAAGGGAACCGAGCACATGGAACGGGCCATGGCGCAGGGAAAGGGCGCGTTGATCATCGGCATCCATTTCTCGACCCTGGATCTCGGCGGCGCGCTGCACTCGCTGTTCTTCCCCGCCGATGTGGTCTACCGGCCGCACGACAACCCGGTGTTCGAGGACTTCATGACCCGCGCCCGGCGTGGCATCTTCGGCGCGGCCATCGACCGTCACGACCTGCGCGGCGTCGTCCGCCGGATCAAGTCGGGCCATGCCGTGTGGTACTCGCCGGATCAGGATTTCGGCCGCGAGGTGAGCGTCTTCGCGCCGTTCTTCGGCATCTCCGCCGCGTCGATCAAGCTGACGGCCAAGATCGCCAGAATGACAGGCGCCCCCGTCATGCCGCTGATGTTTCACCGCAACCCCGACGACCGGACCTACACGCTCGAATACCTGCCGCCGCTGGAGAACTTCCCGAGTGGTGATGATGTGGCCGACGCCGCGCAGGTGAATGCGTTCATCGAGCAGGCGATCCGCCGCCATCCGGAGCAGTACCTGTGGCTTCACCGGCGTTTCAAGACCCGCCCGCCGGGCGAGGCGTCGTTTTACTGAACGGGCACGCGAGCGCGGAACTTGACGAAAATGCAATAAACGACAAGGCTTAGTTTGCCCTCACGGAACGAGAGGGTGGCTTGGCAGGCGGCTGATATCACCGTCGCCAGCAAGTCCAATGGGTCAGCACAGGAAGAGTTGCCATGCTTAGCTATGCCGTGATTTTTCTCATCGTCGCTATCATTGCCGGGGTTTTGGGTTTCGGCGGTATCGCCGGTGCCGCAGCGACGATCGCCAAGGTCTTGTTCGTGATCTTTCTGATCCTGTTCGTCGTCTCGCTGATTCGCGGACGAGGTCGCTGAAGACTGGCAGGACCGCAGTCGCCAATCAACATGGACTTCAACAGGCATAGCCTCCAACAGACATAGTCTCCAACAAATACCCCGCCTTGATGGCGGGGTATTTGGTATTGCCGGATGAAGACGGGCAGCGAATCAGGCGTCGATACGCTTGTACTTCATTCGCTTCGGCGTGTCGTTGCCGACCCGCTTGTGGTAATCCGCTTCGTACTCGGTGTAGTTCCCTTCGAAGAAGACGACGTTGGAATCGCCTTCGTACGCCAGGATATGCGTGGCGATACGGTCCAGGAACCAGCGGTCGTGCGAGATGACCAGCGCGCAGCCGGGGAAGGCCAGCAGGGCCTCTTCCAGCGCGCGAAGGGTCTCGATATCGAGATCGTTGGACGGCTCGTCGAGCAGCAGCACGTTGGCGGCCTGCTTCAGCGTCTGGGCCAGCTGCAGGCGTCCGCGTTCCCCGCCCGAGAGTTCGCTCAGGCGCTTCTGCTGGTCGGTTCCCTTGAAGTTGAACCGGCCGACGTAAGCGCGTGAAGAGACCTCGTAACCATTGATGTTGAGGATGTCCTGGCCGCCGGAGACGGCTTCCCACACGGTCTGGGAGTTGTCGAAGTGGTCGCGCAGCTGTTCGACGTAGGCCACGTCCACCGTATCGCCCAGTACCACTTCGCCGCCGTCCGGCTGCTCGTTGCCGGCGATCAGCTTGAACAGGGTCGACTTGCCGGCCCCGTTGCCGCCGACGATCCCGACGATCGCGCCGGTCGGTATCTGGAAGGAGAGATTGTCGAACAGCATCTTCTCGTCGAAGCGCTTGCTGACATCGTGGAACTCGATGACCTTGTCACCCAGCCGCGGCCCGGGCGGAATGTAGATCTCGTTGGTCTCGTTACGCTTCTGGTAGTCGCCGGACTGCAACTCCTCGAAGCGGTTGAGACGCGCCTTGCTCTTGGCCTGTCGGCCCTTGGCATTCTGACGGACCCACTCCAGTTCCTGCTTGATCGCGCGCTGGCGGCCCGCTTCCTGCTTGGATTCCTGGGCGAGACGCTGCTCCTTGGACTCGAGCCACTGGGAGTAGTTGCCTTCGAACGGAATGCCGTGGCCGCGGTCGAGCTCCAGGATCCAGCCGGCGACGTTGTCGAGGAAGTAACGGTCGTGGGTAATGGCCACGACGGTGCCCGGATAGTCGTGCAGGAAGCGCTCGAGCCAGGCGACGGATTCGGCATCCAGGTGGTTGGTCGGCTCGTCCAGCAGCAGCATGTCCGGGCTGGAGAGCAGCAGGCGGCAGAGTGCCACGCGACGACGCTCGCCCCCGGAAAGATGACCGACGCTGGCTTCCCACGGCGGCAGGCGCAGCGCTTCGGCGGCGACTTCCAGCTTGCGCTCGATGTTGTGCGCGTCGGCCGCCTCGATGATGTTCTCCAGACGCGCCTGTTGCGCGGCCAGCGCATCGAAATCGGCATCCGGCTCGGCATAGGCGGCGTAGACGGCTTCCAGTTCTACCTGGGCCTGCTTGACCTCGCCGAGGGCTTCCTCGACCGTCTCGCGGACATTCTTGCTGTCGTCGAGCTCGGGCTCCTGCGGCAGGTAGCCGATGTTGATGCCCGGCATCGGCCGGGCTTCGCCGTTATATTCGGTGTCGACGCCGGCCATGATGCGCAGCAGCGTCGATTTTCCCGAGCCGTTGAGACCGAGCACGCCGATCTTGGCGCCGGGGAAGAAGGAGAGCGAGATGTCTTTCAGGATCTCGCGCTTCGGGGGGACGATCTTGCCCACCCGGTTCATGGTGTAAACATATTGCGCCATGGAAATCCGATAGTAATTCGCAGTGGATAGAAAGTAATTCGCAGTGGATAAAAACAGGCAGTCATCGCTGCAGCGCCCGTCAACGGGGCCCAGCGTCTGACAGGCAGGGTAAACGAGTCATGCCGACAATGCGAACGGGCGCCTGGAGGCGCCCGTCGGGGGTAATGCGGAAAGCCGCTGTCGGCCTACTCTTCTTCGTCGCCGAAATCGTTGTACCAGTCATCTTCGATGGCACGTTTCAGACGACGCTCTTCCAGCAATGCCTCGACCTGGCGCCTGGCACGCAGCGTATCCGCCTTGCTGCTGCGTGGACGTTCGAACTGCTCGTCGTTGATGGCTTCGGAAAAATCCTGATCCTCGACGTAATCCTCACGGCTCATGTTTTAGCCCTCCCGTGAAATCGCATCTCAGTGACGCTCCGGGCTATATATCGTCGAATGCCGCCGGGTACAAGATTTTCCTGGTTAAAAAAAACTATCGCCGCGCAAGGCGGCGATAAGTTCAGGATTCTGCTGAGGTTTCAGGCCGGATCGCGCTCGGCTTTCAGCGCCTCGAGTTCCTGCAGGGTCTCGATCAGACTGGTGACATCCTTCTGCACGCCGACGAAATAGGTGAGCCTGTCTTCCTCGTCGTAGACCGGCGTGATCGAGAGCTCGTTCCAGAACTGGCTGCCGTCCTTGCGATAGTTGCGCAGCACTTCGCGGCACGGCTTGCCTTCGCGCAGGGCGGTGCGCACCCGGTCGATGGCCGGCTGGTCGCGATCGCCATTCTGCAGAAAGCGACAGTCGCGATAGAGAATCTCGTCGACGCTGTAGCCCGTCAGGCGTTCGAAGCCCTGATTGGCGTAGATCAGAATGTTCTCGTCGCCTTCCTGTTCAGCCACCACGATGCCGTCATCCGAGGCGTTGACGATACGTTCGAGTAGCGCCGGGCTGATCATGGGCGGTCGTTTACTGGTACTGGCCATCCTTGCCTCCAGACTGGGCATTCGACGGGTTGTAGGGTCGATACGATCGAACATCATGCCACGGCGTCTCGGGATTACAACGCTTCACGCGTCGTCCGCGTCCTCGACCTCCGTCAGAGCATGAGAGCTGAGCGCAGCCGCCACGGCCAGCGCCGCAAGCAGCAGCAGAAGGCCGGCGCTGCCCAGCCATTGCGCCAGGCCACCGAGCAGCAGCCCGACGACGAGCATCAGGACGCCGGTGAAGGTATTGGAAAACGCGACGTAGAGCGCCCGGGTGTTGCTGTCCGACAGATCGACGACGTAGGTCTTGCGGCCCAGGCGTATTCCCGCATGGGCGATCATCAGCAGGCCGTAGATCAGCGCATAGGGCCAGACGCTTTCGCGTGCCGCTGCTGGCAACCACACGCAGGCGGCGCCCGCCAGGCAGCATACCGCCGCACCGATGGCGCTGTTGCGCATCACCCGGCGGCTGGAGCGATCGGCCAGACGCCCCCAGATCGGGCCGGCGACCATGCTGGCCGCGCCGGAGGTCACGATCAGGATGCCGAGACTGGCCAGGTCGGTGCCGCTGTTCTGCTGGCCCAGCAGGGCGAGGTAGGGCAGGGCGAGCGCGCTGGACAGCAGCAGCGCCCGCGAGAGATTGAAATGCAAAAAGCGACGATCGCGGCGCATCAGCGAAACGCCCTGCTTGACGCTGTCCCAGGCGTTGGCACCGCCTTCGGTGGCCCCCGGCGCTTCGCGTATCGCGGCGGCGCAGAGTGCGTTCAGGCCCCAGCCCAGCGCGGCGGCGAACAGCAGGATGGCCAGCGCCCAGGTGCCGGGCTGATCCCCGATGACGACCATGGCGGCGCCGACGAGCAGGGTGAGCGCCCCCGCGACGCTGGCGCTCCATCCCATCAGCGTGCCTCGGCGCTGCTTGGCGATGGTCTTGCCCAGCACGTCCTTGGTGGAAACCGACGACAGCCCCCGGCCGAGCGACAGCCCGGTCAGCGCGACCAGTACCAGCGCGCCGCCCCAGCTGCCGTGACCGAAAAGCGCCAGTAGCGCCAGCAGCAGGGCGCCGATCGCCTGGACGATGCCGCCGGTGACCCAGACCCATTTGCGGATCGGGCGCAGCCGGATGTAGCCGGCGATCAGCAGTTGCGGCAGCAGGGCGCCTGCCTCGCGGATGGGTACCAGCAGCCCGACCATCCACACCGGTGCTCCGATCGCGCCCATCAGCCACGGCAGGATCAGGCGAGCGTTGGAGAGTTCGTCGGCGAGCTTGTTGCCGAGTGCGGCGACGAGATGACGGAAGAAGTTGCCGGGTTGTTCCTGACACGCCTCGTCGGAGATGTCGCGACACATGCGGCTGTCTTCATCACCGGTGACGCGTTCGAAGAGGCGAGTGAGGCTGGCTTCATTGGCTGACATGCAAAACGTTCCCTGTTTTCTGTTATCCCAGTGACAAGCTATTGGCGACAGGCAGTCTACGAGGAACCCTGGGCGCCGAACGCGACGCTGCCGACACGACGTTTCCCTCTCTCTGCTTGAGCGAGCCGTCCGGCCGAGCGCATCATGGGCGTTTTCAACGCTGTCGGCATGAGTGCGGCAGATTCGTGCCACCGGCTCGGGAGAACAGAGAGATGGCCAAGGTTCGTATTCATTATTGTACCCAATGCCAGTGGTTGCTGCGTGCGGGCTGGTATGCCCAGGAACTGCTGCAGACCTTCGGCGAAGATCTCGAGCAGGTAGCTCTGGCGCCCAGCCACGGCGGGCATTTCGAAGTGCTCTACGACGAAGAGACGCTGTGGGAGCGCAAGCGCGACGGCGGCTTTCCCGATATCAAGGAACTGAAGCGGCGCGTTCGCGACCGTCTCGATCCCGAACGGGATCTGGGGCATACGGATAGAGTTTGAAGCTGGAAGAGCGGCGCTACGCGTCTGGAAGCGGGAAGAAAAAGCAAAGCCAACCCCTTACGGCAATAGCGATAATCGCATCCTGTCTTCGAGCTTCGAGCTTCGAGCTTCGAGCTTCGAGCTTCGAGCTTCGAGCTTCGAGCTTCGGGCTTCGGGCTTCGGGCTTCGGGCTTCGGGCTTCGGGCTTCGAGCTTTGCGGATTTCCGGAGGCCACACTCTGCTTTTCGCGGCTCGCGGCTCGCGGCTCGCGGCTCGCGGCTCGCGGCTCGCGGCTCGCAGCTCGCAGCTCGCAGCTCGCAGCTCGCAGCTCGTCTCACCACCAATGCTTACGCTTGAGCAACCACATCACCCAGCCGCCGACCAGGACGGTAATGGTGAGGAAGATCATGAAGCCGTAGGGGCTTTCGGCGCCGGGGATGCCGCCGACGTTGATGCCCAGCAGGCCGGTCAGGAAGCTCAGCGGCAGGAACACGGTGGTGACGATCGCCAGCATGTACATCCGCTGGTTCAGGCGCTCGTTGTGTTCGCTGAAGAGTTGTTCCTGCAGGATCAGCGCGCGCTCCTGCATGGCGTGGAAGTCTTCCACGTAGCGTGAAAGCTGGTTGGCGCTCTCGCGGATCGATACCTTGGTGTCTTCGTCGAACCACTCCGGCCCATGGGCGATCTGGTCCAGGCAGTCACGCTGCGGGCCCATGAAGCGCCGCAAGGTGATCAGCGAACGTCGCAGCCGGGAAAGGTCGTCCGGCTCGATCTCGCGATCGCTCAACTGATCCTCCTCGAGTTCACCCAGGCGGTCGTCGAGTTCGTGGGCGACATCGCCGACCCTGTCCACCAGGGTCTCCGTCAGCCATGCCAGCAGGTCCGGCACCGAAAGCGCGCCGTCGCCGTTGTCGATACGTTCGCGCACGTCACCGACCGATTTCAGTGGTCGTCGGCGCAGGGTGATCAGGCGGTTGGGGGAAATCCAGATACGCAGTGAGATGAGATCTTCTGGCGCGGCGCCGGGGTTGAGGTTGATACCGCGCAGCGTGCTGACGGCGCCATTGCGAAACTTGGCGACGCGGGGGCGAGTGTCTTCTTCCAGTAGTGCCTCGACCGGTGCCTCGTCGAGCCCGGCGATATCCACGAGGTAGGTGCGAACGTCTTCATGCCGAAAGTCGAGATGCATCCACAGCGGACGCTGGGGATCGGCCCAGGCCTCGCGCAACTGGCGAACGCTGAGCAGGGTGCCGCCGCCTTTTCCATCCAGTTCGTAGGCTGCGACCAGCGCCGTTTCTGCCTCCATCGTCAAACTCCTCGTCGAAGCGTGTCTCGTCTCGCCATGCTGCGAGTCTTTTCAAGGCGTTAACGATAGCATGCCGGCGAAATCGGCGGGCATGAGGGCTGGCGCAGATCCAGTCCGACGGACAACAGACTCGACGCGAAGAGGATCACTCATCCTCGTCCGAGGAGGAGAGCATTGGTTCCAGTTGCGACCAGACGTTCTCGAGGATGATCGGCTGTGCCTCGGCAGTGGGGTGGATGCCATCACTCTGGAGCATGCCGTCGAGGTCGACGCCCTCGAGCAGAAACGGCACCAACGGCACGTCGTGCTCGCTGGCCAACTGCGCGAAGACTTCACGGAAGGCCTGGGTATAGGCGGGACCATAGTTGGGAGGGACCTCGATACCGAGCAACAGGACCTCGGCGCCTTTCTCCTGGCTACGCTCGATCATCTTGGCCAGATTGACCTGCATCTGCTGGGGGGAGAGCCCGCGCAGGCCATCGTTGCCACCGAGCTCCAGCAGAACGATATCGGGATGGTATTGTCCCAGAATGTCGGGTAGCCGTGCCGAGCCGCCGGATGTCGTCTCGCCGCTGATGCTGGCGTTGACGACCTCGTGCTCATCGCCGAGCCGCTGTTTCAGGAGATTGACCCAGCCCGCCTGCGGGTCGATGCCGTAGGCCGCGCTCAGGCTGTCGCCCATGACCAGAACGGTATCGGCACGCGCCGCGCCGGGCGTCAGCGACAGCACGGCAAGACACAACAATAGCGCGGCACCTGCACAGCGCCTTGCCATCCTGGCGAAAGGCATCTTGGTGAAAAGCACCTTGGTGACAGGCATATTGGCGAAAGGCAACTCGAACTCAGGCACAGGGAAACCAGGCACCATGTCTCACTCCTCGGACGATCAGCAAAAGCGAATTTTATACGCCAACCAACTCGGTAAACGGGTGACGAGCGGGGAACGAGAGCTCGTTATCCTCGAATCGCTGGCGCTGGATGTCGAACGCGGTGAGAGTGTCGCCATCGTGGGAAGTTCCGGTGCCGGCAAGTCGACGCTGCTCGGCCTGCTCGCAGGGCTCGATTCGCCCAGCTCGGGAGAGCTCGAAATGTTCGGCCAATCCCTGAGCGCTCTCGACGAAGACGGGCGGGCGGCACTGCGTGCGGGGCGCGTCGGCTTCGTTTTTCAGAACTTCCAGTTATTACCCACTCTTACCGCCATGGAAAACGTTATGTTGCCGTTGGAACTGTCGCCACGGCAAGACATAGCGGCCAAAAGTCGTCAATGCCTGGAGCGCGTTGGCCTGGGCGCGCGCCTCGACCACCTGCCGAAGCAGCTTTCCGGTGGCGAGCAGCAGCGGGTGGCGGTGGCGCGTGCCTTCGTGACCGACCCTGACCTCGTCTTCGCCGACGAGCCGACCGGCAACCTCGACGAGGCAACCGGCAAGCGTATCATCGATCTGCTGTTCGAGCTCAACCGAGAGTCCGGCACGACTTTGATCCTGGTGACGCACGACATGGCCCTCGCCAGACGATGCGATCGCTGCCTGCAGCTCGAAGGCGGCAGGTTGCAGGCGCTCGAACGGCAGCGGCAAGAGGTCGATGCATGAACCTGATCGCACTATCGCTCAAGGGGCTCCGGCGCGATCTGCGCGCTTCCGACGTGCGGGCCCTGTTCGTGGCGCTGGCGCTGGCCGTAGCCGCAACCACCATGATCGGCTTCTTCCTCGACCGGCTCGACCGCGGGCTGACCCGCCAGGCGGGCCAGCTGCTTGGCGGGGATCTGGTGCTGGAGCAGGGCCAGGCCTTCGACGACGAACTCCGCCAGACGCTGCGCCAGGCCGGGCTCGAATTGAGCGATCAGGTCGACCTGGTATCGATGGTCAGCCAGGCGGATGCCTTCCAGCCGGCCGGGCTCAAGGTGGTGGACGACCATTATCCGCTCTACGGGCAGGTTCGCGTCGACCGGGGCAACGGTATCGAAGGGCTGGCGCACGGCCCGCCACCTGGTAGCGCCTGGATCGCGCCACGGCTGGCGCAACTGCTGGATGCCGGTATCGGCGACACGGTGCAGGTCGGCTCGCTTTCGCTGACCGTTGCCGGGCTGATCGAGCGCGAGCCTGACCAGCAGGGCGGATTCTCCGGCCTGGCGCCGCGCATCATGCTCAACCTGCAGGATCTCGAGGCGACCGGATTGGTCCGGCCCGGCTCGCGGATCGAATACGAGATACTGGCCGCCGGGCCGCCGGCGGCGATCGATGGTCTCGAAAGCCGGCTCGATGCGCTGCGCGACGCGGGCGTCGAGATTCGCGACGTGCGCGTGGACCGCCCCAGCCTGGGCCGCTCGCTGGATCGGGCGCAGAAATATCTGAGCCTCGCCGGGCTGGCTGCGGTGCTGCTCGCCGGTGTCGCGGTCGCCATGGCCACGCGACGCTATGTCGACCGCCATCTGGACACGGCGGCGCTGCTGCGCTGTTTCGGCGCGTCCCAACGCCAGCTGGGTCAGCTCTTCGCCTGGCAGCTGGCGTGGCTGGGGCTGGTCGCGGCGGCCGTCGGGGCGCTGCTGGGGCTCGCTGGGCAAGCCGCGCTGCTGGCACTGCTGACGCGTTTCCTGCCGCTGGAACTGCCCCCGCCCGGCGGCATGCCCTGGCTGATGGGCGTACTCACCGCGCTGGCGGTGCTGGTTGGCTTCGCCGGCCCGACCCTGCTGCGGCTCAAGCGGGTCAGCGCACTCAAGGTACTGCGCCGGGAGCTCGACCCGATCCCGGCGTCGGGCTGGGTGGTGGTGGTCGTCGCCAGCCTGGTCTTCGGCGCGCTGCTCTGGCTCTACTCCGGCGATCCGCTGCTGTCGGTGGGCATTCTGCTCGGCGGTCTGGTGGCGCTGGTCGTGCTGTGGGGGCTCGGCCAGTTGATGCTCACCTTGCTGCTCGCCGTGCTGGCGCGGCTGCCGCAACGCAGCCAGAAGGGCAGGGCGTGGCAGCTCGGCGGCCGCCAGCTGGCGAGACGACGCAACGCCAGTCTGGGCCAGCTGCTGGCGTTCTCGGTCACCTTCGCAGCGATGGCGATCATCGCACTGGTGCGCGGGGACCTGCTGACGACCTGGCAGGCCCAGCTGCCGGCGGATACGCCCAACTACTTCGCGATCAACATCCAGCCGCAGGAGCGCGACGGCGTCGAAACGTTGATCGACAGCGCCGCCGATACCACTAGCGGCCTCTATCCCATGGTGCGGGGGCGGCTGACCGCCATCGACGGCGAACCCCCGCAACAGCAGGTGCCGGAGGAACATCAGACCGACGGCGCGTTGCGGCGTGACCTCAACCTCACCTGGCGCGAGACGCTGCCGGAAGGCAACCGGATTACCGAAGGGGCCTGGTTCGACGCCGAGAGCGGCTCCGATGCCGACAGTGCGACAGCGAGCGACGGCTCGGTGCCGATATCGGTCGAAGAGGAGCTGGCGGGCCGGCTCGGCCTTTCGCTGGGCGACGAGCTGACGTTCACCATCGGCAGCGACAGCGTGACCGGCCGGGTCACCAGCCTGCGCCATCTCGACTGGGAGAGCTTCCAGCCCAACTTCTTCATCATCTTCCCGCCCGGCGCCCTGGACGGCTTCGGCCACAGCTACATCACTTCGTTCCACCTGCCCGATGCCGGCAACGAGATGCTTGGCGAGAACGAGATGCTGGGCGAGATGGTGCAGCGGTATCCGGGGGTCTCGGTGCTCAATGTCGAGGCGCTGCTGGAACAGGTGCGCGGCATTCTCGGCCAGGTGACGCGGGCCATCGAGTTCGTGCTGGGCTTCGTGCTGCTGGCCGGCATTAGCGTGCTCTACGCGGCGCTCACCGCCAGCCGCCCGGCGCGTGCCCACGAAGGCGCTTTGCTGCGGGTGTTCGGCGCCGGCAACCGCACCCTGGCGCGCATGCAGTGGGCCGAGTTCGCGCTGCTCGGCTTTGCCAGCGGGCTGCTGGGCGCGGCACTGGCCGAGGCGTCTGCCCTCGGCATCTACGGCTGGCTGGGTCTGGCGCCTCGGATGCACTGGCTGATGTGGGGCGTCATGCCCGTACTGGGCGCAGCGATCGTGGGCGGGATCGGCTATCTGCTCTCGCGGGGCTGCCGCCGCCAAGCGCCGATGGCCAGCCTGCGGCTGCTGGGAGAGACCTGAGCTGCATGTTTTAACGAAGCTAAAGCCAACGTGAGAAATTATGGTCCAGCGCATGACCCACTTTCATAGGAAAGGGTGTTGGCGCTGGGGTATCATGCGCCCACCAAATCCGAGCCTGTGCCGTCAGTAGCGGTTCCCTGTTGGCGCCAGGACGAATCATCCCCGAGCCGAGGATACCCGCCGATGTTCAACCGAGACATGCAGATTGCCGGATTCGATGACGCCCTCTGGGACGCGATGCAGCAGGAAGTCGCGCGCCAGGAAGCCCACATCGAGCTGATCGCTTCCGAGAACTATGCCAGCCCGCGGGTGATGCAGGCCCAGGGCACGCAGCTGACCAACAAGTACGCGGAAGGCTATCCCGGCAAGCGCTACTACGGCGGCTGCGAGCATGTCGACGTGGTCGAGCAGATGGCGATCGATTACGCCAAGGAGCTGTTCGACGCGACCTACGCCAACGTGCAGCCGCACTCCGGCTCCCAGGCCAACGGCGCGGTTTTCCAGGCGCTGGTCAAGCCCGGCGACACTGTCCTCGGCATGAGCCTGGACGCCGGTGGTCACCTGACCCACGGCGCCAAGCCGAGCTTCTCCGGCAAGCACTACAACGCGATCCAGTACGGCATCGACGAGAGCGGCCGGATCGACTACGAAGAAGTCGCCAGGCTGGCGCGCGAGCATCAGCCGAAGATGATCATCGCCGGCTTCTCCGCCTACTCGCAGATCATCGACTGGTCGAAATTCCGCCAGATCGCCGATGAAGTGGGCGCCTTCCTGCTGGTGGACATGGCGCACATCGCCGGGCTGGTCGCGGCCGGCCTCTATCCGAGCCCGCTGCCGCATGCGCACGTGGTCACCACCACCACCCACAAGACGCTGCGCGGCCCGCGCGGTGGCCTGATTCTCTCCGCCGAGAACGACGCCGACATCGAGAAGAAGCTGCAGTCCGCCGTCTTCCCCGGTGGCCAGGGCGGCCCGCTGATGCACGTCATCGCGGCCAAGGCGGTCTGCTTCAAGGAAGCGATGGACCCCGAGTTCAAGACCTACCAGCAGCAGGTGATCAAGAATGCCCAGGCGATGGCCGGCGTGTTCATCGAACGCGGCTTCGAAGTCGTCTCCGGCGGCACCGAAGACCACCTGTTCCTGCTGTCGCTGGTCAAGCAGGGCCTGACTGGCAAGGACGCCGATGCCGCGCTCGGCCGTGCCCACATCACCGTCAACAAGAACGCCGTACCCGGCGATCCGCAGAGCCCGTTCGTCACCTCCGGCCTGCGTATCGGCACCCCGGCGGTGACCACGCGTGGCTTCGGCGAAACCGAATGCCGCGACCTGGCCGGCTGGATCTGCGACATCCTCGACGCCATGCAGCAGGGCGACTCCAGCCAGGCGGAAGCCGCAGTCAAGGCCAAGGTCGAAGCCGTCTGCTCGCGCCTGCCGGTCTATCGCTGAGTGGTGTCCCGCAGCGCGCCAACGGCGCGCTGCGGTAAATGATACGTGTTAGTAAACGACACGTGCAGTAAACGACACGTGCAGTAAACGATAGAAGGGGAAGGCGATGGAGATCCGTTGGCAGCAGCGATTTTCCAACTATGTCAATGCGCTTTCTCAGCTGGAACAAGCTGTTGAAGCTTACGGCGACACGACATTGGATATCATCAAGGAAGGCGTTATCCAGCGCTTCGAGTTCACTCACGAGCTGGCCTGGAAGGTCATGAAGGACTACCTGGAGCATGAAGGTATCCAGAACGTGACCGGATCACGCAGCGCGGCCCGTCATGCCTTCAATATCGGCCTGCTGGAAGACGGGCAGGTATGGATGGATATGATAGAAACCCGTAATCATACGGTGCATGCGTACCGCCACAGCATTCTGGAGACAGAGTTCAGGAACATCGTCGAGCGTTATTACCCGGCTCTGAAACAGTTTCGGGAGACAATGGGGCGGTATCGCTGATGTTTGGCTTACCAGAAAGTGCGATAGAGGCCATTCGTCGGGTCTTGGCTGAATGTCCCGGTATAGAAAAGGTCGTCATCTATGGATCGAGAGCCAAAGGCACGTTCCGCCCCGGCTCCGATATCGATCTGGCACTGTACGGCGATATCCCCGATGATGACTTGTCCGCGCTCATGAATCGCCTGGACGAGCTCAACACTCCCTACCTGTTCGATATCGTGCGCTATCGCGATATCGATAACGAAGCGCTACGCGACCATATAATACGGGTAGGGCAGAGGTTCGATGAGAGCCACTCGCCGCGTAGCCCTGGCTGAGCACTCCGCCTGCCTGACCGGCGATCTCTTCGAATATATGGCGTCAAATTGGCTATGAGCAACGTCGCAACTCGACCTGACAGAACGCCTTGCCGGGATGGATGAACACCATGCGCCTGACAGATACCCAACGACAGACCATCCAGAATATCGTCACTGACGAGCTTGGCCCTGGCGTCTCCGTAAAGCTATTCGGCTCACGGCTGGACGATGCCGCTCGTGGTGGCGACATCGACTTGTTCATCGAGCTCGACGAGCCAGTGAAGCATCCCGCACAGCTTGCTGCCCGGCTAAGCGTACGCATCACACGCGCCATGTACGGGCGCAAGGTAGACGTGCTTCTGAGTGCGCCGAACCTCAGCGAGCAGGCGATACACAGGCTGGCGCGAGAACAGGGAGTTTTTGTATGAACGACAATCTTTCGGAGCGGCTGCGCTTCCTGAAACGCGTGGTCGAGCGTGAGATTCACCATCTTCGCTACTCATCGGGTAGCGTATTCGTCTCGCCGTTTACCGAGAAGCGTGCCGCCATGCTGGGTGAAGACGAAGCATTGGCAGAAAAACTGGAAGCCTATACCAGCCGCTTTTGCCGGCTTCAGGATACGACCGGAGACAAGCTGCTTCCGCTCTGGCTACGTGCCTTGGGCGAAAGAACGGGCGCCGTGGCCGATAACCTGGACCGCGCCGAGAAACTTGGCGTACTCGATTCTGCCGACAAATGGCTCGAGATTCGTCAGACACGCAATCAAATGATCCATGAATATATCGAGTCTCCTCAGGTTCTGGCCGACGCGATCAATACGGCTCATGGCTATGAGGAAACGCTTGTGGCGTTTGCCCTCGCCATGCTCACTGATGCCGAGCAGAGGAACCTGCTGGAATAGGCCGTGAAAATCCGGGCCGTTCCTGAAGCGACCCACAACCCGCTCAAATCGCCGCCTGCGAACGGGTCAATCGGCCGATCGATCGAATAGCCGTATTCCGGACCAGCTAATCGAGGCGTCGCTTGCGACGCCTCGATCTATTCTATGACTTCTCATGATTCCCTCTTACGATGCCGCCCTCATGATGCGGATGAGAATCTGGTATCCTTTGCGCCCTGTCAGCATTGGCCTGGACGCCTACTGACCTTACATCCTCCGTTTTATCGTCCTTATAGCGAGCGATTGCATGGCCACCCAGAAAGAAGCCACCGATCTGCAACGCGCCCTCAAGGTGTGTCGCGGGTCATTCTTCTCGGTGGGGTTCTTCAGCATGTTCATCAATTTGTTGATGCTGGTTCCCCCCTTGTACATGTTGCAGGTTTACGACCGCGTAATCAGTTCCCGCAGTGAAGAAACCCTGTTCATGCTGACCCTGGTCGTGGTCTTCCTGTTCATGGTCATGGGTGGGCTGGAGCTGGTGCGCTCGCGGATTCTGATTCGCGTCGGCAACCGGCTGGACAAGATGGTCAACCAGCGGCTTTATAGCGCAATGTTCCGGCGCAGCGTGCTGACCCAGGGCAAGCAGACGGCCCAGCCGCTGAGCGATCTGACCAACCTGCGCCAGTTCCTCACCGGCAACGGCCTGTTTGCCTTCTTCGATGCGCCATGGGCGCCGATCTACCTGGCCGTGCTCTATCTCTTCCACCCGTGGCTGGGTGTTTTCGCCACCGTGGCAGGTCTCATTCTGCTGACGCTGGCGATCGCCAACGAGAAGGCCACCAAGTCGCTGCTGGCCGAAGCCAACAGCGACCACATCAAGGCCCAGGATCTCGCCAACTCCAACCTGCGCAACTCCGAAGTGCTGCACGCCATGGGTATGCTGCCTGGCATCATGGGGCGTTGGGCCGGCAAGCATCATGAATTCCTCTCCAAGCAGTCGCAGGCCAGCGACCGTGCCGGGGCGTTGACCAACGCGTCCAAGGTGCTGCGCATGCTGTTCCAGTCGCTGATTCTCGGTCTCGGTGCGCTGCTGGTACTCGAAGGCGAAATGACGCCGGGCATGATGATCGCCGGCTCCATCCTGATGGGCCGGGCACTGGCGCCGATCGACCAGATGATCGGCAGCTGGAAGGGCTTCGTCAGCTCGCGCAGCGCCTATCATCGCCTCAACGAACTGCTCGAGCAGATCCCCGAAGAGCAGCGTCGCATGTCGTTGCCCGCCCCGCGTGGCGATATCGCCATCGAGACCGTCGCCGCAGCGCCGCCGGGCGTACGCATGGCGACGATTCGCGGCATCAACTTCAACGTCGACAAGGGCGAGCACATCGGCATCATCGGCCCCAGCGCCGCCGGCAAGTCCACCCTGGCGCGGGTGCTGCTGGGTATCTGGCCGTCGCAGGTCGGCACGGTGCGCCTCGACGGTGCCGAGATCGCCCAGTGGAACCGTGACGAACTCGGCCCCTATATCGGCTACCTGCCGCAGGATATCGAGCTTTTCGACGGCACCATCAGCGAGAACGTCGCCCGCTTCGGCGAAGTCGATCCCGAGAAGGTCGTCAGAGCGGCCAAGAAGGCTGGCGTCCACGAGATGATCCTGCAGCTGCCCAACGGCTACGACACCTATATCAGTGCCTCCAGCGGCGCCTTGTCCGGCGGCCAGCGCCAGCGCGTCGGGCTGGCGCGTGCGCTCTATGGCGATCCAGTGCTGGTGGTGCTAGACGAGCCCAACTCGAACCTCGACGACAGCGGCGAGCGGGCGCTGGGCGAATCGATCAAACAGCTCAAGGCCGAAGGCGTCACGCTGTTCGTGATCAGCCATCGCAATAGCGTACTCAAGCATGTCGACAAGCTGCTGGTACTCAAGGACGGGCAGGTCAGCATGTTTGGCCCGCGCGATCAGGTGCTGGCCCAGTTCGCCAAGACCCCGGCGCAGAAAGGCCGCAGCGCTCTGGGGCGGTCGAATGCCGGCCGGCTGACCGCCGTTTCGGGCGCGAACCATTCTGGCAACGCCGACAATTCCGGTAATTCTGGCAATTCCGACAAGCCGCAATCTCGGGGGCATGAGTAGCATGGCAGGCGATAATTCCCGCAGTATCGATATCACCCCGCCCAAGCAATCGACGCCCGACGAATCGGCACCGGCCAGCCCCTTGCCCACCAGCGGCAAGGGCTATCTTCGCCTCGGGCTGGTGATCCTGCTGATCGCCTTCGGCGGCTTCGGTGGCTGGGCGGCCAGTGCCGATCTGGCGGTGTCGGTGGTGGCCCCCGGTGCGGTCTCGGTCGAATCGTTCAAGAAGACCATTCAGCATCTCGAGGGCGGCATCGTCGACGAGATCAACGTCGACGATGGCGACCACGTCGAGGCCGGCGACACCCTGCTGGTGATCGACAACACCCAGGCACGCTCGCAGCTCGCGATTTCGCGCTCCCAGTACCTGATCAACCGTGCTGCCGAAATTCGCCTGCTCGCCGAGCAGAAGGACGCCGACACGCTGACCTTTCCCGATGAACTGCTCGAGAGCGACGCCCAGCGGGTCAAGGAAGTGCTGGCCGTCCAGCGGGCGCTGTTCCAGGCACGTCGCGGGGCGCTCGAAGGCGCCCTCAGCGCGCTCGACGAACAGATGGCCCAGATGCGCGAGCAGATCGATGGCCTGCAGGACGTGATCAACGTCAATCAGGAGCGCATGAACTCGTTGCAGCAAGAAGCCCAGGACTATCGCTCCCTGTTCAAGGAAGGTCTGGGCGACAACCAGCGCCTGCGCGAGCTGGAGCGTCAGGCTCTGCAGTTCAAGGGCGATATCGCCCAGAGCCGATCCAGGATCGCCGAACTCAAGTCCCAGATCAGCGAGAACAAGGTTCAGAAGCAGGTCAAGATCCAGGAATTCCAGAAAGAAGTCGGCGAGCAGCTGCGCGAGGCCCAGGGCAATATCGCCGATGCCGAGGAACGCATCACCGCACTCAGCGACCAGGTCAAGCGAACCACCGTGACCGCGCCGGTATCCGGCACCGTCGTCGGGCTGAAAGTGCATACCGTCGGCGCCGTCATCAAGCCGGGCGAGCCGATCATGGAGATCGTGCCCTCCGGTGATGACTTCATCGTCGAAGCGCGCGTTCCCGACCGCGACATCGACAACATCTACCCCGGCCAGTACGCCGAAATCCGGTTCAGCGCGTTCAACCAGCGACTGTCCAACGTCATCGACGGTGAAGTGACCAACGTCAGCGCCGACTCGTTCGAGGACGAAGCCACCGGCGCCAAGTACTACAAGGCGCGGGTCAAGGTGACCGAAGACGGCAAGCGCGAGATGACCGAGAACATGCAACTGCTCGCCGGCATGCCCGCCGAGGTGATGATTCGGACCGGCGAACGCACTTTCGCCAGCTACATGACCAAGCCCATCACCGACATGCTGGCACGCGCCATGCGGGAGGAGTGAGCATGGGTCAGGACCGTAAGCTATGGACGACGCTGCCTGGCCTGTTGTTGCCTGGTCTAGCACTGCCTGGTCTAGCGCTGGCAGCGCAGCTGTTCTCGCCGCTGGCCGCTGCCCAGACCTCGATGATGGACGAAGTCGACGCCAGCCTGCCGGCGCTGAACGGCCAGACGGTCGCGAGCAACGAAGCTGCGCCCGTGGTCGACGAGGACGCCGCTCTGCCGTCGCTGCCGCGGTTGTTCGCCCTGGCATTGCAGAACGACGCCGATCTCACCAGCCAGCGCTTCGAGGCCGAAGCCGCTGCACAGGACGTGCCCATGGCGCAGGCCGCGCTCAAGCCGCAGATTCAGGCCTCCGCCGGCTACGTTTATCAGGAGTCGGACAACTACTACACCGACAACCCGTCCTATAACCCCGACAACGAGCTTGGCGGCAACGACGACTACGAAGCGCGCTATCAGGGCACGACCCGCGATCAGACATGGCAGGTACAGCTGTCGCAGTCGCTGTTCAGCCTCGAACGCTGGCGCAAGGTCGGCAAGGCCGAAGCGCAGAGCGATGCCGCCGAGTTGAAAGTGGCTGTTGGCGAGCGCGATCTGGCGCTACAGGTTGCCGAGGCGTATCTCGATGCCTTTCTCGCCTCGCGCAAGCTCGGCCTGCTCGACTCCAAGCAGGAGTCGCTGAATCTACAGGTCAAACAGGCCAGCCGCGCCTACGACCTGGGCGTCGGCAACCGTATCGACCTGCTCGAGGCGCAATCGCGGCTCGACCAGGCGGTCGCCGACACCGTGAGCGCCCAGAACGAACTCGACAACGCCTTGAGCCTGCTGGAACGCCTGACCGGCGAGCTGCCCCGGTTCAGCGGGGCCACGCTCGGCGACCTCGGCGAACTGACGCTGCCGGGTGACTGGGATGACGCCGATCCCTGGCTCGAGCGCACCATCAACAACGTCGAAGTCGCCCTGGGCAAGCAGCAGATGAAGGTCGCCGACGCGGAAACCGACGTGCGGCGCGCCGGGCACTATCCCGAGCTCGATCTCACCGTGGGCTACTCGGACCGCGACTCCAACGACCCCTTCCGTGAAAGCAAGGACGCCTCCGCCAACCTGCGCCTGAGCGTGCCCCTCTACGAAGGTGGCTATACCAGTGCCAGCGTCAGGCAGGGCGAACTGAGCCAGCAGGCCGCCAAGGCGAGTTACACCAACGCGCTCAACCTGGCACGCCAGGAGGTTCGCCAGCGTTTGCGTGGCCTGCGCGGTGACGAACGCCAGATCGAAGCGCTCAAGCGCTCCATCGAATCCAGCAACCTGTTCCTGCAGGCGGCCGAGAAGGGCGAACAGCTCGGGCTGCGCGACCTGGTCGACGTGCTCGATGCGCGCGCCGATCTGTATGACCTGCGTATCCAGTTCGTCGAAGTGGTCCGCCAGTACCTGCTCGACCGGCTCAACCTGCAGGCAGCCGTCGGCGATCTGGGCACCCAGGATCTGGTCGATACCATGGCGTTGCTATCGCGCGTCACCGGTTGAACCGGCATGGCGTCGCGAACGAGCAATGAAATGTTGCGTCTGGTCATGCGCGGCTTCGATGCCGCGCTGGCCATGCTCGTTGGTGCCTTGTACTTGTGGTGCCTGCCCGAACTCGACTCCATACAGGGTATCGAATATCCGCTGCTGATCGTGACCGGCGCCTTGCTCTTGCCGACAGTCGGCGAAATGCTCGGCCTTTATCAAGCGTGGCGCGGGCGGAGCATATTCAGCATGTTCGGCACCTTTCTGGTCAGCTGGGCAATGACGGGGCTGCTGATCAGCGCCTTCCTGGTCGTCACGCAAAGCGGTGGTGTCTATTCGCGGCTCTGGATGGGGCTATCCTGCCTGAGCGTGCTGGTGATCGGGCTGCTGGCCCGTGGGCTGCTGTACGTCTATCTGCGTCGGATACGGGCCGACGGGCGTAACCTCAAATCGGTGCTTTTTATCGGTCGGCCCGAGAATGCGGCCTACGTGCATCGACGGCTCGCGGCAATGCCCTATGCAGGCTATCGCATCGACCGGATGATCGTGCACGAGGATGAAGCCCAGGTTCTCGAGCAGGTTCTTAGGCTGGTGGAGGATTCCGTGTTCAGCCGTTCCTTCGACGAAATATGGCTGAGCTATCCCCTGAATCACGGCAACACCGTCAAGGCTCTGGCCGATCAGCTCATTGCCGTGCCTGTCAGCGTGCGCTACTTCCCCGATCTTTCGGACGTGCGGCTTCTCAACCACCGCATGACGCAGGTCGCCGACATGTTCTCGATCGACCTGAACTACAGCCCGCTGCACGGACCGGCGCGAATCGTCAAGGCGATGGAAGACCGGCTGCTGGGCACGCTATTATTCGTTCTTTTTCTACCGGCCATGCTACTGATAGCCATCATCGTATGGGCGGTAATGGGACGTCCGGTACTGTTCAAACAGCACCGCCACGGACTGGATGGCAAACGCTTCAGAATTTACAAGTTCCGCACCATGCACAAGCATGAGCCGGGCATCAGTAACCGCCAGGTCCGGCATCAGGACGGCCGTGTTACCCGGTTTGGCCATTGGCTGAGACGAACCAGTCTTGACGAGCTTCCGCAGTTCTATAACGTATTGCAGGGGCGCATGTCACTGGTCGGACCCAGACCACACGCAATGGACCATAATGCCTTGTACAAGGATATGATCGGTGCTTACATGCAGCGTCATCGTGTCCGGCCGGGGATGACCGGCTGGGCGCAAGTTCATGGCCTGCGTGGTATCACCGAAGATGTCAGCGACATGGAAAAACGTATCGACTACGACCTGTATTACATCAACAACTGGTCGTTGGGATTCGATCTCAAGATACTGTTACTGACAGTTACGCGGGGATTTGTCAACGACAAACCCTAAATCCAGGAGTTTTCATGATCATACCCGTCATTTTGTCCGGCGGCTCCGGCTCGCGTTTGTGGCCGGTCTCTCGCGAGCACTATCCCAAGCAGTTTCTCAAACTGAACTCCGATACCCACAGCCTGCTGCAGGAAACCGTATTGCGCCTACAGGGCCTTGCGGATTGTCGGGAACCATTGATCGTCTGCAACGAGCAGCATCGCTTTCTCGTCGCCGAGCAACTCAACAGCCTTGGGGTTCAGCCAGCGCATATCCTGCTCGAAAAGGAAGGCCGCAATACGGCGCCGGCACTGGCCCTGGCGGCTCTGGCGGCACTCGAGCTGGAAGATGACCCCCAACTGCTGGTCTTGCCGGCCGACCATGTCATCGAACAGACGGAAGCCTTTCTTGCCGCCATATCCAATGGCGTTTCCATGGTCGAAAGCGGCAACCTGGTGACCTTCGGTATCCAGCCGGCGAATGCCAATACCGGTTATGGCTATATCCGCAAGGGTGAGCAGCAGGGCGCCGGCTTTACTGTCTCCGCGTTCGTCGAGAAGCCGGATGCGGAGCGTGCCCAGCAATACCTGGATAGCGGCGACTACCTATGGAACAGCGGTATTTTCCTGTTCCGGGCGCGGCAATACCTGGCCGAACTCGCCGAGCACGCGGCAGACATCCTGCAGTCCTGTGAAACTGCCTATCATAACCGCCGCGAGGATCTCGACTTCCTGCGTGTCGATAACGACGCCTTTGGCAAATGCCGCAGCGACTCCATCGACTACGCGGTCATGGAGCATACCCAGCACGCGGCCGTCATCCCCATGGATCCGGGCTGGAACGATATCGGCGCCTGGGATGCCCTCTACGACCTCAAGGCGCGACATGCCGGAGCCGAAGGTAACGCGATCCAGGGAGACGTGCTGCTGCATGACTCGCACGACAACTTCGTGCGCAGCGAATCGCGACTGGTCGCCGCTGTCGGCGTAAGCAACCTGATCATCGTCGAGACGGATGACGCCGTCCTGGTCGCCGATCGCGACCACGCCCAGGACACCAAGCAGATCGTCAACGTGCTCAAGGCCCGCAAGCGTAGCGAATGCCAGAGCCACAAGCGCGTCTATCGGCCCTGGGGGCACTATCGCACCATGGTGATCAGCGAAGGTTTCCAGGTGAAGGAGATCGTCGTCAACCCGGGCCAGACGCTATCGCTGCAGATGCACCACCACCGTGCCGAACACTGGATCGTCGTCCAGGGCACCGCCCGTGTTACCCAGGGCGAAGACGGCAGCGACACGCTGAAGGACTTTCTGCTCTCCGAAGATGAGTCGACCTATATCTCGCTGGGCACCGTGCATCGGCTGGAAAACCCCGGCAAGATCCCGCTGCGGCTGATAGAGGTTCAAACGGGCAGCTACCTGGGAGAAGACGACATCGTCCGTTTCGACGACGTGTACGGCCGCGTAGAGACTCAAGCTGCCGATGCGAATGCATGACGTGGCGATAGATCCCCAAGAGGCTCACGAAACGACGGTAGTGAATTCGCTCGAATCCTTGCGCCAATCGACAGCGTCGATGCGCGTGGCAATCGTTCACGACTGGCTGGTCGCGCGCGGCGGGGCCGAAAAGGTGCTCGACGCGCTGCTCGATGCCTTTCCCCAGGCCGAGATATTCACTGTCGTCGACTTCATGCCTGAATCGATACGCGAACGGATTGGACGTCACCGCGTCCATTCCAGTCTGATTCAGCGCCTGCCGTTTGCGCGGCGTCATTACCGGCGCTATCTGCCGCTGATGCCCTACGCCATCGAACAGCTGGACCTGCGTGACTTCGATCTGGTCATCTCGTCCAGTCATGCCGTGGCCAAGGGTGTCATGACGCATTCCGGCCAGGTGCATGTCTGTTACTGCCATACGCCGATGCGCTACGTATGGGAGATGAAAGAGGCCTACCTGGCCGATGCGGGAATCAAGTTCGCCCCGCTGGAATGGTGCATGCGCTACACGTTGCATCGCCTGCGCCAGTGGGACTACGTGACCGCCGGCCAGGTCGACCTGTTCATCGCCAATTCGCACAACGTCGCGCGCCGCATTGCCAAGTACTACCGGCGTTCGGCAGCCGTCGTACCCCCGCCGGTCGACCTGGATGCCTTCCAGTTCAACCCCGGCCCGCGGGAAGACTATTACCTGACCGCATCGCGAATGGTCCCCTACAAGCGTATCGACCTGATCATTGAAGCCTTCCGCGAAACACCGCAGAGGCGGCTGGTCGTGATCGGCGACGGCCCCGAGCGAAAGCGGCTGGAGCAGTTGGCGCAAGGGGCCGGGAATATCGAGATTCTGGGTTACGTCCCCATCGCCGATCTGCAACATCGGCTTTCGCACGCGCGAGCGTTCGTCTTTGCCGCCGACGAGGATTTCGGTATCGCACCGCTGGAAGCGCAGGCGTGCGGCACGCCGGTCGTCGCCTACGGCAATGGCGGGGCACGGGAAACGGTGCGGGGGGAAGAGGGCGACATCCATGCCACGGGATGTTTCTTCCAGGAGCAGAGCATACCCAGCCTGTTGGCGGCGCTCGAGCGTTTCGAAGCGCGCACGTTCGACCCCATGGATTGCCTGACTCAAGCTCGGCAATTCCGGCACGATGCTTTCTTCGAACATCTCCATCAGCAGTTGGCTGGCTGCATGCCGGCGCTTGTACCCAATGACTGAGTAGCCCATGCAAGTCATCGTCAATCTGCAGCCCTTGCTGAGCCCGTTGACGGGTATCGGCCATTACACGCGGGAGCTCACCCGCGAACTGGTGGACCGGCAGCACTCGCCAGACGGTGTTTCCTCCGTGCTCGGCCTGGCCGGGCTGCGTCTGAACACCGTCACGGCCGATCACCCGTTGCTGGTGGGTGCCGGTGCCTCGCAGGGCGCCGATAAAGCGGCCGCTGTCCATGCCACCCACACTGCCCGCACCACGTACGCTGCCACGACCCATGGCGCCCGCGCCCGTGCCTGGCGCTTCGCCAGGCGGTATCTGCGCAATCCGGCTACCCGGTTCGTCTATCGCCAGGCCTTCGCGCAGCGACTGCGTCTGCATGCTGCGCTCAGTCGCGACATGCAAGACACGCTCTACTGGGAGCCGAATTTCATTCGGCTGCCCTGGCCAGGGCGTAGCGTCGTCACGCTTCACGATCTGTCGCACTGTCGATTCCCCGAGTACCATCCCAGGGAGCGAGTTGCCTTTTTCAATCGCTATCTGGCGCAGAGCATCGCCCAGGCAACGCGGATCAACGTGGTCTCGCAGTTCACCGCCAACGAAGTGACCGAGCTGTTCGATGTCGCACCCGAGCGGATCGATCTCGTACCGCCCGGCGTGGCCGCGCGGTTTTTCGAGGTCGATCCGGCCCAGCGGGAGCGCGTTCGCGAGCTTCATGCGCTGCCGGCCCGCTATTGCCTGAGCGTCGGCACGCTCGAACCGCGCAAGAACCTGGCGACATTGCTGCGTGCCTTTTTAAGCCTGCCCCTCGAGCGGCAGCGCGACTGCCCGTTGCTGGTCGTCGGCATCGCCGGCTGGGGTGATGAATCGTTACCCGAGGGCGCCACGCGAGCGCTGGAGGAAGGGCGGGTTCGTCGGCTCGGTTATGTCAGCGACCGGGACCTGCCGGCGCTCTATGCCAACGCCACGCTCTTCGCCTATGTCTCGCGCTACGAAGGCTTCGGCATGCCGGTGATCGAAGCCATGGCCGCCGGCGTGCCGGTCATCACGGCGGATCAGACAGCCACGCGCGAAGTGGCCGGCGATGCCGCGCTCAAGGTGGGCGCAGACGATGCCGAAGCGATCCGCGACGCCCTGATCCGGTTGCAGGACGACACCGCTCTGGCCCAGCAACTACGGGAAGCAGGGCGACGACGCGCCCGATCCTATACCTGGCAGAAATCCGTCGGTGCCCTGGAAGCTTCGTTCCTGGCAGCCATGCGTTAACTAGCCACCCTTTAATTAGCGATACGTTTCCATGCGACAACACCTTCGCGCCATCCGCGCCAGCCTGCCGGTCATTCTGCATTTGACCCGGCAAGACCTCATCGAGCGCCACTCCGGCTCACTGCTCGGGGCCACATGGACCTTCATCGCGCCGCTGGTCAATATCCTGGTCTTCGTGCTCGTCTTCTCGCGGATCATGGGCGCCAAGCTGGAAGGCTTCGGCGCCGAAATCGACCAATACTCCTACAGCATCTACCTGATCTGCGGTGTGCTCGCCTGGACAGCTTTCGCCAACAGCCTTGGCCGCATCACCAACCTCTACAAGGACCAGAGCCATCTGGTCACCAAGGTCAACGTATCGCTGCTGGCGTTGCCGCTGTCGGTACTGCTCGCCGAAACCATCGTCTACCTCATCAGCATGGGGTTCTTCATCGGCTTTTTGCTGTTGATCGACTTCCCACTATCCGCCTACTGGATCGGGGTGCCGATCGTCTATGGCCTGCAGTGCCTGAGCGTCTATGCCGTCGGCCTGAGCCTGGCGATCATGGCCGTCTACCTCAAGGACATCAAAGAGGTCGTCGCCGTGGTGCTTCAGGTCTGGTTCTGGGTCACCCCGATCGTCTACGTCACCCAGATCCTGCCCCCCTGGGTGCTGGGCTGGATGCAGCTCAATCCGTTCTTCACGCTGGTCAACGCCTACCGCGACCTGATCATGTACCAGCGCTTGCCCGAGCTGTTGCCACTCGGCATCTTTACCGCTGTCACCGTGCTGATACTGTGCCTGTCTTTATGGTTGCTGGGTCGGACCGAACGCGACCTTCGCGACTGCCTCTAGCTTCGTCCGAAAATTAGGCGAGCGATGCTCAGACAAGGCAAAAATCAGCGAGAAAGAGGAGTTTACATGGGGTAAATGAGCATTTTGAGCTGATTTTTAACGCCGTATGAGTGAGCGCAGACATTTTTCAGGCTAAGCGTAGGGAGAGAGCCATGATCGAAATCCAGGGACTCAGCAAGACCTTCAAGCTCTTTCACCGCCCGCTCGACCGCCTTTTCGAAGCGGTGACCGGCAAGTGCCGGCATACCAGCTATCCTGCCCTGCAGGACATCAGCTTCCAGGTCGCGCCCGGCGAAGTGCTCGGCGTGCTGGGGCGTAACGGTGCCGGCAAATCGACCCTGCTCAAGCTGCTCACCGGCGTGTTGCTGCCGGACAGCGGCACGATCCATATCGACGGCCGAGTCACCGGCCTGCTCGAGCTCGGCACCGGCTTCAACCCGGAGCTTACCGGCCTGCAGAACATCACCGCCAACGGCCTGATGCTGGGCATGAGTCATGAAGAGATCGACGCCAAGCGCGACACCATCGTCGAATTCTCCGAGCTCGGCGGCTACATCGACGAACCGCTGCGAACCTACTCGTCCGGCATGTCGATGCGTCTGGCTTTCTCCATCGCCATTCATGCCGACCCGCGCTGCTTTCTGGTCGACGAGGCGCTCTCCGTGGGCGATGGCTACTTTCAGCAGAAATGCATGAAGCGCATCCGTGAATTCAAGGAAAGCGGCGGCTCGATCCTGTTCGTCTCGCACGACCTCAACGCCGTCAAGATGCTCTGCGACCGCGCCCTGGTCATCGAAGGCGGGCAACTGGCCTACAACGGCAACGCCGACGATGCCGTCAATCTCTACAACCGCATCATGGCGCGCCAGGCCGAAGAGGAAGAAGGGCGCCACCAGCAGCGAAACGACCGTTCCTACGGCAGCGGCGAGATCAGCGTGATCGACGGCTCGCTGTGGGGCGAAAACAGCCTCAGCACGACGCTGGCCAGTGGCGAGCGGCTCGAACTGGACCTCACGCTGGAAGCCCGCGAGGCGGTCGAAGACGTCACTCTCGGCGTATTGATCCGCGATCGATTCGGGCAGGACATCTTCGGCGTCAACACCTTCCAGCTCGGCCAGACGGTCAGCCTCCAGGCGGGCGAGCGCCAGCAGGCCCGGCTGAAACTCGACGCCAACATCGCCCCCGGCAAGTACACGGTGACCGTGGCGCTGCACAGTCGCGAACATCACCTCGATGACTGCTACTGGTGGTGCGATAGTTACCTGCAATTCGAAGTGGCCGGTTTCAAGCAGCATCTCTTTTCCGGTATCTGCCGCCTCCCCACTGATATCCAGATGACCCCGGTCGCCGCCGCACCGCAGGCAGGCCAGCCGACCGAACGCCAGGAAAGCCAGTCATGACCCAGACTTTCGATTCCATCGACAGCCTGATCGGCCGTCTCAAAGCCGTGGCCCGCCAGATCGAGGCCGACGAAACCACCACCGAGCCGCCGCCGTTCGCCTATCGCGAGCGTTTTGCCGAACTGCTCGACGACTCCGTCGACCCGTTGCGCGTCAGCGACCCGTGCCGGCCGCGCCTCGAAGAGCTCGTTGCCGCCCGCTACGGCGATGAAGTCTTCCTGCAGCGCGTCTATCGCACCCTGATGGGCCGCGACGCCGACCAGGACGGGCTCAGCCATTATCTCGGCGTGCTGCCCCGTGCCGGGCGCTTGTACGTGCTTGCCGAACTGCTGTGTGCCGACGAGGCGCGTGATTATCTGGCTCGCCACGGCGTGACCATACCGCGGCGTGGCCTGCTCACGCTGCCATTGCGGCTGGCCGGACGCCTGGGGCCGCTGGGCCGCGTGCTGCGTCCGCCGATGCGCTTCGCCTACCGGCTGGCCTCGATCGCCCTGCGCCCGCGCATGCAACTGCTGGAGCGCATCGCCTCGCTGGAGGATCGCGCCGAGCGTCGCGACACCCTGGTGCGCGATGTGCTGATCGAGCTCGACGGCGAGCTGCAGCGCCAGCAGCACGCCGGCAGCGCGCTCGACGAACGCAGCGCCCGGCACGACCGACAGATCGACGAGATCGAACGCCACCAGCCGGCGCTATGGAGCGCCTTGCAGCAGCATCGGCGCGCCGTGGAGCGGCTTGTCGAGCCCCCCGCGCCAGCGCCCACGGCGCAAGCGGGCAAACTGCTCGACCAGGACCTGATGGACGCCTACTACCTCGCCTTCGAAGATGCCTGTCGCGGTAGCGAAGCGGCGATCTACACCCACCTGCGCCAGTACCAGCCGCAATGGGAACAGGCGCTGGAAGCCGGCAACCGCGCGCTGGATCTGGGTTGCGGGCGCGGCGAATGGCTCCAGTTGCTCGCCGAGCAGGGTTTCAGCTCCCACGGCGTCGATCTCAACATCGCCATGATCGACCACTGCCGCGACGCCGGTTTCGAGGTCGAGCACGGCGACGTCATCCAGGCGTTGCAGAAGCAGGGCGAAGACACCCACGCGCTGATCAGCGCCTTCCATCTTGCCGAACACCTGCCGTTCGACGTGCTCTACACCATGGTCGACGAAGCGCATCGCGTGCTCGCCCCCGGTGGCGTGCTGATCCTCGAGACGCCCAACCCCGAAAACGTGCTGGTGGGCAGCCACACCTTCTATCACGACCCCACGCACCGCAACCCGCTGACCCCCACGGCAATGACGTTCCTGCTGCGCTACCTGGGCTTTGCCGATGTCGAGGTGCGCCGCTTCAACCCCTACCCGGAAGAAGCCAAGGTGCCGGGCGACGACCCGCTCACCGAGCGCGTCAACGGCCACCTGTGCGGGCCTCAGGACTTCGCCGTCGTGGGCCGCAAGGCCGCACCGGCCGATACCCGAGCGCTTCGGGCCGCAAGCCGCGCCGACGACACCCCGACCGACGACACGTCAAGCGGGGGGACGCAACCGTGAAAGTGCTGGTAACCGCCAATCTCGTTCCGTTCATGCGCGGGGGCGCCGACTACCACATCGAAGGCGTGACCCGCGCACTGCGCCAGCACGGCCACGAGGTCGAGCTGCTCAGGCTGCCGTTCCGCTTCCAGCCCGAATCCGATATCCGCAACGCCATGGATTACGCCGAGACGCTGGATTTCACCGCCCCCAACGGCGTCGCCATCGACAAGGTGATCAGCCTGCAGTTTCCCGGCTACGGCGTGCAGCACCCGGATCATGTCGTGTGGGTGATGCACCAGCACCGCGCCGTCTATGAGCTCTGGGAAGACGAGCAGGGGAAAGACGAGCAGGGGAAAGACGAGCAGGCCACCGCCGCCCAGCGCGAGCTGCGCGACGCCATTCACGCCTACGACAACCGTCATCTGGCCCGCGCCAGCCGGCTGTTCGCCAACTCGCGGCGGGTCGCCGAGCGTCTGGCGCACTACAACGACCTTGCCGCCACGCCGCTGTATCACCCGCCGTTCGACGCCGAGCGCTTCTACTGCGACGAAGACTGGGGCTACGTGTTCTGCCCCAGCCGGCTCGAAAGCCTCAAGCGCCAGGACCTGCTGATCGAAGCCGCACGCCATCTCAAGACCCCGGCGCGCATTCTCATCGCCGGGGACGGCGGCCAGCGCGGACGCTACCAGCAGCTGATCGATCGTTATCGCCTGCAGGACCGCGTGCGCCTCACCGGGCGCTTCAGCGAAGCCGAAAAGCGCGCCTGGTACGCCCACGCGCTGGCGGTCTTCTTCGGCCCGCGAGACGAGGATTACGGCTACATCACCCTCGAAGCGATGCTCTCCGGCAAGCCGGTGATCACCTGCGAGGATAGCGGCGGCCCGCGTGAATTCGTCGAGCACGACGAAACCGGCTGGGTCTTGCCGGCCGAACCCGAGGCGATCGCCGCCGCCATCGACGAAGCCTGGGCCAACCGCGCCCGCAGCGCCGAAATGGGCCGCGCCGGCCAGGCCGCCTATTACCGCGCCGGCATCGGCTGGCCGCAGGTCGTTGCCACGCTGCTCGGGGAGGGCACATGAAGATCGCCCTCGTCGCGCCCAGTGGCGTGCCGTTTACCGTCGGCGGGGCCGAAAAGCTCTGGTGGGGCCTGCAGCATCACGCCAACCAGCTCAGCGACCACCAGCTCGAACTGATCAAGCTGCCCAGCGCCGAGCGCAACTTTCCCGAACTGATCGCCAGCTACCAGCGCTTCGCCGAGCTGGATCTGAGCCATTTCGACCGGGTGATCTCCACCAAGTACCCGGCCTGGATGGTCGAGCACCCCGATCATCACCTGTACCTGCAACACACCCTGCGCGGGCTCTACGATACCTACCCCTGGCCGCAGCGGGCCGAACACGCGCCGTTCGAGCCCGAAGCCTGGCCGGGCGAGAAGGGCCGCCAGGCCATTCGCCTGCTGCGCCACCACCCGCGGCTCAAGCGCCTGAAACGACTGCTCGAGGCCACGCCGGAGCGTGCCCAACTGCCTGAGCTGTTCGGCCTCGTCCACGCGCTGCTGCACGGCAGCGGCCTGCCGGAAGCCGCCCGCGACGGGTTGTTCGCCTTTCCCGGCCCGCTGACCCGCTCGATCGTTCACCATCTCGACGCCATTGCCCTGGCGCCGAGCGCGATCCGCCGTTACGCCGCCATCTCGCGCAACGTCACCCGCCGTGCCGACTACTTCCCGCGTGGCGTGCCGGTGCAGGTGATCCATCACCCCTCGGATCTGCCGGTGTTCGAAGGCCGCAACCACGATTACCTGTTCACCGTCAGCCGGCTCGACGGCCCCAAGCGGATCGATCTGCTGCTGCGCGCCTTCCTGCGCAGCGACGCCGATATCGAACTGCGCATCGCCGGCACCGGCCCGCAGGAGGCCGAACTCAAGGCGCTCGCCGGCGATGACCCGCGGGTACGCTTTCTCGGCTTCGTCCGCGACAGCGAGATCGTCGCCCAGTACCGTGATGCGCTCGCCGTACCGTTTTTGCCGTTTGATGAGGACTACGGGCTGATCACCGTCGAAGCGATGGGCGCCGGCAAGGCCGTGATCACCTGCATCGACGCCGGCGGGGTCAACGAATTCGTCGAACACGGTGTGACCGGCTGGAGCGTCGCCCCCACCGAGCAGGCGCTGGCCAACGCGCTCAGCGAAGCGGCCGCCGACCGTGACCGCACCCGCCAAATGGGCGAGCAGGCGCGAACGCGCGTTGCCCACGTCAACTGGCGCCAGACCGTCGATCACCTGCTGGCGGACACCCCGGCCCAGGGCGACCCGCAATTTCCCATCGTCACCGGCATCGGCGGCGGGGCGCACTGGCTGGTGCTCAACACCTTCCCGGTCTACCCGCCGATGGGCGGCGGCCAGAACCGCATGTTCCATCTCTACCGCCATGTCGCCAGCGAACTCGGCGTGCGCGTCACGCTGCTTTCGCTGACCGGCCCCGACGACCCGGAGCGCGAACAGACCATCGCCCCCGGCGTCTGCGAGCATCGCGTGCCGCTCAGCCGCGCCCAGGCCCGCCGCCTGCAGGACATGACCCAGGCGCTCGACGCCCCGGTCGACGATATCGCCGCCATTCAGGGCTGGCGCGACAACCCCGCGTTCATCAGTGCGCTCCAGCGCCACGCCGCCAACGCCACGCTGGGCGTCTGCGCCCACCCGTATCTCGTTCACGCCTTGAGCGAGCATTTCGACGGCCCCTGGCTGTACGAATCCCACAACGTCGAAACCGATCTCAAGCGGGCCATTCTCGAAGACGCCCTGAACCATGGCGTGGCCGAAGCCGAAGCCGCGCTGGCCGAGGTCGAAGAGGCCGAGCGCCTCGCCTGCCGGCAGAGCCGCGACGTGCTGGCCTGCGCCGAGGGCGACCTGCGGGTCTTCCGCGAGCGCTACGACCTGCCCGCCGACAAGGGCCGGGTCGTGCCCAACTGCGCCGACCTGACGGCGCTGCCGATGATCGATATGCCAACGCGGCGGCGCTGGCAGACGCGGCTCGACCAGCACCAGCCGGTGGCGCTGTTTCTGGGTAGCTGGCACGGCCCCAATCTGCAGGCGGCGGAGTTCATCTGCCGGCGGCTGGCGCCGGCCCACCCCGGGGCGGTCTTCTATCTCGCCGGCAGCCTCTGCGAACACCCCGGCTTTCGCCATCTGCCGCCCAACGTGCGTGCGCTGGGCCGGGTCAGCGATGCCGAACTGCGCGTGCTGCTGGCCAGTGTCGATGTCGCGCTGAACCCCATGACCAGCGGTTCCGGCAGCAATCTCAAGATGCTCGACTACACCGCCAGCGGCGTGCCGGTGCTCACCACGCCGTTCGGCAACCGCGGGCTGGAATTCCCCGCCGATGCCGTCTGGCTGGCCGAACTCGACGCCTTCCCCCGCACCTTCGAAGCGCTGCTCGCCAGCGACGACGACACCCGCCAGGCGTGGGTCGCCCGCGCCCGCGAGCGCACCGAACGCCACTTCGCCTGGGGCTCGGCGGTTCGCCCGCTCGCGGGCCTCGCCTGAGCGACAGACCACCCGGCCACCCCATATCGGCATATCGGCTTTTCGAGGCGCCTTCCCCGGCGCCTTTTTTATCTCGGCTCGGAGCGCCTGGCTGCGGCATTTTCCTACACCGCTCGCCCGCTGGCGCCACGCGTTTATAAAGCGTTTATTGGCCTGTAAACAACGCGTTATCACCGTTTACATGATGCGGAAAAACCGCGAATTCCTTGGTGCTTTTGGGGGCGGCAAAGGCTCGTGTAGGATATTTCCTACAACTAAAGTAGCCATCGTAGTACGACGCTTTCAGCGAACCCCCTGCGATCCTTAGGGAGGTAAGTGAGCGCTTCCTTTGCGGCCCACGGGAATTCAGGGGTGAGGGAAACAAAAATTAATACGGGAAGGGAATTTCTCATCCCGGCGCTGAAATAAAAGCACACATGCACTATGCTATAGATCGATAGAGCGAAGGCTTTCTCAACGAGATCAGACGCTTACGCCAGTCAGTCGAAAGTTTCAGAAAAGTAAGCGCTCACTCTCGCCATGAGCCGTGATATCAGCTAGTCTCAGGGTAAGTGGCAAGCCAATGGTGCGGCGGGGTGGCCCCAATGGCATCGCAAGGTCGGCCATTGGCATGCCATGAAAAGAAAGGGAATCTGTCGATTGTTCGTCGGGATCATTCGTTGACTTGATGCCAGTCGGATCATTACATTAGCCGGTATCCGCATCCGTAACGGTGGTTAATGTGGTGACCGATCCCGAGGAACATGGTTGGCACGATATAAAAGCGATCACTGATATGGGTGTGGCTCACTGAGCAGAGCTCGAGCGCTCAAGCAGTGTGAACGGTTGGCGTTACTAGGCCGCCAACTTTGCAAACGTTAGGAGACTATAGTCCCATGGCAACACAAGCTTCTTTGGATCGCGTACAAGAACTCTACGTCGCTTACTACGGCCGTCCGGCCGACCAGGAAGGCCAGGAGTACTGGGCTGACCGTCTCGACGACGAAGGCGAAGGCGCGATCATCAACGCGTTCGGCAACTCCGCCGAGTACGACGAACTGTCCGAAGGTCAGGGCAACGCCACGCTGGTGGATAACCTTTACCAGCAGATGTTCGGCCGTCATGCCGATCCGGAAGGTCTGACCTACTACACCGGCGTTCTGGAATCCGGCGACAAGACACTGGCCGAGATCGCCACGACTATCCTCAACGCTGCCAGCGGCGTTGACATGAACGAGTTCAACGCCAAGGTCGAAGCGGCTGCCGACTACACCGAGACTTACGGCTCTGCCGACGACTACGACGTCGTTGCCGGCAAGGACGTCGTCGACAGCGCCGAAGGCGGCCTGTACACCCCCGAGCTGACGCCGGCTATCGAAGACTATCAGGACGCACAGGAAGCGCTTTCCGACTACCTGCAGGACACCGTTGCCGCCAACGAGACAGTTGCAGACGAGCTGACTGTCGATGTTGAAGATGCGACCGACGGCGATATCAGCGGTGCGCTGACAAGTGCCATTTCAACAGCTGCAGGCAAAGTCGAAAGCAACGGCTCTTACTTTGATGACAGCGATGCCGAAGTAGCGCTGACCCTGAACTCCAACGCTTCTGTTGCTCAGGCGCAGATTGCTGCTGTTAAAGAAGAGCAGGCAGCAGACTTGGCGGATGCTCAGGAAGCCATCTCCGAAACCAACGGTCTGCAAGCTGCCATCAGCTCCATGCTGGCTGCCGGTACTCGCTACGAGACTGCTCTGAATGCACAGGCTGAAACATCCGAAGAGCTGGGTGGTGAATTCGCGAAGTTTGGAGCGCTTAACAGCGACGACACGTTCGCAGAAGACACCAATGCCGATGACAACGTTCTGTTTACTATTGAGCAGGACGATGGAGGCACGCCTACACCTGTAAGCTTCCTGGAAGTTAATGCTTCTGGCGAAGTGGTTTTGGCTGAAGACTTTCAGGCTTCCGACTATGAAGGTCTCGATGCGCTGATCTCTGACGCCCAGGCGCAGTACGATGCTGAGCAGGCAACGGACAAGAGCCTGACCGCACTCAATGGTGCAATCGATCGAGTCGAGACTCTTGACGACAGCACTGATGAGAACGGCATTACTATTACCGGTGATGGTGATAATGACGCAGATGAGAACGGTGAATTCGAAGTTGGCTTCACCTTCAATAACGGTTCCGATGCGGGCGCATTTGTAAATGCCCAAACTGCAGTCGACAACTTCGACGAAGCCGTTGCCGACTATCAGGAGCTGACCGGTCTGCAGGATCAGGTCGACGATCTGAACGATGCAGTTGATGATGCAAAAGACGCCATCGAAGAGCAGGATGTCAAGCTTGCCGAGTTTTCTGTTGATACAGATGCAGATACAGCCACGGCTGACGCTACTGATGGCAACGACCTGTTCATCTTCGATGCCGACGCAGCTGACACGCAGACCATTGGTGTCACTACCGATTTCGGTGGCGAAGACCAGATCTACGTTGGCAACAGCTTCACGGCCGTCAATCTGGATCTGGATTCTGGCGACACGCTGAACTCCACTGACCAGGGCGACGTCAACACGCTGGAAGTCTTCTTCCAGCAAGGCGATGACGGTGCTGTTCTTTCCTTCGAGAACAAGGCCTTCGCCGGTAGCGCCGAGAACGGTTTCGACGGTACTACCGTCACTCTGACCGGCGTCAATGCAGAAGATCTGCAGCTGGAAAACGGCTACATCTCCATCGCCTAACGGCACCGCGATTTAACGGCAACGTTAATCGTGACCAAACCCCCGGCCTCGGCCGGGGGTTTTTTGTTGCCTGCTCATTTCCCCGCTCGAATCCGTGCCATCCAGCCCTCTCTGGGGCAAACGGTCATGATTGGGCTCGTCACTGCACCCCATTGGCCTGATCGCCAATCGAGGCAAATCGGGCACCCACCCGTCTACGGTCATCGCCGTCATCCTCCTCGATACCGCCACTGTAAAGTTCTGCCCGCGCGGCGCCGATGTAATGATTCTATCCATGACTGAAAAAAGGGAACCGCGATGCCGACCTCCACTTCGCTCGAGCAGGTTCAGGCGCTTTATGTGGCCTATTATGGCCGGCCCGCCGAACCCGGCGGCCGGGACTATTGGGCCACGCGGCTGGACGCCAACGGCGGCGATCTGAATGCCATGATCAACGCGTTCGGGCAGTCTCAGGAGTATCTGAACCGCTTCGGTGACATGGACGATGCACAACGCATCGAGACTCTCTATGAGCAGCTGTTCGGCCGAGCGGCGGATGAAGAAGGCCGTGACTACTACGTCGGTGTATTGGCTCGCGGTGAGAAAAGCCTGGCGGAAATCGCGCTGACCGTCGCCAACGCCGCGCAGGGCGAGGACCGCGATGTGCTCGATGCGCGTGTCGAGGCGGCCGATGCGTTCACCGCCACGCTATCCACCCCGGAGGCGGTCGAGGCATATTCCACGGCGCCTGGGCTGGCCGCGGCCCAGGCGACTCTCGCCCGGATCACCGCCGAATCGCTGACGCCGTCGCAAGGTGGTGATTCAGGCCCGGCCGATGGCAATGGCGAACTCCCGGCTTTCCCGGAGACCTCGGGGCAGGATGTGACATTCGACGCGGGCGGCTGGTTGCGACTGGGCAACGGGGCGGATATCAGCGAGATGCCGCTGACGGGCGCAAGGCATCTGGATATCGCGGATGCCGCCAGCGTCGCCATGACGCCGAGCCAGTTGGCGCTTTTCGATTCCCTCAACGCCGGCCGGGCGGGAACGCCGGGGCACGAGACGATATTCTTCACCGCAGGCGGCACGATCGATCTGACGGATGCCGATGTCAGCTACGACTACGTGGAGGAGTATCGTCTCAGCGATGCGGGCAATACCGTCCTTACCGGGGCCGATGGCTATTACTGGATCGTGGGCGGCGCGGGAGAAGACAGCGTGACGGCGGGGGCGGGGAACGACATCTTCACCTATGCGGTCGGCTCGGGCGGGGCGGATACGCTGGTCGGCTTCGAACTCTCCCATGGTGGGGCCGATGAGCTGAACTTCATCAACGTGGCGGATATCGACGCACTGGCGGCATCGATCGACTCGCTACGCTTCATCGATAACGGCAGCCTGGCTGCCGGCGAGCCCGGCCTCGACCTAGAAATCGCTTTCGCCACGGGCGGCTCGTTGACCCTGACGGATCAGTACGCCGCCGGACTCGACGTCACGGAGCTGGGCCTCTCCGCCAACGAGGCAAGCGTGGTCCCGGCGGGTGGCAGTGTCGCAGTGACCGGCGTTACCGGCAGCGAACTGTCCGCGCTGTTCGGAGACTCGCTGTCCATCGGGTATTGAGCCAAGGCAAGCGCAAAGCCCGTTGTAACGGCCTTTGCGCTGTAGCCGGGCGGGGCGGTGGCAATCTGGGCGTTGGAAGCAACTGGTAGCGACGAGCCCGGACATGTTCGACCGAGACGGATACCCGCCCGGCATTCGATGTATCGTTTCGTGGCAGGCTTCGGTTTCGCCAGCAAAACCCTCGACCAAGGTCGAGGGTTTTTGTTTGCATCTTGCTGAACGTCGCTAGGTGATATCGCTTTACCCATGCCTGCTCTGCTGGCCGGCGGGCCGACTGATGTCGTTACCGGTTGGCGCTGGCATCTCGAGGAGAGTCTGGCGGCGCCCGAAGTGGGGGCGCTCGGTCGCATGGTAGACTGTTCCGCCGAGTCGCCGGTCGGCGTATCGCCAGGCGCCGATCGGGCGGCACTGGCTGGCATCGATCGCTTCGAGCCAGGCCGAAAGCAGGCGACCGAGTGTTTTTTCGATTACGGAGTATCCATGAGCGACTATGTAGCCGTCTCCCGCAAGCACCACGCCGATAACGGCTGGCTGCCGAGAGAGCGCTATTCCTTCACGGCCGGGCAGCCGGTCGCGTCGATCCTGATTGCGGAGATCAGCCGGCTGTTGCCGTATTACCTGCTGGGATTCATCGAACAGGGCGACGGTTTCGAAGCCGTGGCGTTGTTGGGCTTGAGCAACGAGCAGAATCTCTACCTGCATCCCGATGGGCGCTGGCTGGCGGATTACGTGCCGGCCTCGTTGCGGGGTTATCCCTTCGACCTGAAGATGGCGGGTGGCGATAAGCAGGTGTTGTGTCTCGAACGGGGCAGCATGACCGACGGCGGCCAGGGCGAACCGTTATTCGACGAAGGCGGTGAGCTGGCAGGCCGGGTACGGCAGACGATGAACTTCCTGCAGCAGCGCGAGCGGCAGCACCAGACCACCCGGCAGGCCACGCGCCTGCTGCAGGAGGCTGGACTGATCAAACCCTGGGCCTTGCAGATCGAGCGGGGAGAAGGCCATGCGCCCTACAAGGTGGAGGGGCTGCATTATATCGATGAAAAAGCCTTGAATGCCTTGCCGCCCGACGCGTTTGCCGCGCTACGCAAGCAGGGCGCGCTGGCCCTGGCCTTCGGCCAGCTTTTCTCCACGACCCAGGTCGACAAGCTGGCGGAACGTGCCGAATTCCAGGCCCGCTTTCAGCCGGCACCGGTCGATGACAGTTACGATAGGCTGTTCGATGGCGACGACGATGAACTGACCTTCGATTTCGGGGATTGAACGGGTAGTTTGGCGGCAAATTGCCACAGATTAACGGGTCGGGTAACCTGACGATCACCGATGTCGCTAGCGGGGTAGACCTGTCCAGCCTGTCCGTCGATAACGCCCTGAACGTGACACTTGAAGTCACCGAATCGCGCGAAATTACCGATCTGGACAGCAGTTGGATCGATAACCTCGATCTGGCAGCGGACACTGTCGTGACCATGACGGTCAAGCAATATAACGATATCGAACGCAGCGGTGAGGGCAGCTACGCGCTGGCAGACACGGCCGAAGAGCTGGCTACCGTTACCGACAGCATCATGGGCATCGACATCACCGTGACCGACGCGGTATCGCTCGCGCAACTGCAGGCGCTGGACACTGCCAATGGCGCGGATGGACTGACTTACTTTACCGTCAGCGATACGTCGGAAGAGCTGGTTGCTAATGCCAATGGCGAGGATGACGTTACCTATATCCTCAATGACGTAGATGTTGTTGTCACTGATAACATCACTATCACCGAGCTTGGTGATGTGAAAACTGCAATCGGCGGCGGCACGGTCACGGCGCAAACTATCGAAGGTAGCATCGCTGAGCTGATGCCCGAAGAGGTAGTGATCCCGTATGTAGGAGAGGGTACGAACGTTACCGTCACCGGTTCCGTCACCATCGATCAAATCAAAGCCATCGACGAACAAAATGGCGATGGCGAGCTGACCTATGTCCTTACGGATAGTTACAGCGAGATTGCCGACGATCTGGCTGACGATAGCTTCGATTACTTGAGCGATGCCACAGCTATTCAATTAAGTGACTACACTCTCGGTGAACGTACCGTGGCCGATATTCAGGCGTTACTGGCACTGGATAACATGGAGTATGTGAGCGGGGACGATCTGTCCTATACGCTCAAGGATACCGCTGCCAATCTAGCATCTTCTTCTGATGATATGGATTCCATTCTGGCACAGGCAACTTCTATAACCGCGTCTACGGATGCCTCCGTCAGTCAGGCCAAAACGATCTATGCACGGGATAATGCAGCTACTTATAACATCAGTGATTCTGCGTCCAGTCTGGCGAATGGTGACAGTGCTGCTGCAGTAACGCAGGCTGGCGATTTGACCGCAACAACCACCGCGACTGCGGCACAAGCCACGACTATTGCCGAGCGTGATGGCTCAGTGGGTACGCTGACCTATAACGTGGCGGATACCTATGAAAATCTGACAAATAGCGCCAACAGCGCCGGTATGGTTAGCGCGACGGACGTGACTGTCAACTGGGGCGGCTCCTACCTGACAACGAGCCAGGCAGGTGAGATCGTTGATTTCACCAATGGTGGACTGACCACGATACCCTATATTCGCGATAATGCTGCCAATATCAACGGTTTCGTCAGTGGTAATGGGGAAGACGAAAATCTGCGCTACGATTTCTATGTAGAGGACTCGGCAGCAAACATCATCACCCAGATAGGTGATGCTTCAGCGGCCAACCTCTATTTTGCAACAGGCAATGCCACCAGCGATGTCGCAGGCGATCAATCGGTATCGCAGATTTACGTCGATGGCACGTTCGATGTTGCTGACGCCAAAACGTTCTGGGAAGCAATCAACCCGGTCTTCGATAACAATATCGAGACCACTGCCGGCAAGACGTATTATCGTATTTACGATGCGATTGGAAGTTACGACGACGAAACGGTCGCTCAGGACTGGATAACGAAGTCCGACCAGTTGGGTGTTAGTGGCAGTGCTGCTGATATCTATGCGGCACAGAATGGTTCGACAGCCGGATTCGACGATGTCTTTGCGCTGATGAACAGCCGCGGTAGCGACTATATTAACGTTACTGGCAGTGTCGGCAGTCAAACGATTCAAGGTGCGCCGGGCAGCGATCAGATCAGTGTTGGCGCCGACAACGACTGGGTTGATGGTAAGGCAGGCGACGATACTATCCGTGGTGATGCCGGTTCCGATCGGCTTTATGGTGGCGACGGCTACGATACGATCTATGGTGGTAACGACAGCGATGTCGATTACCTCTACGGTGGCAGTGGCCGGGATACGATTCATGCAGCCGATACCGATGCTAATACGGTTTACAATACCGCCGACGACTATAGCGCTAACCAGATCACCGGGGGCGAGGGCGGTGACAATATGTACGGCAGCACCTACTTCGATACGTTCTATTACGCGGGAAGTGATCGTAACTCGTTGGCCAAGGAGTCGGGAACGACTCAATCGACTCGCGATTACATCACGAATTTCGATCTAGGTGACAGAATCGTATTTTCAAACGTGTCCAGTGAGAACATCCAGTTTTTCGGCAGTGGTTCGGCTAACGCCAGCGCCGTAGAGGCTGGCACTCTGGCGCTGTCGATTCGTTATGAGGAAAATGTACAGGCGCTGGATTGGAATGGTAGTGCGGTTAAAGATTCAACTCAGATACTGATCGATATTGCTGATCAGAATGGCCGGTTCGACGATCAGGCTGATATGCACATTATCTTGGTTGGCAGCGATATCGGCGTCAACTGGGATGGCAACAGTATCACCTTTGGTGCATGATCTATTCCGAGCCATAATCATCATAAACGCCCCGCTTCTTGCGGGGCGTTTTTCGTTTGAAGCGCGATAAATCGCGGGTGGATATTGTCTCGTGACGAAAGAGGACATCCCGTTCGTCTCAATGACGGTCGATTGTCTTTTCCAAGCTGGGATCGGCCATTCTGACACGGCTGTGGAGGCAGCCAAAAATCGCCTTGATCCCTGCGTTCGATGGGCACTTCTATGACTCATTCGTCTTCTCACCTGCTTTTTCATAACTTTTCAGCATGCGAAAGACATTGCAGGGTGGGGCATGGCAACTAGACTGCCTCTCGGGCTACATGACGTAGCCTGGTTTTACTCAAGGCACATGGATCGGCCTGATAGGGCTGGCAGCATGCCAGATCATCCGGGCAGCGCGTTTCGGGCTCTCGGTTAGCCGCATTCATGCGCTCCGATATGGAGATCAACCGCATGGCATCACAAGCTTCTCTCGACTTTGTGCAAAGCCTTTATGTGGCGTACTACGGCCGTCCGGCTGATTCAGCCGGCCAGATGTACTGGGCCGAGCGTGCCGATGCCGAAGGCCAGGGCGCGATTCTGGACGCATTCGGCAATTCGGAAGAATTCACTCAGGAATATGGCGATCTCGGGAACGATGAGCTCGTCGACTCGCTGTATCAGCAGCTGTTCGGTCGTAGCGCTGACGCGACAGGGCAGAGCTATTACGCGGGGATACTGGCCAGCGGTGACAAATCGCTGTCGGAAATCGCTGTCACCATCATGAATGCCGCGCAGGGTTCTGACATCGATGCCATCGACGCCAGGACGGAAGTCGCCCAGTACTACACGGATAACGTGGCGGAAGGCGAGTACGACGTGGATGAGGCGCAGAGCCTGATCTCCGAAGTCGACGGCGAGACTTCCGAGCAGCAGATCGCTGCCGCCAAGGCTGAGATCGATGCCTCGACTGGTGACGAGCAGACACCTCCGGCCGATGGTGGTGATGAGCAGACACCTCCGGCCGATGAGCAGATTCAAGTTGTCGATGGCGGCGAGATTACGGCTGATAACAGGAGTTTCTCGCTCGGCGATAACCAGGCCATTCGTTTTACTGGCGTCGACAGCAATGAAACGATCAATGTCGATGGTTTGACCGCCGACAAGACCCTCATGGTCGAGGGCAGCAAGAATATCACTCTCAATCTGGACACTGGTTCGGCTGCGTCAGCCCAGTTGGGAATCGCGAATTCCGCCGTGACGCTTTCGGGAATTCAGCAGGACAGCACGTTGACTTCGCTGGCCGTGGACGCGGCAGGTGACTCTTCTCTGGAGATGAATGGCTCCATTGCCGGGCCGCTGGAGAATCTGGAGATTACCGGTGATAGCGGTAGTTTCGAGCTGACCGGTGCCGCTGTCGGTTCTGCCGAGAACGGGGCGGATATCGATGCCTCGGGGTATGGCGGCGATGTCACGATCGGTGATGGCGTGCTCGATAATGCCACTAGCGTGACGACTGGTAGCGGTGACGACACGCTCACGGTCGACGATATCAGCGGTGGCGATACTGCGATGGCTATCGACGGCGGCGAAGGCAACGATTCGCTGACGGTGACGGACAGCCTGTCGCCCGATAGCGGTTACATCGAGAGCAATGTCAGCGGTTTCGAATCCTTCACGTTCGAAGGCTATTCCAAGGTCGATGCCGAGCAGCTATCCGACGCTCAGAGCTTCAGCTTTCAATCCGGTGGGGATCTCGCTCACCTGACTGCCGATCAGAATGTGGTTGCCACGGCCGCTGGCATGGGTGAAGACGGCTCCCCGATGATCCTGCGTGATGCGGGAGATTCGGTGAATGTCGAAGCGGTCAATGCCGAAGGGGCGGATAGTACGCTCGACCTGAAGGTGCTGAAAACGGCCGATGAGTTCACCGGTGGCACGATGAATCTGACGGGCGATGCCAACGTCAATTATGAAGCGTCCGGCCGCCAGTTCGATGATTTCGATGCTTCTGGACTGGATGGCGACTTGACGTATACCGGTGCCGATTACGCACAGGAAAATATCGAGCTGGGTAGCGGTGCGGCGTCAATATCGGTAGCGACAGAGGAGACTGATGACGAAGGCGTTGCGACGGGAAATATGCTTGCTACTTCCAGCTACGAAAACATGGATGTCGTGACCGGCTTCGATCTCGATGGCGACGATACGCTGACCGCTCTCAATGGTGATGCCGTTACGCTCACCGATGTGACCAGTAACGTCAGTGATAGCACCGATCTGGATGCCGCGTTCACCGCTGCCGCGGATACCAGCGCTGCTGCGGATGCTGGCTACGTCTCCTTCGAGTTCGATGACGCGACTTACGTCTACTCGAATAGCGACGGCGAAGGCGTGACAGCTGATGACTTCGCACTGAAGCTGGGCGTTCAGGAATCCACGGCGGCTGACGCTGTAGCCTGATGACTCGTTAGACTAAGCGAAGGATGAAGCCCGAGGCCTCCGGCCTCGGGTTTTTTTGTGTCAGCTGACAGTTTGCGGGTCAGGCAATCCACCAGTCCTGGTGGTTGTCGGTCTGCAAGCCATTCAACCAGTCTCCGGCGTTGATGCGGTTTTCGGCGGGCCGGATTTTCATGGTGTGTCCCGTTTGGTGCCGGGATGGCTTTCCCCGGTTCAGGGGAGTACGAAGGCTTTGCCTTCGCCGGGTTGGGGGTGCTGCTGTTGGCGAGTCTGGCACTTGCCTGTAAATTGGCGGGCCGAGGTTTGGCGTCCGGTGATCGCTGGGTTTTCGGCCGCTGGTCGTTCGAGTGGCGATATCCGGCATTGCTGGAACCGGTGATGCAATATCTGCGTTCCAGCGGCCGCATGGCCTGGCCGTTGCTTTATGTCGTCGTATTCCTGTCGCTGCTGTCTTTGCTGCGGCGAATGCCTGCGCGTACTGGCTTGCGGTGTTGGCTGCCTGCGTGGCACTACAGTGGGATCTGGCGCCTTGGCATGGCTTCGTGCGTGGCAACATGCAGGCGCTGACGCCCGCTGGACATTCCTGCGAGCCCTTCCCCTGGCTGGCTCGCGAGGACTTGAATGCGCTGGCCGAGGGGGCGTTCGCCGAGCGCGAGCCGAATCACGATACGTTGGATGTCTTGACCGATGAGTCGTTGGTCGAGTCTGTAAGCCAGTTGCCGGAAATGCGCTGCATTGCCGTGGACAGGATCACTTTTGCCGGTTGGGAGCGAGCCGACAATGACAGCGAAACATAGCGGCATGGCACGGTTCGGTTCGGCCATGGCGTGTCATGATCAGGCGTTGGCGATTGTCGCTTCCGCTCTGTTGGGGGCTTGGCTGGCGTTTCATTTATACGGCTGGGCGACGATCGATCCGACCCACGTTCGGTGGTTGCTCACCGAGGGCGACCCGTTTCAGCATTTCATCGGTTGGGATGCGTTTCGTCGCGACGAGTGGCGCTGGCCGTTGGGCGCGATTCCGCAGTTCGGCACGCTCATCGATTCGAGTATCGTCTTTACCGATTCGATAGCGCTTCTGGCGTTGCCGCTCAAGCTGTTTCACGACGTTTTGCCGGATCCGTTCCAGTATCAGGGTCTGGTGATGCTGTTGAATCATGTCCTGAATGCGACGTTCGCCTGTGGATTGGCGTTGCGGTTGCGGTGTCGCCCGGTGGCTTCGGTGCTTTTCGCTGCGCTGGTCATCATGCTGCCTATCGTCGCGATGCGGGGCCTGGGGGGGCATGGGCATGAGGCGTTGACGGCGCATTGGCTCATCCTGTGGGGGCTGGGGTTGGCGCTGCGCCCCGGGGGCCGGGTCGGTCATCATGTCGGCGCCATGGTGCACTGGCTGATCTTGATGCTGATTGCCGTACTGGTGCATTTCTATCTCTTTTTCATGGTCGGGACGCTGTGGGCCGCCTGGTGGGTCTGCCAGTTGTTCAGGTCGGTGACGGGCCGAAGGATCGATACCGGCGTGAGCCTGGGGCTGGGGGCCGTCATCAGTGTGGTTTGTGTCCTTGCGACTATGTGGCTGGCGGGGTATTTCCAGTATGGGCTGGAGGTCGGCCCGGGTTCGGGTTTCGGCTATTTTTCCGCCGAGGCCATGACTTACATCAATCCGCTGTCCGAGGCCTGGTTCTTCAAGGGGACGGAAGTGAGCGGGGCGTCGCGTGTGCTGCCCGGCTGGTTGACGCCGATTGCCGGTCAATACGAGGGCCAGGCCTATGCCGGAATCGGGGCGTTATTGTTTCTCCTGGCCGGGTTCCTGGTCGCGGTACGCCGGCTGCGGTGGGCACAGCTGTATCCTCTGCGCGGGGAAGTCTGGTTGGTCGCCGTGGCGCTGCTCGGACTTTTCGTCTTCGCCCTTGGCGACCGGTGGGTGATCGGCAAGCTGGTCTGGTCGGTGGACTACCCCGCGCTGCTGGCGCCGTTGACCGAGTACATTCGCTCTAGTGGTCGCATGGTGTGGCCGCTGCTGTACGGGCTCATGCTTCTCGGCATGGTTTATCTCTCCAGAACGGTCCTCAATCGAAACCTGGTCGCCCTGTTGGTCATTGCATGGCTGGTGCAGTGGGCTGATCTGAAGCCCTTTCATCATTTCGTTCACGCGGGGCTGGCCGGCCGTGTGGCATCCGTGGCGAATGGCTCTCCCTATCCCGCGCTGGAAGACACTCGGTTGGCCGCCTTGCTGGACTCGCACGAGTCGCTTAGCTACCTGCCGGGAGACGACCTGGGCACGCTGAAGCCTTATGCCTGGCTGGCGGTTCGTCATGACGTGGCGTTGAATGTGGCGTATTTCGCACGTATCAATGCGCAAGTATTGAAAGAGGCAACGGCTGCTGAAGTGGCGCGAGTGGCCCGTGGTGAACTGGAAGCGAATCGAGTCTACGCGATTACCGACAACCAACTGGCGGACCAGGCATGTGGTGCCGTAGGTGTGGAGTGCTTCGTGGTCGACAAGGTGACGATCGCGGTACGCGCACCTTGATGTTGGTACACGCACTTTGATGGCGCTTGGTTATGGCGTGGCTTCGACGACTGGGTCCGGTATCGAATGAACTCGACAGGTAGTGAAACTCTGATGGCTGAGCGGCGCGCAAGAATCTCTATTAACGGTTGGCTGGGTTATCTCGCCGCCATTGTGTTGGGCATGTTTTGCCTCTGGATCGTATGCGGATCGCCGGCTCATGTCCTGGCGGGCGGCTTGATGATCGATACCGATTATCCCAATGCGGCGGCCGCCTTCGAGATTTTCGTGCGCGACCAATGGCACTGGCCGTTGGGAGAGAGCCCGGACTTCGCCGGACGTCGAATCGTCATTTAAGGCCAAAAAATCATGAGCAAATTAGTCACATTGGTTGTGGCCGTAAAGAACGAGGATGAGGCGATAGCGCCGTTCCTCGAGGCTATTGATCGCGAAGTCGATTACCCGGATGTCGAACTTGAGATTCTCTTCGTCGACGACGGCTCCACCGATAACACGCTGCAGGCGCTGCAGTTGGCCGCGCAGCGGGATAGCCGCGTACGCTGGCTGAAGCTGTCGCGCAACTTCGGCAAGGAAGCGGCAATGACGGCCGGCCTCGATCACGCTCGTGGCGATGGGGTGATCCCCATGGATGTCGACCTGCAGGACCCCCCGGCGTTGATCAACGATTTCATTCGGCTATGGCTCGATGAGGGCTACGCGATGATCTACGGCGTTCGCGTATCGCGCCACGAAGACACGCGTCGTAAACGCACCTCGGCGAATCTCTTCTATCGCCTTTTCAATCGTATTTCTCCGACGCCTATCCCGGATAATGCCGGCGACTTTCGTTTGCTGGACCGCCAGGTCGTCGAGGCGCTTAAACGTCTGCCCGAGCGAAACCGTTTCATGAAAGGGTTGTTTGCCTGGTCCGGCTATCGGTCGGTGGGTGTGCCTTACGAACGCCCGGCTCGGCAGGTCGGGGAGTCGAAGTTCAATCTCTGGAAGCTCTGGAACTTCGCGCTCGATGGCCTGGTGGGGTTCTCGACGCTCCCGTTACGAGTCTGGAGCTATATCGGTGGTGGCGTTGCGCTACTGTCTTTCGTCTACATATTGGTGATCGTTTTCAAGGCGCTGGTGTTCGGACGCGATACGCCGGGCTATGCGTCTGTCATGTCGGCAGTGCTGTTTTTCGGCGGTATGCAACTGCTGTCGATCGGCGTGCTGGGGGAGTACATGGCGCGGCTGTTCGTGGAGGTCAAGCAACGCCCGCTGTATCTGGTGGAAGTGGATAGCCTGGGTAGCAACAAGGCCGAGTCGATACAGCACGGCAAAACCTTCGAAGGAAGCGACAAGCGCATAGAGGATGCAGACGATCCCGCTCACGGGGAGCGTGAACGATGAGGCGTTGGACCGAGGAGCTGGCCACGCTGATGCGGTTTGGCGGTGTGGGGGTGCTCGCGACACTGGTGCATATCGCTGTTGCCGCCGCGGTGTTCTGGTGTTGGGCTTCGGTCTCTCCCTTCCTGGCTAATGTGTTGGCCTTCCTGGTCGCTTTTCAGGTCTCACTGTGGGGACATCGACGGTTCACCTTCCGACGCCGAGGGCGCTCGGGGCGTTTCTTCCTGATCGCGTTAGCGGGCTTTGCGGCCAACAACGGGATACTGGCCAGCCTTTTGGCCACGACTTCGATCTCGGGGTTGCCGGCTGTCGCCATCTCGACATTACTTGTCCCGTTGGCGATGTTCGTGGCCGCTCGGTTATGGGCTTTTGCCTGATTCGACGGGTCTTTCGCAAGATCAAAACTTTCACTGGCTTGATGTCATGATCCGCTATCCTGGCGCCTGCCGGCATTCGCAGCTCAGCCTACGGCAGGCACTATCGATCAGCCTGGCAATCTGTTGCTGCAGGTCGCCGCTCGCGGCACGATGGATCCGTACTTCGCCACGGCTAGGGGTTGAGGCGGTCTCGAAACGTTTCGACTGCTGACGAGCAATAACTAGCCGATATCCAGTATCGGCAATTTAAGGTGCATTGCATCGTGGCTAGCCCCTTGCTCCCCAACGAGCCCCGTATTCCCGATGAGCAGCGCGAACAGGCGCTGACCGTGCGCTTTCTATCGCCCGCATTGGCGGCGCTGGAGTCGCTGTTTCTGGCGCTGCGTGGCGAACTCGACCCGGCATTGCGTCAGGCCCGGCCGGTCAAGCAGGGTAAGCCGTTTCCGCTGGGCCAGTGTCTGGAAATTTCCCAGGCGGTGCAGCGCCAGTTGCAGCAGCTCGACCCGGCGACACTCGGTGGCGAGGCAGCGCAGGGCTACCGGGCGCTGGCGGCGTTCATGAAGCACGGCGGCAATGTCCGGCAGGTCTGGGGCGATCTGCGCGGCGAGTATTTTCAGAACGCCTTTCTGATCGGCACGCTCTATGTCGATGTCGCCAACGATACCGTCGATCCGGCCAAACCGCCGGTCGAGGTGCTGCCGTTCGCAGCCTCGCGTCTCGTCCCGGTGGCCGATTATCGCCACTTTGCCCGCGTCGCGGCCCGCTACTGGCAGGCGCGGGTCTATCCCAATCATCTGCTTCCCGAACTGGCGCCATTCTTTCCTCTAATCACCGTGACGGCGGCCGGGTTCGTGCAGTTGCAGGCGGCGTCCAACTACATGATCGCGCTCACGCTGGCCGGCGCCTTCCACCCCGCTGAAACCGTGCTGGCGGAGGCGCCGAAGAATGCCAGCCTGTTCGGTCTTCTCCGTCAACGTCTCGCTTCACAGCCCTGCGCGCTGCCCGTCGCATTGGCGGCTCATCCCGAAGCTGGGCGGGCTGCTGCGCTCGCGATGTGTCAGGCGTATCGGGAGCAGGGCATGGCGGAAGATGCGCAGCGGCGCGATGCGGCCGTGAAAGCCGTCTTGCGGGTCAATGGCGAACTGGCGCGTTTCACGGTCGTGGCGAGTGGGGGGGAGGTCGCAGGGCGTTCTTGCCCGCAATGATGGATGACACCAATCGCAGGAGAGTTGCCATGGCATCGCCGGAAACAGGCTATGTGACCGACCAGGAATATACCCACGGCTATTACGCCGAGCTGAACCCGTTGCGTCTGCGTCTGGCGCTGCTCAATGCGGGGTTGAAGCCGCCGGTCATCGAGCATGCTTCCAGCATTCCCTTCGCTTCAGTATTTCCTCTTACTTTAAGTGCAGGTCATCGCGCCGCGCACTATGTTGTTATAGAGTCGCTGACATTTCCGTCATGGATGACTTGAACGGCCGATGAGCGTTTCGAGACAACAGAGAAGTATTACCGAGCGATATCCGGCTCAGATATTCGTACCCTTGATCGATGCCGGCGCTGTGCTGTTGTCGGGTTTCCTGGCCCACTGTATCCGGTTCGGTACGCTGGCTGTACATGATCGTTTTCTGCTGGCCATGATGATCATGGCCATCTTCGTCGTGATGGCCAACTTCATCGCTGGCGCTTACGTGCGTTGGCGCACCACCCGGCTCTCCAACATTCTGTTTCGACTGGTGGCCGTTTGGGGCATCGTTGCGTTGTTGGCGACGTCGATCATCTACCTGGCCGAAGCCTCGGTTCGCTATTCGCGCTTGTGGCTGGGGATGACACTGCTGTTCTCGCTGGGGCTGGCGGCCGGCTTTCGCGTACTCGTGATGTTGCTGCTCAAAAGCGCGAGGCGATCGGGCAAGAACCTTCGGGGCGTCTTTCTCGTGGGGCCTGCCCCGAACCTGCTCAAGGTGGCCAGAAGCATGCGCAAGACGCCGGGGGAGGGCTTCGCGATTTCCGGCGTGCAGCGCTTGAAGGAGGCACCGGATTCGGCCTTCCTCAGCTGTCTTGCCCGCCGGGTGCAGGATTCCGGGGCCCGCGAGGTGTGGCTCTGCCTGCCGCTGGAAATGGGAGGGGCGGTGCGCGAGATCATGCATGCGCTGCGCCACCAGACGGCGGAGGTGCGCTTCATTCCCGAGTTTCAGGATATGCGGCTTCTCAATCACCGCATCAGCGAGGTGGCGGGGAACTTCGCGCTCGATTTGAGCGTGACCTCCATGGGGGAAACGTCGCGCTTCCTGAAGCGGGTAGAGGACCTGGTACTGGGTAGCTTGTTCCTGCTCTTGTCGCTGCCTGCCTGCGCTATTATCGCGGTGGTTCTCAAGCTGCAGTCGTCCGGGCCGGTCCTTTTCAAGCAGTACCGCATGGGCAGCAACGGCCGTCGCTTCAAGGTCTACAAGTTCCGTTCGATGGAAGTGCATACGGAGGCCGATGGCGCCGTGACCCAGGCCAGGCAGGGTGATCCTCGCGTGACCCGATTCGGCGCCTTTCTCCGGCGTACATCGCTGGATGAGCTGCCGCAGTTCTACAACGTGTTGCAGGGGCGCATGTCCATCGTCGGGCCGCGGCCCCATGCGCTGGCGCACAACGAGTATTACAAGGACGTCGTCGAATCCTACATGAAGCGCCACAAGGTGAAGCCGGGGATCACCGGCTGGGCGCAGGTCAATGGCCTGCGGGGCGGGACGGAGGATGTCGAAAAGATGCGGCTGCGTGTAGAACACGATCTCTGGTACATCGACAACTGGTCGCTATGGCTAGATCTAAGAATCATTGCGTTGACCGTCGTCAGAGGCTTCTGCGATCCGAACGCCTTGTGACAGTGCTTTGAGATAAGGCTTTTCGCCCGTTACCGGCACGGGGCAAGGTGATTTGCCACATTTGGCGCTGCTGATGCTCGGGGATATGAAGTACATTGCTGCTTTGGCCCTGGAAAGGCATTGCCGCTCTGAATCCAGCCTGAGCATCGCTCGCTGACTTTTCAGGCAGATCCTAACGAGAGGTAGCCGTTCGAGATCGGGGCGCCCGGCCCGTATACTTCCGCCTGGCATTATCGGCTTGTTGTTTCTGGTTAGCGGAAGAGTCTCGTGATCAACGTATTGGATCGTCATAAAGGGGTAGGCGCCGTGGCTTCGGCCTACACCCATATCGCCGTGTTTCTGATGGGCGCCATTGCCCTGGTCGTGCCTACCGGCTATTCGCTGGGGCCGGCCTTGCTGTTGCTGGCATCGCCGGTACTGCTGGCCTTGCGGCCCGGGTTCGATCTGAACCGTCAGGACAAGGCGATCATCGCCATTCTACTGGCGTATTTCGTGGTCGCTGCGTCCCGGGCGCTGGTCGATGGACAGGGCTCTAGCGGTCTGGATAAGCCCAGTCGCTTCCTGTTGGCGGTGCCGGTGCTGTTTTGGCTCGTGGCCTATCCGCCGCGGCTGTCGGTCATGTGGTCCGGTATCGCGATAGGGGCTATCGCTTCGGGCAGTTGGGCGGTGTGGCAGAAGCTCATCGAAGGTGTGGCGCGGGCGGGTGGCTATACCCATGTCATTCAGTATGGCGACCTCAACATGTTGTTTGGCGTGCTGTGCCTGGCCGGCCTCGGCTGGGCCTTCACGCAGCGCAATGCCAGGTATTGGGTGCCTCTTCTAGCGCTGGGCGCGCTCATGGGGGTAATGGGGTCCCTGATGTCCGGCAGCCGGGGTGGCTGGGTAGGCTTTCCCTTCGTGTTATTGGTGCTTTATCGCGGCTATGCCCGCTATTTTGCTCGGCGCTGGCTGGTCGGCCTGGGTGTGCTGGTGGTCGCTATCGGGGTAACCGTGTATGCCGTGCCGCAACTCGGGGTGCAAAGCCGCGTCAACGCTGCGTTTTCCAACGTTCAGCAGTATCTCGAAGAGGGAAATACGCGTACTTCTTTGGGGGCGCGTTTCGCCATGTGGCATGCCGCGGTGGAGTTGATCCCCGAGAAGCTCATCTTCGGTTGGGGGGACCAGGGCTACGAACAGGCTCGGGATCGATTGATCGCCGAAGGGCGGGCTGCTCCCATTATCAAGAATTGGGGCCACGTTCATAACGAGTACCTGGATGCCTGGCTGAAACGGGGTGTCTTTGGGCTGCTGGCCTTGCTGGCGCTCTACCTCGTGCCGATGCGTCTCTTCGGCAAGCGGTTGTCGAGCGATGATCTTGCACTCAAGTCCATTGCCATAGCCGGAATACTGTTGCCGGTGACCTACATGGATTTCGGGCTGTCGCAGGTCTTTCTGGCCCATAACAGCGGGGTGATGGTGTACCCGTTCTGGCTGGTCCTGCTATGGGGGCTATTGAGGCACCGCGAGGCTCATCTGGCCTCGGGCATGCAACCGCGGGAGCGCTGAAGAAACCTGACGTGCCGCGAGTGGAATATTTCGCTGTTTACTGGAAGGGTCGGTCTCGATGACCGGCCCTTTTTGTTGTTGTGCGCCAGGCCTGGCGCGCAGCGCCTGACTGACGCTGTCCCCGCATGGTGGTAAAGTATGCTATGTTGCATTGGTGCTTACTTCCATTACCCTCAAAAAAGGAGGGTGTCATGAAAGAAAACATCCTTGAAAACGAAGGTTATGTGCTGATCGGCTCGGCTAAAGAGATCCAGGCAAGGCTGGGCCGCCCACTGGAAACTGATGTCATCGCCTTGTTCCGAGACAGTGGGGATGATGAGCAAGCCACCGTGCTGACCGAGCTGGTCCGTCACGTGACCATTGATTTTGAACGCAAGCTGCACCAACGCAAACGCCAAGCCATGTCCAGAGTGATCGATTCCTATGTGGAGTTCGTCAGTCTGGACAAGACCGCCCTCCTCGAGGCCGAAATGGAGGGGCGTGCCCGGAAGGCAGCTTTGGAAAGCACGAGCTGGCTCACAGCCCGCGAAATTGGCCAGATGGCAGGGCTGGCATCCGACAACCCGAGCGCCCAGACGAGCAAGTGGAAACGGCAGCATAGGATCTTTGCTATCCAGCATCGTAATGTCGATCTCTTCCCTGCCTACGCTCTGGACAAGACGAACGGGTACCGGCCCCTGAAAGGGCTGAAACCGATCCTCGAGCTGTTTGGCAATAGCAAGGATGGTTGGGGGCTGGCCTATTGGTTCTCCTCCGTCAACAGCTATCTCGGCGGGCAGAGGCCACAGGATGTGTTGGATACCGATCCAGAGCGCGTGCTCGCAGCGGCCGACCAGGAACGGGTCGGTGTTGAGCATGGCTAGACGCGAAACGTCGGTCGCGTCCGGTGCTTTGTCGACACCCAAGCCTCCGGAGAAGATTCTGCTTCACACGGTGACGATCAAGCCGGGGGTAGTCCTGCATCGGGTGCATAAAGCTGAATATGCCGGTACTGCCTTCAACCCCAGCTTACGGGGCAGTGCTCGCTTCAGTCCGCTGCTCGATGACAACGGAGACGTGATTCCTACCCTTTACGCGGCCTATACCTTCGATGGGGCAGCAATGGAGACAGTGTTTCACGACGTACCCTTTACCCCTGGTCCCAAGTCGTTTCCCCGATCTCGACTCCTGAAGCGTCAGTGCTCGCGCATAGAAGTCACGCAACGGTTGGTGCTGGCGGATCTGACCAGCAAGTCTCTACGTGCCATGGGTATAAAGCGGAACGAACTCATCGACACGGAAGCGGATCAGTATCCGGCCACCAGGGAATGGGCTCGCGCGATTCATGCTCAGCATCTCGATGTTCAGGGATTGTTCTGGGTCTCGCGCCAAGACGATACCGATCGGGCTCTGATTCTGTTCGGGGACCGCGTGGCGCCAGAGGCAATCCGCCAGGTAGAGGAGCCTCTTGATCTCACTGATCGCAGATTGTTCCCGTCCGTGCTGATGCTTGCTGACCGAATAGGCGTGAATGTTGTGCCATAAAAAACCAGCAGAGCGGCCGAGGCCGCCCCGCTGGGTTGATGGTGAAATAAAGTTCTCAGCCGCATATACCCTTTTTGTTTGGCGGCTTGTTTGCCGACCAAAGTCTAAAGGCAAGTCGACGGCGTTTGGTTGATCCTATGTCGGACATAACCTGTACCTAGTCCTACAAGGAAGCGCGGGATCCCATGAGTCATGCCACGGCCGCTACGAGTCGTAGTCAGCGACCGGACATCGCCGAAGCCCTCGCCGAGGCCGTTTTCAGCGGCCATTACGCGATCGGCGAGACGATCCCGCGGGAGATCGACCTCTGCGAGCGCTTCGGTGTCAGCCGAAGTACCGTGCGCAGCGCACTGCAGAAGCTGGTCAACGTCGGCTTGCTGGTGCGGGTTTCCGGGCAGGGCACACGGGTGCGCGAGCTTTCGGCTTGGCATCTGCTCGATCCTCAGGTCAGCGCCTGGATGGCGCGCTACGCCCAGCCCAACCCGCGGCTGCAGCGGGAAGTCTTCGCCTTTCGCGTGGCCGTCGAGCCTTTCGTGGCCGGCCTGGCCGCGACCCATGCCACGGCTTCGGATCTGCTCGCCATCGAGACCGCCTACGAAGGCATGATTCGTGCCCTCGAACAGGCCGATCTGCGCTGGCAGGGCCAGAGCCACGACGACTACGACGTGGCCTTCCACGAAGCGATCTTCGCGGCCTCCCACAATCTTATCTGGGCACAGATCAGTCACGTGCTCAGACCCGCCATCGCCCTGATCGTCGAGCGCTCCAATCACAGTGCCGATGAACTCGACGACAGCATGGCGCGCCATTTCCGGATGATGGAGGCGATTCGCCTGCGTCAGCCGGAAGCCGCCGAGCAGGCGGCGCTCTCGGTGCTGGAACGTACCGGCCGGGATCTGGGAATGGAGGACATCTTGCAACGATCGCCTTCGATCACGCTGTCCCCAACGACATTCGAGCGATAACAAACGCTACTGGAGACTCACAATGACTTTACGCATGCCACTTCAAGGGTTGGCCATCGCTGCGCTTGGCGCGTTCGCGCTCAATGCCCAGGCTGCCGACTATGAATGGACCTTTCAGACGTCCGAGACCGCCGGCGAGCCGCAGTTCGAGATCAAGAAGGAGTGGGCCGAGAACGTCGAGAAGATGTCGAACGGGCGTATCGCCATCGAGATCCTGCCGGTCAATGCCGTGGTGCAGGCCAACCAGACTTTGCAGGCGGTGAGTTCCGGCATTCTGCAGGGGCACCTGACCGATCCCAGCTACTTCTCGGGCCAGGATCCGGCCTTCGGCATGATCGGCAACCTGGTTGGTGCCTGGAGCGATCCGTACCAGTTCCTCGACTACATGAAGTATCACGGCGGCGAGCAGATCTACAACGAACTGGTCGAGCCCTATGGCGTTCACCTGATCGGTGCCGCGGCGACCGGGCTGGAGTCCTTCCCGAGCTCGCGTCCGATCGAGAAGGTCGAAGACCTGAAGGGCCTCAAGGTGCGCGCGCCGGAAGGCATGGTCTACAACATCTTCGAGAAGGCGGGGGCGACGCCGGTCAACCTGCCGGGCTCCGAAGTGTATACCTCGCTGGAAAAAGGGGTAATCGACGCGGCGGACTACACGGTATTCGCGACCAACTACGCCCAGGGCCTGTACGAGTTCGCCAACTATCCCAACTATCCGGGCTTCCACTCGCTGCCGATGGTCGCCGTTTCGCTCAACAAGCAGATCTGGGATGGCCTGCCGGACGATCTCAAGTCGATTCTGGAAGTCTCGGTCGATCAGATGGCCTACGAAATGGTCGCCAAGCTGAAGACGCTGGATCTCGAGGCCGTACGTGAAGCGCGCGAGGATCCCAATATCCACCTCGTCGACATGTCCAACGAAGAGCGTGCCAAGTTCCGTCGCATCGCCCAGGAAGAGTGGCAGAACTGGGCCGGCCGCAACGACATCACCCAGGAATTCTACGACTCGGTCGTGGGCTACCTGCAAGACAACAACCTGATGTAACAACGCCGGCATCCGTCATCGCCGCGCCGGGGGGAGCCGGCGCGGGGGGGGTGGACGGGGGGTGGGGGGAAAACCACCCAGAGACCAACCCCCCCG